>JAGQVV010000004.1:0-134 GCA_020437805.1 Flavobacteriales bacterium
CCGTCCTTGATCACCGGTTCGAAGGGGCCGCTGTCCCAGAGCTCCACCGGGTCGGCGGGCTGCACATCGTAGTGGCCGTAGACCAACACGGTGGGCTTTGCGGGGTCCACGATCTTTTCGCCGTACACGATCGG
>JAGQVV010000004.1:193-5447 GCA_020437805.1 Flavobacteriales bacterium
GCACAGCGGGCCACATCGGCCTTGTACTTCGGGTCGGCGCTGACGCTGGGTATGCGCAGCAGGTCGAGCAGTTCGTTCAGGAAGCGTTCCTCGTTGGACTTGATGTAGGGGTCGATCGCGTTCACGTTGGGCCGTATTTAAAGGAGGCCAAAGATAACCGGGCAGGATGAGCCCTTCTGGCCTTCCGATCCAAGGCAACCTTTGGCGTTTCCCATGGTCTTTCATCCACGCGGATCCCCTATTTTCACGACCTTTCCGAATGGCCCAGCGCTACCCCGTCGTTCTACTTTGCATCCTAGCAGGCCTGATTGGCAGAGCACAGCTGGTGGTGGATGTGAGCATGTCCCCGGAGGAGCTCGTCCAGAACGTGCTGTTGGGTGGCGGTGTCACGGTGAGCAACGTGCGCTACAACGGCCAGCTGGGCTTGACCACGCCGCAGGTGGGCAGCGGGTCCTTCGATGGCACCAACGCCGACCTCGGTCTTGCCGCTGGCCTGATCCTCTCTTCGGGCGAGGTGGAGAACGCTGTTGGTCCTGCCAGCGAATACAGCGGCGATACCAACGGCACCGGCTCGGACCCGGACCTTGTGACGATCTCGGGAGGTGATATCAACGACCGCGCCGTGCTCGAATTCGATTTCGTTCCCACGGGCGACTCACTGAAGTTCCGCTATGTGTTCGCCAGTGAGGAATACCCGGAATGGATCTGTTCCTACAACGATGTGTTCGGTTTCTTCCTGAGCGGGCCAGGGATCGCAGGTCCGTTCACCGGAGGGGCCATCAACATCGCCTTGGTGCCGAACACCACGACACCGGTGGGGATCAACAACGTGAACAACGGCTTGGACAACGACCCGAACGACCCGGTCTGTCCGGCCATGAACCCGGATTACTACGTGGACAACGAGGATGGGCTCGGGGTGGCGTTCGATGGTTTCACGGTGGTGTTGGAGGCCTTTGCGCTGGTGCAATGCGGCGAGACCTACCACATCAAGTTGGCGGTGGGTGATTCCGGCGGCGATTTCGGTGGCGATACTTCCTATGATTCCGCCGTGTTCCTGGAGGCGGGCAGCTTCACCAGCACCGGGCAGGTGATCCCTGAACTCGTCACCGGACCCGGGATCGTCGGGAACACCATGATGGAGGGCTGTGTACCTGTCGAACTGATCTTCACGCGATTGGGCGATCTGTCCGCCGCCGAGAACGTGGACATCGTGGTGAGCGGAACGGCCACCCCCGGGGTGGATTATTCACCCGCGCTTCCGGCCCAACTGGTCTATCCGGCCGGTGACAGCACCGTCACGTTCGTGCTTGATGTGCCACAGGACGCCGATGGTCCCGAGACCATGATCATCACGATCGAACAGCTTGTTGCCTGCGCCAACACCAGCGTGACCACCGTCTTCACCTTCAACATCGACAGCCCGCCATCCTTGGCCACTTCCGCCCAGGACATCGACGGGAATTGCGGTGAAACGCATGTCCTGGATCCCGCGATAACCGGTGGGGTGGGTTTCTACGGCTACCTCTGGAGCACCGGCGAGACCACCGCGACCATCACCGTATCGCCAACGGAGACAACGACCTATTCGTTCACCGTCACGGACAGCTGCAGTGTGACCCCTTTGACAGGGAGCTTCACGGTGGAATTGCCGGTTTATCCGCCGCTGGAGGTGGAGGTTGGTCCCTCGCTGGAGATCCCCTGCCTTGGCAATGACGATATCGCCGTGATCGATGTGATCGGTGGTAACGGGAGCTATACGTACGAATGGACCTCGGACGGAGTGGTATTGGGCAGCACGGCATCCATCAATGTGCCTTCCGGTCCGCCGACCTGGTACCATGTTCTGGTGAGCGAGGGTTGCGGCACGAGCGTGGAGGACAGCGTGTTGGTCTCGATGGTCCCCCTGGACCCCATCGTGATCACCACTTCCGGTGATGTGACGGTGATCTGCCAAGGGGATAGCACCACCATGAGCGTTACCGGGATCACCGGTGGCAACGGGTCGTATACGTTGGAGTGGACGCGTGGTGGAACCGTGTTGAGCACGCTGTATGACCATCGCGTTGCCGTACCTGCCGATGCGAGCTATACGATCACGGTGCGGGATGAATGTGGTACGGAAGGGAACACCAGCATAGCGACGTTCATACCGCACTACGCGCAGATGCAGGTGTACACGGATGCCGACAGGACGATATGCTTCGGGGACAGCACCGTGTTGAACGTCTCGGTCGAGGGCGGCTCGGGTTACTACTTCATCGACTGGGTGGGCATGGCCTGGACCGACCCGAGCCTGCCGGTGATCCCGTTGGATGAAACGACCTATACGGTGAACGTGGTGGACCAATGCGGTGAGGTGCTGAGCGATGAGGTGACCATCGATGTCGAGGCCGTGTACATCGACATCACCGTGACCAACCAAGGACAGGACGACTGGTACTTGCAGGCCGCCACGGTGCCGGTGGGGCGGACCTACGTGTGGGACATGGGTGACGGTACGCGATACCGGGGCGATGAAGTGGCGCACAGTTACATGGACCTGGAAGAGCATTGGGCGCAATTGCGGATCACTACGCACAATGGCTGCACCGCCGTGGATTCGACCTTGTTGAAGCCACCCGCGCACATCTACTTCCCTAACGCGTTCACACCGGACGGGGATGGGGTGAACGAGACCTTCGGGCCGGTGGGCCATGATATCAGTGAATTCGAGATGACGGTGTACGACCGATGGGGCGAACTGGTGTTCAGCACCGAGAAGGCCTATCAGCCTTGGGATGGATCGGTGAACGGAGCGGGTCGGGCCATGACCGGCGTATACGTGTACAAGTATCGCGTTGCAGGGCATTACTTTCCCGCCGTGGAAGGCTACGGCCATGTCACGCTTCTGAACGGAACACAGGACTGAAGAACACACGAACGTGAGCATGCAACGACTCCTTCAAACGGCTCTGCTGGGCTTCCTGGCCACTGGGCTTCAGGCGCAATTGGTGGTGAGCACGGACCTGACCCCCACCGAACTCGTCCAGGATGTACTGCTCGGTACGGGCATCACCGTGAGCAACGTGTCGTTCAATGGGGTACCTGACGCGGGCATCCCGCGGGACGGTACGGGGTCGTTCACCGCTGAAGGAACGAATCTTGGCATCCCGGCAGGTATCATCCTGAGCACGGGTCTGGCTCCTGCCATTGCGGATGAGCAGACCGGATTCCAGAGCGATCAATTGGTCCCGAACAACGAGGATGATGTGGACCTCGAATCCATCGCTGGCATCGGGATCAACAATGTCACGGTGCTCGAATTCGACTTCGTGCCGAACGGGGACTCCGTGAAGTTCCGTTATGTCTTCGGTTCCGAGGAGTATCCCGAGTTCGTGTGCCAGTACAACGATGCCTTCGGCTTCTTTCTCAGTGGACCGGGCATCGCAGGGCCGTATTCCTTGGGTGCGGAGAACATCGCCGTGATCCCCGGGACCACCACTCCGGTCACGATCGACAACGTGAACAACGGTGCTGACAACATCCCGGACGATCCGGACTGCCCCGCTGTGAACCCGGACTACTATGTTGACAACACCGGTGGTACCACTATCGTGTACGATGGCTTCACCGTGGTGATCGAGGCCAAGCGCTTCGTCCAGTGCGGGCAGACCTACCATATCAAGTTGGCCATTGCCGATGCCATTGACCAGATCTACGATTCCGGGGTCTTCCTCGAAGCAGGCAGTTTCAGCAGTGCACCGTTCATTCCCTCACTGACACCGGGTCCCGGCATCGTGGGCAATACCATCTATGAGAGTTGCTTCGATATGGGCTTGAGCTTCATCCGGATCGGGTCGGCCTTGGAGGCGGATACCTTCTCCGTGAGCTACGGCGGCACATTCACCAATGGAGAGGATATTGTTCCGTCCATGCCCACGGAAGTGATCTTCCCGGCTGGTGTTACCAGCATTCCGTTCAACTTCGGAGCGCCGATCGACGCGGATGGACAAGAGACCATCGTGATCACGGTCCAAAGCATATCGGACTGTACGGGCGATACCATCCGGAACGTGTTCACCTTCTTCATCGACGATGCCCCGCCGCTGGTCGTCCAGGCAAGCCCTTTCAGTGTGGAATGTGGGGATGCGGTGGATATCGGTGTGGAGCCCTCCGGCGGCTATGGAGTGTACACCTATGAATGGGGTGGAGGCGAGACCACACCGACGATCAACGTGGCACCGCTCGTGGACACCTCGTACCCGGTCACTGTGACCGATACCTGCGGATCGTTCATAGAGACCACGGTCCCTGTAACGGTGATCCCGGCTCCGAACCCTTTCACGGCCACCCTGACCCCAGGCCTTACCGTGCAAGGGAATACGGTCCAAGAGAGTTGCTATGAAGTGCTGTTGAATTTCAACCGGACCGGTGGGACCGCATTCGCGGACACCGCTTTTGTGACCCTGAGCGGAACCGCCACGCCAGGTGAGGATTTCACGGATCTCCCCGTAGAAGTGATCTTTCCTCCAGGGGTCGCTACGGTCTCGTTCCCGGTAACCTTCCCGATGGATGCCGATGGTTTCGAGAACCTGATCATCCAACTCGGCGATGTGTCCATCTGCAATGGTGGTTTTTCCACGGTGAGCTTCACTTTTTCGATCGCACAAGGACCTTCCGTATTCGCCTTGGGAGGCGATGCCACGATACCCTGTGGTGGCTCCACGGAGCTATCACCGATCGTGACCGGTGGATACCAACCCTACACTTTCCTATGGGATCAAGGGCAGGGAACAGCAACGATCACCGTGAGCCCAACGGCACCAACAGTGTTCCGGGCCCTGATCACGGACGATTGTGGGAATACCACTGAAGCTTTGTTCGATGTCGATCTGGCACCACCTTCAGCATTGAACATGGCCATCATCGGGCCGTCCACCGTCACGGAAGCATGTCTGAACACCTCGGTCAATATCATTCGTCCGGCCGGCGTGCAGGGTGATCTGGTCATTGACATGAGCTACACTGGCACCGCCACGAACGGGACCGACTACAACTGGCCCGCCACACGGACCATCGGCATGGACCTGTTGAACGTAGTGCTACCGTTCGAACCACTGGAGGATGGTGAACCGGAAGGGCCGGAGACCGCGATCATCACCGCGAGTTATACCGATGCCTGCGGCCGGACCGTTTCCGCTTCGGTGTCGATCACCATTGAGGATGCACCGCCGATCGTGTTGCAGACAATGGACCAGGTGGTGGACTGTGG
>JAGQVV010000158.1 GCA_020437805.1 Flavobacteriales bacterium
GCGAAGAACGGGGTGCATGCTGTGGTGGAATTATTGGGCCAAGATAGCAGTACCCGCAGAAACCTGGCATGGTAGCTACGTCCGCACCGTGCATTACCTCACTTGAACATCACGTTCAGTTTGTTCGCTATCGGTCGCCACTCCTCTTCGGTGGTCACATCCACGAGCACCTCTCGCATGTCGATGAAGTGATCGAACATCTCGGACCGGAAGCTGTCCATGTCCGAATAGCTGTCCTCCAATACCACGTGTGATACATCACGTTTCGTGTAGATCTCGCTCATGTCGGTGCGCGGTCCGTCCTGTTCCTCCAGGGTCTTCATGAAACCTTCGAATACATCGAACGCCGCCGTGCCTTGTGCACGCTTGTCCGGGTCGGCGATATGCTTTTCGATCACGCTGCGGATCTCAGCGAGCTCTTCGGCGAGTTGTTTCCCCTTTTCACGGGCATCGGCATTCACCACTTCGGGAGCTGGGGTCTTGGCCATGAGCCCATCCACCACGATCGATCCGAACTCCTCGTCCGTCAATGCCGCACGGATCTCCGAATCACGATCCACCATACTGAACTGCAATTCCTGTCGGATCAGGAACGATCGCTCAAATGCGGACTGCAGCTCCTCGCTGGTCGTGATCTTCTCGCTTTGGTGGCGCATCAGCAGCGCAGCCTGCGATCCGAGTCGTTTGTTCGCCGTTCCAATATCGGCTTTGGCCCTCGAAACAATGGAGAGCACGCTGCTCCGCTTTTGCGGATCGGGGATGGTCGTGGTGATCCTTTCCTAGAGGTCGGGAATGGCGAACATGGCCTCGGGGCTATTATCACCGAAAAGCATGAGTATCAGTAGAGCGATCAACATTGCAGGTGGTTCTGGTGTGTGCGAATATCACAAGTCGTGCGGCATATGCCACTAGGCCCAACCGTGACGCGTTTTGTCAACAATTCCCGGCATACAGCGCGAACCGGTCGAGTATCGCTTGCCAACCGCTGCGTTGCATATCCCTTGGGTTCTCGTCCTCGGGATCGAAGTGTTCGGTCACCAATGTACCGTCGCCTTCGGCAGTGAATGTCACTTCCATCTTTCGACCATCGTCCAAGGTGCTAGCAATGCGCTGGGTGGGTACCACTGCGGTGTGCGTGCCGGCGAAGTCGAAGCTGAAGCTACCGTCGCGCGCGGCCATGCAGTAGCAGAACGCCCCGCCCTCCCGCAGATCGTTCACAGCCTTTGGACAATGCCAGTCATCGCTTGCGGCATTCCAGTGAACAATGTGTTCCGGCGCTGTCCAGCATGCCCAAACATGGGCAACAGGCCTTGCGATACGCGTGCTGATCGTAATGGGTTCGTTCATATCGGACCATGACCAAGGTAAGGATGAGAACTGAAGGTGGACGGAAGTGGGGTACCTTCGATGCCGATGACAGATACGCCCCCATGCCCCCAATGCAAGTCCGCATTCGCCTACCCAACGGGGCAAAGCCTGATGTGCCCCGAGTGTGGTCATGAGTGGAACCCCGAGGAACTGGCCGTCGAGAATGCACCAACGGTGGTGAGGGATGCCAATGGGAATGTACTACACGATGGCGATGATGTAGTGGTGGTGAAAGACCTCGCAGTGAAAGGCGCACCCAAGGCCTTGAAGGCAGGTACCAAGGTGCGCAACATCAAACTCGTTGATGGCGATCACAATATCGACTGCCGCATCGAAGGCTTCGGGGCCATGGCGCTGAAAAGCGAGTTCGTGAAAAAGGCGTAGAGCTAGATCACCACCTTGAGGTCCCCGAACGGCGGTGCTGGTTCCGGCAGGTCCGTTTCGTCGAGCATCTGCCGTATGTCGATCTCCACGCGCGTGGCGATATCCGTGATCGGCACGTCGTTGTACAGACCTTCGAACGGGTTCTCGCTGAACTCACCGATCATCTCCATCATCCAGAACACCCATGAGCATACCACGGAAAAGGGGATGGAGAGCCAGATCCACAAGGAGTGGCCCATTCCGGTGAATACATCAAGCATACCGAAGGGCAGAAGGATCAGGAAGAGCACCACGAAGAAGTAGTTGATGGTAGCGTATTGTCGAGGGAAAGGGAAGTTCTTGATCCGCTCGCTCTGTCCTTGCAGTGTATAGAGCTCGGTGATCATCCGTTGTAGCTCCAAATGGCGGAAGTGCTCGATCAGTCCCGTGCGGCGCAGTTCCATCAGGTGCTTGGACTGTATGCTCAACAAGTGTGAAGAGCGGTTCCCTTTGGATAGCACGTAGGCGTGGTCCTCTGCGCTAAGGAACGGTTTCAGCTCATCAAAGCGCTCCTCGTGGAACTCGGTCCCCAAGACCTTCCGCGCATATTCGTCATTGGATTCGTTGTGCTCCCAATCCTTCAGCTTCCGCATCTCCATGGTCAAGGCGCGAAGCCAGGCCACATGGCGATGTACGATGGTGCGCCGAAGTGTTTGGAGCGTAACCTCGTCGTAGGCCTTCAGCACCACGTCGTTGTTGATCATATCGCGCACCATCACCGTGAACGATCGTGACGCGTTCACGATGCCACCCCAGATCTTGCGCGCTTCCCACACGCGCTCGTACGCGCTGTTGTTCTTGAAGCCCAGGTAGAATGCAACGGCGATGCCGATGAGCGAGAGCGGCTGCCACGGGATGCGCATCCATTCCAGACCAAGCACGTGATAGAGGACCACGGGAACGGAATCAAAGACGATGAAGATGAGGATGTATTTCCTTGTCCAAGTGGCGGTCTGGAGAAAGGTATACCGGCGTCCTGCTTGCATGATCGATCATGTTGGTGGATGCGTGAAAATACAGGCCGGAGCCGGCCCCAAGCGTTCAACACTCCGGAATGCGGCCTACGCAGCCAGCGGCAGCGCGTACTTCTTCATGAGCTCCGCGTACCGCGGATCCTTTCTCAGAGGTGCATAGCGGATATCGTTCTCCATCCACACCGTCGTGAAGTAGCCGGGGTGGGAGAGGTTGAATTCCAATTGCGCGAAGGCCTTGTCGAAGTCCCCAAGTAGCGTGTGGATCACGGCAAGGTCGTAGATCGGGTTGATGCCATAGCCGGCATCCTTCGTGTAGGACAAGAGCTCCGTGGCTTTCATCCCCATTCTGACGGCACGTTCTCTCTCGCCGACACCGGCCAGCGCCATGCCCAAGGCACTGTGATAGCGGGCGTCCTCCGGATGCTCGGCCAGCGCCTTCTCCAATGTGCTCACTGCCACATTGTATTTCTTGGAGGCCAAGGCCGCATCACCCAAGTACTGATGCATGAAGGCTTCGAACAGTTCCTTCGGTGCCACCTCCATTTTGAGGATGGACCAACCATCCGGAAGTGCATTGACCAGTTCGAAGGCCTCATCCCAATTGCCCTCGGCCACTTCCAAGTTGTACATCCCCCAAGAATACCAGCCATAGGAATGGTCAACGGAAGCCAACGCAGCGCGCCCTTCCGGACGAGGACCTTTCCACGCGAAAAAGCTGATGGCCCGGTACAGGTAGGGCCAATTCTGGTCCGGTGCGAGTGCGATGGCGCGATCGGCCGCCGCGATGGACTCGGGGAAGCGGTGCGCCCACATGTACGCCCAAGCGAGGTCGGAGAAGGTGCTTACGTCCTTCGGGCTGAGCTGGGTGGCTTTCTCCAAGCCTTCAATGCTCTCTTCCATGCGGCCTTCGGCAAGGTGGACCATGGCGCGGGCCATGAGGAGTTCGGCGTTGTTGGGCAACCCTACCTCGGCGATGGACCAATGTTCCATGGCCTGTTCCTTGTCGCGGAACGCCCAGTTGTAGTAATCGCCGATGGCGAGGTGGACCTCCGGTTGGTCAGGACCCAAGGCGAGTGCTTTTTCCGCGGCCGCGGTTGCCAGAGCACGTCGCGGCTCGCTTTGGTCGGTGCGGAGGTAATACAGTCGCGCATGGTTCCTTGCCAGTTCCGCGTAGGCGAGTGCAAAGGTGCTGTCCAGTTGGATGGCATGCTCCAGGTCGGTGATCGCGCGCAGAGTAACATCGCCATCATAGTGTGGCTGGTGGGCCAGATACCGCCCCTTGAGGTAGGCCTGGTAGGCCTCCACGTTCTTCGTAGGCACCTCTGCAAGGCCGCTCCTTTCCTCAGGGGACAAGGTCCGTTGCAACATACCGGCAATAGTGGTGGCGATCTCGCTTTGTATGGCGAAGAGGTCCGCAACAGGACGGTCGTAGCTTTCCGCCCAGAGGTGCGCATCCGTCGCAACTTCGATCAACTGAGCGGTGATCCGCAACTGATCACCGGCTTTCTGCACGCTGCCTTCCAGGATCACACCCACGTTCAGCTGCGCACCGATCTCCTTGATCGTGAGCGTATCGCCCTTGTACTTCATGCACGAGGTACGACTGATGACATGCAGGGTTTTGATCTTGGCCAGTTGCGTGATGATGTCCTCTGTGAGCCCATCGCTGAAGTACTCCTGATCCGCATCGCTGCTCATGTTCACGAAGGGAAGAACGGCCACGGCACGGGTAAACTCGGCACTCTCCTGCGTCAGCGCCGGTGCGGCCTCGGCTCGCCAATGCTTGAAGTAGAAGTACTGCCCAACAAGCAGCACGGCAAGCACCACGATGGTGATCCAGCCCCCATGGGAGCGCTTTGCACGTGGTGCGTCGGGTGTTTCTCCATCAGCATCCTCGGTCTTCACCATACCGTCAGGTCCCCACTCGTAAACCCATGCAATGATCAGCGCGATCGGGAAACCCACCAGGCATAGAACGATCACGGCAGTGACGGCCCACGCTGGAAAGCCCAGATAGGGGCCCACGGCCACCGCGACCTGGATCGCGATCCATGCGCTCATGGCGTAGACCGTGGCCAAGTGCGGCACGTTGCGCCGTTTCAGATCTGCCCATATGCCGGGCTTGGGAGAGCTTGGTTCGGTCATGGTGGTCTGTACATCTAACAGGAACAGCTCGTCATCATTCCGGTCCAAGTGGCAATGGGATCCATGTCCGGGCGCCGAAACCAGGGGCATGCGTGGAACCTCGCCCCGGACTTCACTCCACGATCTCCGCACAGTACTTTACGGTTGATGGTCACCTTCCGGCCATGGTCGAACACAGCAAGCGGGTATGCTCACCTGCTGCTCCCTCGGAAAGGAGTCCGACCGAATGGGCTTGCGATCCACGGGTGAAGAGCGTGCCACAACGCGCGCAGGCCCTGGATTCCATGGAACGATGGAATTCGATCACTGCATGGAGATGGATGCATACCGGATCGGGTTTCGTGTGTCGGCTGTTCACAACACCCCCCGCGCCTTGATCTGCAAGTATCTGTTGATCACGCTAACGGTAAGGTCCTGCGGCTTGCATAGAACGGAGGGTAGGCCGTGGCGTTCCAGCTCACGAGCGATGAGGCGCTTTTCGTGGATGGCGCGTTGGGTAAGGGTGTGGATGTAGAGTTCCTCGGTGTTGGTTGGTGCGCGCTGCAGGTCGGCATCCAGTTCGGTGTTGAGGAAGAAGATGGGCACCACCAAGTGCTGGCGCGCGAGGTGTTGCAGGTAGGGGAGTTGGCGCTTCAGGGCGTTCACGCTTTCGTAATTGGTGAACAAAAGAAGTAGGCTGCGCTGGTGGATACTGCGGCGCACGGCGCCGTACAGCGCTTCGATATCCGTTTCGCGGTGATCCGTGCCTTGGTGGTGGAGCAGCTGCAGGATCCTATGCATGTGCCCACGCTGGCGACTGGCGGCAAGGGTGTCGTGTACGGTATTGCTGAAGGTGATGATGCCCGCCTTGTCCTCCTTCCGCATGGCGATGCTGCTGATGACCAGCGCGGCATTGATGGCGTGGTCCAGCAGGCTGAGGCCTTCGAAGGGCATCTTCATCACACGGCCACCATCGATAAGGGCGTACACCTGCTGTGCACGTTCGTCCTGGTACTGGTTCACCATCATGCGGCCGCGGCGTGCGGTGGCCTTCCAGTTCACGGTCCGGCGGTCGTCGCCGGACACGTATTCCTTGATGCGCTCGAACTCGGCGTGTTGTGCAACGCGGCGCACACGCTTGATGCCCGCAAGAGTGAGGCGGTCGCTGATGGCGAGCAGCTCGTATTTGCGGAGCTGGAGGTAGCTGGGATACACGGCCACTTCCTTTTCGGCATCGAGGCTGAAACGCCGTTCCATCAACCCCAGTGTACTTGATACGTAGGCTTGAATGGCACCATAGCGGTATACGCCGCGTTGCACGGGGCGTACGTTATAGTCAAAGACATGCCGGCCATGGGCTGGGAGCGCAGCCCGGAACACGAGGTCGCGCTTCTGGAACTGCACCGGCAGTTCGTCCAACACGCGCACGTGCATGGCGGTGCCGTAGTCGCTATTCAACCCGATGGATACAGGGTTCTCGTCACCATTGCTCCAGCGTTCCAAGGTGTGTCGCGTGCCCTGCAAGCCGGTGCGCCTCCCGAAGAGCAGGAATAGTTCGGCCCCCAAGGCCAAGAGCCATGCGCCCAAGGCGAGCTTGCCCACCACCAAGAGGGGCGCCCAGAACCAACTGAGCACGAGCAGCAGCACCACGCACCAACCGGACAGGAAGGCCCGGCGCGTGAGGAATATGCTGCGGAGGCGGACCATCAGCGGGGCACTTCGATGCCGCGTACCAAGAGTTCGATCACCTGGTCCGGCGTCAGGCCTTCCATCTCGCGTTCCGGCGTAAGCTGTACGCGGTGGCGCAACACGTGGGGTGCGATGGCTTGGATGTCCTCCGGCGTCACGAAATCGCGGCCCTCGATGGCGGCCTGCGCCTTTGCACCGTGCAGGATGGCAAGGGATGCTCGGGGCGAGGCACCCAGCATCAAGGAACCATCGTGCCGCGTACGGTCCACGATCGTGGCGACGTAGCGCACGAGCTTAGGGTCGCAGATCACTTGGTCAACGAGGTGGCGGGAGCGTTCCAGTTCCTCCACGTTCATCACCGCTTGCACGTTATCCGTGCTCAGCAGCTGGCGCCCTTGCGCGGCGCGGTCCAATATGGTGACCTCCTCATCCAGCGTGGGGTAGTCCACGTTCAGCTTGAAAAAGAAGCGGTCCAGCTGCGCTTCAGGCAGGCGGTAGGTACCTTCCTGTTCGATGGGGTTCTGTGTAGCGACGATCATGAATGGACGCCCCAGCGGATAGGTGTGGCCATCCACGGTGACCTGCCGTTCTTCCATGGCTTCGAACAAGGCGCTTTGTGTTTTGGCCGGCGCGCGGTTGATCTCATCGATCAGGATC
>JAGQVV010000159.1 GCA_020437805.1 Flavobacteriales bacterium
CCTTCAGGTCTCATACCACCACGTTCGTGGAGGTGCGTTCCGCATGATCCATTGCCTGGGCCATCTGATCCGCGAGGTTCCGCACGTGCGGTTCCATGATCATGTTGTAATGGTCCCCTGAGCTTTCGCGAAGGTGCAGGTTCGATACGAAGGCGCTCCAGCCCATGTCCGGAGTGCCCGGGGAATCGGTGGCCTTGAGGACGGTGACCTGCCCGCCATAGCGTTGCGGTACGTATCGCGCCGTGGCTTGATCGTATGAGTCGATCACGTAGAAATGCCTCAGCCGGGTCGGCAGTGCTTTTCCAAAGGAGTGGATGGTCTTCACCAAAGCACGCAAGACCAGGTTCTTCAGCGGGATGTGCAGCTTCTGTTCGGCCTTCATGACAGCTGCATAGGGTTCGGGTGCATACGTATCCAATAGCATCACCATCGGGATCGTGTCCCCGGCGGCTTGCAGCTGTTGGGCCATCTCATAGGCTACCAGTCCTCCAAAGGAGTATCCGGCCAAGTGATACGGCCCTTCGGGGCGCACTTGTTTGAGTTCCGAGATGAAATGCGCCGCAATGTTTTGTACATTCTGATAGGGCAGTGGATGTCCGTCCTCTCCTTGGTGGAAGAACCCGAAGAACGGTTGGTCCTTTCCCAGGTATTTCGGTAGGTAGAAGTTGCCTTCATCACCATGCACACAGAAAAGTGGGAACCTGTCACCTTCGGGTTGTATGACGGAGAGGTTGGTAAGGTCCTTCGACGGACCTTCCGCGGCGAGCTGCACGGCCATTTCTGCCACCGTGGGTGAGAGGTACAGATCCTTCAACGCCATGGAGCTCCCGAATTCCTCTTCAACACGCGCCAGTAGCTGAATGCCCATCAGCGAATGCCCACCGAGGTCGAAGAAATTATCGCGAACGCTTACACGGTCCACTTTCAATACCTCGCTCCAGAGATCCGCCAACCGTCGTTCGCGATCATCCCTTGGTCCAACGAAATCAGCGCGTAGGTTACGACTTCGAAGCTCCGGGGCCGGTAAGGCTTTGCGGTCCACCTTGCCGTTCGGGTTCAAGGGGAATCCGTCCATGATCACGAATGCTGTAGGGACCATATGGTCGGGCAGGTTCTTCCGCAGGTGCTCGCGCAGGCGGTCCAACAATTCCTCTTGTTGTTCAGCGGCCTTGACGACCGCGGGGTCCGTGGGTACGATGTAGCACACCAATTGCTTTTCTCCGGGGAGGTCGTTCCTCACCACCACAACACGATCGTTCACTCCGGTGAAGCTGTTCAATGCGTTCTCGACCTCGCCGAGTTCCACACGGAATCCACGGATCTTCACCTGGCCGTCAGCACGACCGATGAACTCGATGTTCCCATCCGCAGTCCAACGTACGATGTCACCCGTGCGGTAGAGTTTGGCTCCGGGAACCTCCGAGAACGGGTCGGGAATGAAACGTTCCTTGGTCAGTTCGTCCCGTCTCCAGTATTCGAGCGCTACTCCGGATCCACCTGCATACAACTCCCCCTTGTGCCCGATCGCTACCGGTCTCATCCGTTCGTCCAGCACGTGTACCAATGTGTTGCATATGGGTTTTCCGATGGGGATACTGCCTTTCCAGGTGCTCGGGTCATCGATCGGGTAGCAACATGTGAACGTGGTGTTCTCCGTGGGACCGTATCCATTGATGAGCACACCCGGGCCAAGAACCTTGAAGGCCTTTTTCACGTGGGGTACGCTCAGTACATCCCCTCCGGTCAGGATATGGCGAAGAACCCGCAAACGCTCGAGGTGTTCATCCACCAATAAATTGAAGAGACCTGCGGTGAACCATACCGTGGTGACCTTGTACCGTTCGATGGTGTCAACGATCTCTAAAAGCGTGGGTTTCTGCTGTGGTTGCAGGACCAATCGGCCACCATTGAGCAGTGCACCCCAGATCTCCAGTGTGGCCGCGTCGAAGGAGATGTTCGACAACTGAAGGAACGTGAGTTCCGGGCCGAAAGGCAGGAACTCCTGTTCCCTCACCAAACGCACGATCGCGCGATGTGGCACCACCACACCCTTCGGGATCCCGGTGCTACCGGAGGTGTACATGATATAGGCAGGTGCATCCGGCGTGATCTTCGGGAAGGAAGCCTCCGTGTGTGAGGCTTGGATTTCGTCAGGGATCACCACAATGGCGTCATGGGCCGGCAGGGATCCTTTGAGATGACGCTGTGTCACGACGATGCCCACATCGGTATCCTCGAACATGAACTTCAAGCGTTCCACAGGATATGCCGGGTCGAAGGGAACGAAACAGCCACCACTACGCAGTATGGCCAGCATGGCGATGATCATTTCGAAACCACGGTCCATGCACAGTCCGACGGGGTCTCCCGGTCGGACACCTTTCGCGATCAGAAGTGAAGCAAGTGGTAGCACGCGCTCATTCAATTCCCCATACGTCATCCTCCTGTCCACGAACTCGACGGATGTCCGGTCAGGGTGCATGGATGCGATCTGGTCGAACAATTCTCCGACGGACAGGTCGGGAATGGGTGTATAGGTACCGGCCCAGGATGCTGATGGGAGTTCCTTTTCACCGGCCACAGGCCCTTCCCCGAGAAGGTCGCCGATGGTGGCCGTCGGAGCTGTGATGATCCGGGCTGCAAGTGCGCTCAGGTCACGCATCCAAGAGCGCACCGTGGTCTCGTCGAACAGGTCTGTGCTGTAGCTCCATTCCAGAACGAGGCGGTCATCGGTACCGGTGGCGTTCAGGAACAGCTCGAAATTCTCGAACGCTCTGGGGGCGCTGCTCAACTCATGCTTCAACCCATCGAAGGATACACCATCGTCAAGGTTCATGTCGATGTTGAACACGACCGGTACCAAGGGTATACGACCGGGTTCGCGACGTACGTTCAGTTTGTTCAGCAGTGTTCCGAAGGTGTAGCGCTGATTTTCAAATGCGTCAAGAACAGCTGTACGACGTGCCTTCAGGTGTTCGATGAACGGTTGGTCCTGATCCACATAGCTGCGCAGTGCGAGGAGATTCACGCAATGGCCGACCAAGTGTTTCATGCCCATTTCGCTCTGCCCGGCAGCGGGAAGACCCACAACGATATCGCTATCATCAGTGAGTTTGTGCAGCAACAATTCGAACGAGGTCAGCAATGTCGTTACGAAACTCGCCCCACAGCGTGTAGCGACCTTCTTCAACCCTTGCACGAGCTCATGTGGAAGCTCAAGGTCGATCCGGTCACCACGGAAGGAGCGTACTTTCGGTCGTGGTCGGTCCGTGGGCAGGTCAAGCCGAGGTGTTCCCCCCTTGAATTGGTCCAACCAGAAATTCTCGACGGCGAATTGTGCTGGATCATTCGCTTGGTCGAACAAGGCAAGCACGTAATCGCTGTACGGAACGGCGTCCGGCAGCACAGGGCTGGAGCCCGAACGTTCGGCGTTGTACAAGGAACTCACTTCCGCCATCATGATGCCGAGGCTCCAACCATCGCATACGGCATGGTGAGCAGCAAGTTGGAGCAGATGCGTATCGGTATCGACCCGGATCACCCTGGCGCGGAACAAAGGCCCTGTACGCAGGTCGAACGGTGTGGTGGCATCCTGACGGCCAAGTGTTTTGAGTTCCTGTCGGCGTTCCGCCTTCGGTAGTTCGCTCAGGTCGATGTACTCCAACGCTCCGTCTCCGCTCTTGGAGACGACCATTCGCGTGTTGCTCGGGGCGATCGTTGAACGAAGCGATTCATGGCGGGCCACAAGTCCTTTGATCGCCTGCCGCATGGCAGCGAGGTCGAGTTCGCCGGAAAGTTCCAGTGTGACGTTCTCGTTGTACGCGCAAGAAGCCGCAGGGCCCATCTCCGACGCCGCGAGCACTTCCCGTTGGCCTTCCGTGGTCGGGATGACCCGTTCGATCTCCGGCCCATGGAAGGGGTCGTGGTCCACCGGAACGAAGCGAGGTTCTTTGATGAATTTTTCCATGGGGCTTCGCTCACTGTTCCAATTCCAATTGAAGGTACTTACCCTTGCGCAGTTCGTCCGGTACGAACCACGCCGGTTCGCCTTTGGCAGTGCGTCCGATACGCGCACCCGGAACAGGTGGTTCCATTGCGCTGATCACCCGCTCACTGTACTTTCTGGCGCCGCCGTTCAACACACTGTTCACGGTCTCGATCGGATAGGTGCGCTGAGGCATGAAGCCACTTTCCCGGAGTTCCACGCAGGTCCTTTCGACCGCTTCAATGATGTATTCCACGTCCTCTTCGGTATGCGCCGTGGTGAGGAAGTGCGGGAAGTCCAGCACGTGTACACCGTGATAGCGCATCAGCATGAAGAAGAGCTCCGTGTAGTTGACACTCTCGTCGTACTTCGTTTTGAACGCGCTGCCAAAGCTGACCCAGCGGTAGGGGAGCTGGTACTTGTCGAAGAGCCCGTTGACGCGTTCCACCATGTCGCCCGTCATGTCGTTGAGGCGTTCCTGCAGGGCGGGACCGACCTCCTTCATGTGCATCAAGGCGGCTTTCGCTGCGGCCATTGTCAACGGATGGCGAACGAAAGTGCCTGCGAAATAGGTCACGCCGCTTGGTGGTACGCTGTCATCGCCGAACTGCCAGTAGCCGCCATCCAGGGCGTCCATCCATTCATGGGTCCCGATCATCGCTCCGATCGGCATGCCTCCACCGATCACCTTGCCATAGGTCCCGATATCCGCTTTGATGCCGAACAATCCTTGAGCTCCGTTCGGGTGCATGCGGAAGCCGGTGATCACTTCATCGAAGATCAGGGCCGTACCGTGTTGTTCGGTGATCGCACGCACCTCGCGCAGGAAATCCACCGGACGGAATTCCATCCTTCGGCTCTGCACGGGTTCCACCAGAACGGCGGCTGCTTCGTGGCACCGTTCCTTGATGATCTGCAGACTTTCGGGTGTGCCGTAATCGAGGATCAGCATGTTCTGCACGGCTTCGGGCATGATCCCTGGTGCGCCGGGATAGCTCTTCCTGCTCTTGCTCCCGCGGATGATCACTTCATCATTGATGCCGTGATAGCTACCACTGAAGGCGATGATCAAACTGCGACCGGTCACTGTACGGGCCATGCGCATGGCGCCGAGCACGGCCTCGGATCCGGTGTTGCACACCGCAGCGCGTTCACCACCGGTGAGTTCGCAAAGCAGGTTCGAAACGTCCGCAGCAAGCGGGTGCATTGGTCCGATGTCCACGCTTGAATCGAGCTGCTTGTGGCAGGCCTCGCGGATGAAGTCGGGCATGTAGCCGAACATCGATGAGCCGAAACCGCTCAGGATGTCGACGTAGTAGTTGCCGTCGATATCGGTGAGGTGGCAGCCGCGGCTCTTGTCCACCACCACCTGGTAGGTGAGTTCCTTGGTCTGCGGCTTGAAGCCCGTGACCACGCGCGGGTCGGCCATCTTCTCCCGGTTCGCCTGCGTAAAGGACTTGCTTTTCGCGGTCTTCTTGGTGTAGCGTTCCACAAAGGCATCGAACCATGCGCGCTGTTCGGGCGTCATGTCGTCCACCTTCTCCTTTACGATGCGTGCCTGCGCACCAAAGACCTTCTTCAATTCGGGTGCGTCCTCGAGGGCGTTCACCGTATTTGTCGTTCCGGCCTCCGAGCCGGGATCGCGCAATGCCGAGCCAGGTGCAGCATTCGTCGCGGCTCCGCTTCCTGACCAATGCGGCAGGATATGGTCCGCCAGCTTGTCCAGGTTCGGGAGTTCCTCGTTCAATTGCCTGAAAGAGATCTTCACACCGAACTTCTTGCTGAGCGATGTCGCGACCTGCGTAAGGAAGAGCGAATCGAGGCCCATCTCCAGGAAGGTCTCCTCGTTGCTCGCTTCCGCGAGTTCAAGGCCGGAGCTCTCCTCCAGCAGGTACTTGATCTGTGCGATCAACGCTTCCTTCGGAGAGAGGCTGGCATCGGCCACTTTCGGCACAGATGCTTCGATCGACGTGCTCGCGACCGCGCGGCCGCCGTTGGCGACCATGGCCACTGGATCCACCCAGTGACGGATGCGCTCGAAGGCGTACGTCGGCATGGAAATGCGGCGACGGTCCTCCTGCTCGTAGAACCGCTTCCAGTCTATCAGCACCCCGCTCTGCCACAAGCCTCCAATGGCTTTCAGTATTTGCGTGAGTTCGTTCCCACTTCCTGCGCTATCGCCCAATGAGGGCACCGCGACCTGCTTCTTGTTGTCGCTGCTCTGCTGGCGGGCCAGTGTCGTTGCCGTGATCCGCGGTCCGACCTCGAGCATCACCCGATCAGCATCTCCCCATGCGAACTTCACGGCTTGCGCGAAACGGACAGTGGCGCGCAGATGATCGCTCCAGTATTTTGAAGAAGAAGCTTCCTCGTCCGTCAACCATTCAGCCGTAACGGTGCTGATGATCGGGATGCGCGGTGCGTTCAATCGCACCCCATCCACCACCTTCTTGTACGGCGCCACCATGGCGTCCATCATCGGGCTGTGGAAGGCGTGACTGGTGAACAGCAACTTGCAGGTGATGCCGTCCTTTTCCAGTACGGCCTGCAGTCGTTCGATCGCCTCTTTCGGGCCACTGGCCACGCACAGTTGCGGTCCGTTGTTCGCCGCGATGCTGCATCCTTCGGGCAAGCGCTTCGCGACATCCTCCTCCGAGGTGCGAACGCTGAGCATGCTGCCACCGGGCAGTTCTTGCATCATTCGGCCGCGGTTGGCAACGAGCGCTATGGCATCCTCGAGTGAGAACACACCTGCTAGGCAACCCGCAGCGAACTCGCCGATGCTGTGGCCCATCATCGCATCCGGGGTGATGCCCCAGTGCATCCACAGCTTCGCGAGGCTGTAGTGCATGGTGAACAACGACGCCTGCGTGTAGATGGTCTGCTTCAGTTGCTCGGCAGCCTGCTCCTCTTCACCGGCCTTCGGGAAGATGATGGCCTTGAGATCGATACCGAGTTCCTTGCTGAACAGCGAGCAACACTGATCGAAATGCTGTGCGAAGACGGGTTCGCTGGTATACAGGTCGCGGCCCATGTTCACGTACTGCGAACCCTGACCGGGGAACATGAACACCACACCGGGGGCGGCCTGATGCAGTTCGCGTGTTCCGATGAGCTGCGCGTCCTTGTTCGCGATCGCATCGATCACTTCCTGATGGGAACCGCCCACGATGAGCCGGCGGTGCTTGAAGTGGCGACGGCCCACCTGCAGCGTATAGGCGGCATCGGCAAGCGATGCGTCCGGGTGCTCCTCAAGCCAGGTACGGAGGTTTTCCGTCATGGCATCGAGACTGGTCTTGCTCTTGGCGCTGAGCATCAGCAATTGTTTGCTGCGCGATGCGCTGGAAGCGGCCAGCACCGGCGGCTCGGCGAGGATCACGTGCGCGTTGGTGCCGCCCACACCGAAGCTGCTCACACCAGCGATGCGTGGCGTGCCGGGCACCCGTGGCCATGCGATGTTTACGCTTGCCACGCGGAACGGTGAGTTGGCAAAGTCGATCGCGGGGTTCGGTGTATCAAAGCCGACGTTGGATGGGATCTGTTCTTGTTGAAGGGCCAACGCGGTCTTGATCACACCTGCCGCACCTGCAGCAGCCGTGAGGTGACCGATGTTCGACTTGATCGAACCGATGCAACAGTGTTGGTCTTTCTGTTTCCCACCGAAGGCAAGGGTCAATGCCTCCACCTCGATCGGGTCACCGAGCGGTGTGGCGGTGCCGTGCGCTTCCACGTACGTGATCCGATCGGGCGTGACGCCTGCATCGGCCTGCGCCATGGCGATCACTTCCGCTTGTCCGCGCACGCTGGGTGCGGTAAAGCTCGCCTTGTCGCTACCGTCGTTGTTCAGCGCGGCACCCTTGATCGTTGCGTAGATGTGGTCCTTGTCACGGATCGCGTCGTCGAGACGTTTCAATACGATGATGCCGACACCATCGCTGAAGCTCGTACCCTTTCCGTTCGCATCGAAGGTGCGCGTGCTGCCATCAGGGCTGTACATGCCGCCCTCGTTGTATACGATCCCGCTGTTGAAGGGTACGGTCAGCGCGATGCCACCGGCCAGGGCCATGTCGCATTCGCCGTCACGCAATGCCTTGAAGGCTTGTGCGATCGCCACGAGCGATGTACTGCAGGCCGTATGTATGCTCAACGCCGGTCCACGGAGATCGAACTCGAAGGCGAGCCGTGTCGCGATGTAGTCCTTCTCGTTGGCCGTCATCACCGCGAAATCGCCGACCTGCTCGATCAGCTCGGGGTGGCCGATGACATTGCGGGTGAAGTAGGTATTGTTGCCCATGCCGGCGTACACGCCGATGAGCCCGGCGAACTGTGCGGGATCGTAGGCGGCATCCTCCAGCGCGGCCCAAGCCGTTTCCAGGAACACGCGTTGCTGCGGATCCATCAGCGCGGCCACCTTGGGGTTCACGCCGAAGAAGGCATGGTCGAACTTGTCGGCATCGGCGATAACGCCGCGCGCCTTCACGTAATCGGGGTCGTTCCGCAGTTCCTCAGGAACGCTCGGGTCGATCTCGTCGGCCGTCCATGTGCTGATGCTGTTCTTCTTCTCAAGCAGGTTCTTCCACAACTGCTCCACATTGGCGGCGCCGGGGAAACGGCCGCTCATGCCGATGATGGCGATATCGCCTTTCGACCGGCCAAAGGCCTTTCGCTGTGCAGCGAGCTCGGCCGGGGAAGTGGATCCGGCATCGCCTTCGAGGTATGCTGCACAGGCCTTGATCGTCGGATGCTGGTAGAGCTTCACGATGGGCAACTTCAGGCCATGGCCTTCAAGCTGCGCAATGCATTGGATGCTCAGCAACGAGTTGCCACCGAGGTCGAAGAAATTGTCGTCGATACCCACGCGATCGATCCCGAGGAGATCGGCCCACACGTTGGCGAGGGTCTTCTGCACAGCGCTCGTCGGTGCGGCGAAGGCCACGTCGAGGTCGGGACGCTTCACGTCCGGCGCGGGCAGGGCCTTGCGGTCGATCTTGCCGCTCGGGGTACGGGGCAGTTCCTTTACGGCCACGAAGGCGGAAGGCTGCATGTAGTCGGGCAGGAGAGAGGCGAGGTGCTTACGCAGTTCGTTGGTGCCGAGCTCGCTCTTCGCTACATAGTGGCCGATCAGTCGCTTCAGACCCGGACGGTCCTCGCGCACGGTGGCCACGGCCTGTTCCACCGCAGGATGCTTCTCCATGGCCACCTCCACTTCGCCAAGCTCGATGCGATAACCACGCACCTTCACCTGGCCGTCGATGCGGCCTTTGTAATCGATCTCGCCATTGGGCAGTTCAGCTGCGCGATCGCCGGTCTTGTACAGGTGCCCGCCGGGGATGAACGGATCCAATAGGAAGCGCTCGGCCGTGAGATCATCGCGACCGATGTAGCCCTTCGCCACGCAGGCGCCCCCGAGGTAGAGCTCGCCCTCCTCCCCTTTCTTCACTGGCTTCATCTGCTCATCGAGGACGTAGAGCTTCACGTTGTCGATGGCGCTGCCGATGTTGGGCAGGGCGGGCCAGGTGGATGGATCACCCTTCAGTTCCAGCTCGCTTACCACATGGCCTTCAGTGGGGCCGTACTGGTTGCAGAAGCGGCAGCCGGGCAGTTGCTTGAAGAGGTTCGCGATCGCGGGCGTGATCTTCAGTTGCTCGCCACTGGTGAAGACCTCTTTCAAGGTGCTCGGTACTTCGCCAGTGCGCTCAACGGCTTCCGCCAGATACTGTAGTGCAACGAACGGCACGATCAGTCGGTTGATCTTCTCCGCGATGATCTTCCGCAGGAGCTGTGTGCTGTTCAAGCGGTCCTCATCGGTGATCAATACCAAGGTGCCGCCTTGCGCGAACGTGGTGAAGATCTCTTGGAAGCTTACGTCGAAACTGATCGGTGCGAATTGTAGTGTGCGATCGCCTTCCTTCAACACAGAGGTGCGCAGTTGCCAGCGGATCAAATTCACCAAAGGGCCATGGTGCATGGCCACGCCCTTCGGCCGGCCGGTGCTACCGCTGGTGAAGAGCACGTAGGCGAGGCTCTCCATCGTGGCCGGACACGGCCCTTCGAACATGGGCCCGTTCTCCAGGTCGATCTCCTCGATCGACAGGATCTTGGCTTTACTGCCCTTGAACAGGTGTTGATGCGCCTTGTCCGTGATCACCACGGGTGGCCTGGCGTCTTCGAGCATCAGGGCGATCCGGTCGGCAGGGTAGGCCGGGTCGATAGGGACATAGGCGGCTCCGGCACATAGAGTGCCCAGTATCGAAATAATGAGTTCCGGTGATCGTTCGAGACAAATGGCGACAGTGGCGCCTTTGACCGCCCCCAGTTCTCCTGACACTTTGGCCGAACGCAGGACCTTGCTATGAAGCTCCGCATAGGAAAGTCCAATACCCATTTGGACAATGGCGGTACGATCCTCGTGTATCCATGAATTGAAGCGAATGGGATCGAATATCGATCGGGTCGGGTCGGTTGCATTCATGCGAACGTCAAATGATCCGGGTTTGTCGCATCCAGCGATTCCGATTTCCTACAAAACTGCATAACAAGGGTCGGTGGAGGAACGGATCGTGGAAAACAAGGCCCATGAGGATGCGTTGAACGGATCCATCGTTGAAAAAGTTCCTTTCGTCGGAAAGTCTTTTGCAAATGACCATAGGTGTTGGCTCAACGCCTAAGAAAGTGTTATTCACCGTCTAAATCTATGCTTTCGTCGATCAAGTTGGGCGTTCGGGGTTCTCTTACAGAGGTTGCGTCATGAGGATTGGTCGATCCGAGAATCGGTTTCGCCGGAAAAGCAAGGCATTTCGGCCCCGGACGTGGGTTGTACAGGTTTTCCACAATGCTGGCGCGGCTTTCGTGATCCCTCTACATTCGCCGCGAAATGCCAAATGATCAGCAAGGTCAACACGTATAATACGTTGAAAGACAGTGTTTTAGAATATGGCTATGCCGATCCTGGGGTTTCCACTCTCAAGTGTGACCTACCACCTTCTGTAACCTCTCGATACGCGATCCCGATATAAAGGACCAGCCGGAGCATTCCTGGTATCGTTCCATAGGGTACTGCCTTACCCTCGGAAGTTACCAAGCGATTCCCAGGAATACATGCCGGATGGATTTCCAACTCAAGGTCCCTACATGGCACGTTACCTCCTTTCTCTCGCGTTCAGTTTACTAGCGGTATACGCTGGTGCCCAAACCGTCTCGGAACGGGCCGCTGTCAGATTGAATGCCACTGTGCAGGCTTCTCCTGCGAGCATCACGCTATCCTGGCCATCGATCTCCAGCACATCCTCGTTCGCCATTTACCGCAAGGTGAAGTCAGCGACCTCATGGGGGGGCGCCATAGCCAATCCGGCCTCGTCCTCCACACAGTACACGGACAATAACGTGTCGGTGGGTGTGTATTACGAGTACAAGGTCGTGCGGGTGTCGGCCGGGGTGACCGGTACGGGATACGTTAGTACTGGTATTCAGGTCGCTCCGGTGGATTACCGCGGGAAGATCATCCTGCTGGTGGACAACACATTGGCCTCTCAATTGGTGCCGGAATTGGCCCAATTGACCGAGGACCTGCGAGCCGACGGATGGGCGGTGATCCGAAGCGACGTGGCGCGGAATGCACCGGTCACGAGTGTGAAGTCCATCGTCCAAGGTCATTACAACAGTGACCCTACGAATGTGAAAGCGCTATACATCATTGGTCACGTTCCGGTCCCGTATTCCGGCAATGTGATGCCCGACGGCCATGTGGAATTCTTGGGTGCACGCCCTGCCGATGGGTTCTACGGTGAGTTGAACGGCAATTGGACCGATAACACGGTGAACAGTACCGGTGCCCAGCGTCAGGCGAATTGGAATACACCGGGCGATGGAAAATACGACCAAAGCGATTTTCCGTCCCCATTGGAGTTGCAGGTTGGCCGTGTGGACATGTACGATATGCCGGCGTTCTCCGCCTCGGAGGTCCAGCTGATCAGGAACTACCTGAACAAGGCGCACAGCTACAAAGTGAAAGGATGGTCGCCCACGGTGCGCGCGCTGCAGTTCGATAACCTTCAGTGGTTGGGCAACCCGATCGCTGGTGGTGGATGGCGGAATTTCGCCCCATTGGTGGGCAATTCCAACATCACCGCACCCGACCCCTATGGTCCTTCCTTCGCTTCCTATGTGAACGGGCAGAGCTATCTCTGGACGAATTGCAGTGCGGGTGGATACATCAACAATGAGGGGGGGGTTATCACATTCAATGGCCAGGACAATGGGTCGACCACGCAGCAGCTGGCCACAACGGTCACCACAGGTGGCGTCTTCAACATGGGCTTGGGCAGCTACTATGATGATTGGGACAGCCGCAACAACTACCTGCGCGCGATGATCGCGAGAGGTGATGCCCTTACCAATTGCTGGGCTGGTATCCCTACGTGGTACTTCCACCATATGGGGATGGGCGATAACATCGGTTATAGCACCTTGGTCACCATGAACAACAGTGGACTGTACACCCCACGGACCGAAGGGTGGCAGTCGAGCATCGGTCGGATCCATCTGAACCTGATGGGCGACCCATCACTTCGCATGAAAATGGTGGCTCCTCCGAGCAACCTGTCCATCACCAATTCCAATGGTCACGCGTTCTTCTCATGGACCGCTTCCACGGAGAGCGTGCTGGGTTATCATCTGTACCAGATCGATGCCGGAAGTGGAACGGTGACGCGGATAACGAATACGGTCGTGACCGGCACAAGCCATGATGATGCTGCCATTCCATTCGTTGCTGGGCGCGAATACATGGTACGTGCCGTGAAGCTGGAAACGAATTTCAGCGGTAGTTACAACAACCTCTCGCTCGGTGCCATCGGAACATCCACAGGAGCCGCTGCGCCGGATTGCCTAGGTGTGGTCGGAGGAACCGCCACGGTAGGTTCACCCTGTAATGACAACAACGCATGCACCACGAACGATGTATGGAACGCGAGTTGCCAATGTGCTGGTACGCCATCCGCTGATACGGATGGGGACGGGGTGTGCAACGCGCAGGACAATTGCCCCACGGTACCTGGCCAGATCGGCTCCCCGTGCAACGATAACAATGCATGCACCACGAACGACATGATCAACGCCAACTGCCAATGCGCAGGAACGCCGAGCGCGGACAGCGATGGTGATGGAGTGTGCGACAGTCAGGATAATTGCGCCGGTACACCGGGCCAGATCGGCTCACCGT
>JAGQVV010000017.1 GCA_020437805.1 Flavobacteriales bacterium
CTGGGCTTGCGCTTCTTGCGGCACATCGAACGCAACAGTGCACTGCTCTTCATGGTACCCGCCGACAGCAAGGACGTCAAGGCGGAATACGAGGTGCTCCTGAACGAATTGAAGGAATACTCACCGGAGCTGTTGGACAAGGAACGTTTGCTCGCGATCACGAAGTGCGATATGCTGGACCAGGAGCTGATGGAACAACTGCGGACCGAGCTGCCGAAGGAAGTGGAGCATGTGATGATATCCAGCGTGGCAGGCCTGGGTTTGGAGGAGTTGAAGGACAGGCTCTGGCGGAAATTGCACCACTGATGACCTTGGTGGATCAACTCGATGCATGGGATCGGGCGGTCTTTCTGCTGCTGAACGGCGCGCACACCCCTTGGCTCGACCCTGTGATGTTGGCGGTGAGCGATATGCTGCTGTGGTTCCCGCTCTACGCGTTCTTCCTGTTCGTGATCCAACGTCGCTACGGTTGGAAGGGCTTGGCGTGGTCGGTACCGGTGATCGCAGGCATGGTATTGTGCAGCGATAAGGGTTCGGTGTTGCTCTTCAAGGAGAACTTCACAAGGCTTCGCCCTTGCCACCAACCGGCTTTGGAAGGTCTTGTGCACTTGGTCCCCGAGGGTTGCGGCGGGCGGTTCGGCTTCATTTCGTCCCATGCCAGCAATCACTTCGCGATCGCCGTGTTCATGATCGGTGCATTGCGTACGCGGCCGCGTGTGGTGGTGCCGGCACTGCTGTTCTGGGCCACCTTGATCGCATACAGCCGCGTGTATCTCGGTGTGCATTACCCGGGGGACGTCTTGGTGGGTGCGGTCTATGGTTCGCTCACGGGTCTTCTGTTCGCTGCGGTGCAGCAGCGTGTGATGGCCACACTTTCGAACTTTGCCCCATGAATATCTGGTTGGCGGTCTTTCTGGGAGGTGGCGCGGGCAGCATGATACGCTTTGCCCTCTCACGTGCCGTGCTCGCTTTCGTGGGCATCGCGGCCTTCCCTGTCGCCACTTTATTGAGCAACCTCTTCGCCACTGCGCTCCTTGCATGGGTGATGTTGCGCTGGGAACTGCACCTTCCCGGCAAGGAACAATGGCAGGCCTTGCTGGCCATCGGCTTCTGCGGTGGATTCAGCACGTTCAGCGCATTCAGCATGGAGAACCATCAGTTGCTGCGCGACGGCTTCGTCGGACTTGCGGTACTGAACATCGTTATCAGCGTGGTGGTGGGGGTGTTGCTCTTCCACCTCATGGCACGTTCCGCATGAAGTACCTCCTCGCCTTCGGATCCGTGGTCCAGTGGTTCATCGCTGCCACGCAACCCACTTGGCAGGACCCACCCAAGCTGGTAGTGGCCGTGGTGGTGGACCAGATGCGCGCGGACTATATCTACCGCTATTGGGACAATTACGGTGAAGGCGGTTTCAAACGACTGGTGAACGAGGGTGCTTTCTGTCGCGATGCGCACTATCCATACGGCCCCACAGATACGGGGCCGGGACATGCCTCCATCCACACGGGTAGTGTTCCGGCCTACCACGGTATCGTGGCGAATGACCGCTATGTGCGCTCCTTGGGCCGGACCGCGTATTGCGTGGAGGATACCCTTGCACAGGTGATCGGCACCGGTGAACCTGCCGCTGGTCGTTCACCGAGGCCCTTGCAAGCGAGCACCCTGGCCGACGAATTGGAGCGCGCCACGAACGGCAAGTCGAAGACCATCAGCATTTCGCTGAAGGACCGTAGCGCGGTTCTGCCTATCGGTCGCACAGGCGATGCGGCCTACTGGTTCCACGGAACCACCGGTTTCGTCTCCAGCGATTGGTACATGGCTGCACTACCCTCGTGGATCACTGCTTTCAACACCTTGAACCCGATGGCGGGATACATGCAAGGAACATGGGACCTGCTGCTGCCCGCTGAACGCTACCAATTCACGGATACCTCGCATAATGCGTTCGAGCGCATCATTCCCGGCGCCGAAAAGGCCGAGCTTCCGTTGGATCTCGATGCCTTGCGCATGGAAAGCACGGCCGGAGAGGCCTTCTTGCATACTCCCGGAGGCAACACGATCCTGGTGGACCTGGCGCTCATCGCCATCGAAGCGGAAGGTTTGGGCGCCGATACCATCACCGATATGCTCTCGATCAGCTTCTCCGCGACCGACAAACTGGGACATCGCACGGGGCCGCTTTCGTTGGAGCTTGAGGATATGTACATCCGCTTGGACCGCGAGATCGAGCGCTTATTGAAGGGGTTGGATGCGGCGGTGGGAGGGAACTACACGCTATTCCTGACCGCTGACCATGGCGTTCTGGATGTACCGGCCTACCGGGCCAGCAAAGGTGCCAATGGTGGCTATTTGGACCTCCGTGCGGTACGCGCCGATGTGGAGGAATACCTGCAACAAGCCTACGGTCCGGGCCCATGGGTGAGCTACGTGAACGATGATGTGGTCTTTCTGGACCGTACCCTCGTGCGTGCGAAAGGGTTGGACCTGGCCGAATTGCAGGCCGCGGCCGCCATGGTGGCACAGGACGTATCGGGTTTGCTGGATGTGTATTCTTCCAGTGAACTCGAGCGCAACCCGCCGCGCGAAGGCCCCGGCTTGTTGCTTGCACGTGGGCACCATGTGCAGCGTGGCGCGGATCTTTATTTCCTGCCGATGCCGGGCTACGAGAGCACCTTCAGTGTGTCACGGGGTTTGGGCGCGGACCATGGCTCGACCTGGACCTACGACACCCATGTTCCCCTGCTGTTCTTCGGCGAGGGTGTGCGACCAGGGGAAGTGTTGCGGCGCGTGGCGATCACCGACATCGCCCCCACGTTGGCCATGATCCTCGGCTGTGCCCTGCCGGACGCGGCCATAGGCGTGGCCATTCCGGAGGTGCTCCGTTGACCTTTTCCCCTTTCCCTTGTGGGATCATCGGCCGAGCGCCCGAGCTTCAAGCTCCGTCCCGTGGGTAGATTCGTCCATGCTTGCGTGGGAAATGCCGGTCTTCGGGCCGCCGTTCGAACTGTGGAAGGAGAACGGGATCCTCCACATGGCGCTGGCCCAAGGTGCTTCGGTTCGGATCCGCGATATGAAGGAGTTCGTGCGACTGGTCGCTGCGTTGGATCCCGCAGGTACTGCTCCGGTTTTGATGGAACTGGCACCGGATGTGGTGGTGGAAGAGCCGGCCCGACAGTTGTTGCGTCGCGTGTGTGGCGCCCAAGGGCATGCCGTGGCCATCATCGCGGCGGACCCCACTGTACGTGGTCAGGCTGAGATGTTCAAGCATGTGGAGCGACCAGCATTCCCGTTCCGGGTGTTCGCGCTTCGCGAACAAGCCACTCGCTGGGCCCGTGAGCGGTGCCAGCTCAAAGTACTGAAGGAGGCTCCAGACCTTGATCGTTGACATTTTCTTTCCCTGCGGACTGGACCGGCGTTGTACAGCCCGGTAGTTTCGCTGTCCCAATGATGCGCGTACTTGCCATAGCCATCGCTTCGAGCGTGCTTGTTCCGCTCTCGTCCGGGCTGCACGCCCAAGGCATCTTGCAGCTTACCGGGGAGAGCAAGGAGAACGCGGTGATCGTGATGGGTGTGACCGATGACCCCGAAGCCCCCGAACCCGTGTTCCAAGCGATCTGGCGAGGGGTACCGGGTGGCAACGCTGTGTTCCAATTGCAGCGCACCACCGCGCCGGATGAGAATATGCGGCTGATGCTTGACCGTTTGATGGAAGCTGCCATCGGTGCCTACCTCGATGCCCGTGTGCATTTCACGAAGGAAGGTGTGGTGAGCGATCTGACAAGCGTCCAATTGGCCACGGAGATGGATGCGATGGTGAAAGCCGCTACCGAAGACCTCGGCCTTCCCGATGTTTTCGACGGCTTGAGCGAACCCACCAGGATGCAGCTCTCGCGTTTAACGCATATCGACTGGAGCCAGGCACGTTATGGCGTGGATGCCGGCGATGAGCACGACAAGTACCTCGCGATCTACTACTACTTGCGAAGCCAACGGGAAGAACTCGAACGGCAGATGCGCGCCGACCTGTTGCCGCTGGCGAGCATTCCAGTGCTCGGTTCGACAGCGGCTGAACCGGGGACCACGGTGCGCATAAACTCCACTTGTGGCACTGTCTTCGATGAGGAGAATTACCTCTGTGCCTTGGACCTGCAACTCGCGGATACGGGTGGTGGAGGCATCGACCCGCAACTGGGCGAACGCCTGATGCAGGCCATGGCCGAGCGCGGCACGGAGCCGACGAACGATCCGCCGGTGGAGGAGCCGAAGGTCCGCAAGCGTGATCGTTGGTTGAAGTCTGAACTGGATGCCATCAATGACCGGATCGATCGGATGGACCAGCGCAAGGAACTATGGGTGATCCGCGACCGCATCGAGGACGTGGAGGACCGCTTGGCGGGTCTGGAACTGGAGGTGCAGGAAGCGCGTGAAGAAGCGGTCAAGGGGAGTGACAACCCGGCTGCGAACCTGAGTGATCTCGTCGGCCGCAACATCGCCATCCGCTTCGGGCGGAATTCCATAGCGCTGGATGCGGACTCCCAAGTACTGCTGAACGAAGTGTTCGAACAACTGGCCCGTGCACCTGAGCAGCGCGTATTGATCACCGGTTACACCGATCGTTCAGGCGATCCGGCCATGAACCTGCGCTTGAGCGAACAACGCGCCAAGGCCGTTCGAAACTACTTGCTCGAGCGTGGTATCGAGGGAGATCGCCTGATGGTGAACTACTACGGCGATAGCAAGAGCATGGGCCGTGCACCGGAGGAACGCCGGGTGGAGGTGGAGTGGATCCGTTGATCTACGACCTCAGGATGGATCATCCAGCTTGCTACCGGGAGCGCCGGTTCCTTTGAGCTTGTGCTGCATGCGGAAGAGCACTTCGAAGAGCACCCCGCCGTTGGTGCGCACGTGAAAGGATCCATCAAGCTGTTCCGAGAGGGCCTCCACGATCTCCAAGCCGAGCTTGCCCGGACCATCCTTGCTGCCGTCCGGAATGCCTTTCCCATTGTCCTTCACCGTCAAGCGATGGAGGTCACCCTCCACCGGCTGCACGCGGATCTCCACATGTCCACCTGTTGCGTACGGGAATGCGTGCTGGTATGTGTTCCCCACCAGTTCACAGAGGATGATCCCCAACTCGATCGCCGTGTCCTGGTCCGCACGTATGGCTTGGGTATCCACATCCGTACTCACCGTTCGGCTATGCGGACGGTGCATTTCCGCCAAGGCACTGATCAGGTCGTCGAAGAAACGTTTGAGGTCCACGTTCCGGAGATCGTTCAACCCGTACAACTTGTGGTGGACCAATGCAATGGTGTCGATACGGCGTTTGCCACGGAGGAATTCGTTCTTCACATCCCCATCGTCCAATCGCATCGCTTGCAGGTTCAGCAGGCTGCTTACCACCTGCAGGTTGTTCTTCACCCTATGGTGCACCTCCCGGTTCAGGACCTCGCGTTCACCAAGGGCCTTGGCCAACTTCATCTCCTGCGATCGACTTCGCTTGGCTTGTTTGCGGATCCGGTCATCCGATCCACGTTTCCGGTTATACGCCCACAACAGAAGCAGGATCAAGGCGCTCATGAGCACTCCCATGATCACCAGCCCCAGCCATTCCGGACGCAACCATGCACCCAAAGGTTGAAGGTCGACCACGAGCACCGTACGCAACTGCTGGCCATTGAGCGGATAGTTGCCCACCAATGCATGGTATTCGTACCCGTTCATGTGCACAGGGAACGGGCTCGAGGTCTTTCGTTCCCTCCAGAGGCTCAGCGCATTTTCCGCCGCCCTTGAGAGCTTGGGGTCGCTTTTTGCGGTCAATTGCCCCAACGACCGGCCCTCGTCATCCGCCAATAGGAACCCAGCCTTCATCAACGCCGTTGAGTGCGAGTCCATCCATGAGGATCGGCCCAGGTCGGTGGTGAGGACCATGATCTGATAAGGCTCGTTCACACCCCTCCCTCGGGTCATGTACGAAGCTTGGAGGACCGGTGTCCCGAGATCGAACGAACCTTGGACGGACCAACTCGGTTCATCCCGCGCGTCCTCCAATGCTTGGCTGAACCAGATCCGTTGACGCGGGTCATAGGTGTCTACCGCACCCGTGTCCGTTACCACGGCCAGCGTGTCGCCGAAGGCGTCCAGTTGCACCGCCGAGGCCCGAACATGGGTGGTGTCAGCGTGGGTCGTTACCAAAAGGAACGTGCTGTCCTCTCGGATCAAGGCCACCTCGTCCCCGTATTCATTCGCCGATCGGATGGAGGTGATCTGCCAATGGGTCGCCATCAGCGGCAGCCACCGCGAACGTACCATGGTGCTGTCCTTGATCCGCAAGGCGGAAGCCTCTTCACGGACCTCTTCCGCGATCTCCGAGAACATGCCGTCCAGGCGGATGTGCAGAACTTGTTGGGTGCGACGTAACGCCAGTTCATTGAGCTCGAACCGGCGCTCCTTCAGATAGAAGGATGACCAGATGAGGAATGCGACCGAAAGCAGAAGCACCCCACCGATGGAGACCAGAAGCAGCCGACCCGATCCATCACGAGCGCTCATGGACAACTGCCGTTCACGATGTTGGTGCGTGTGAGTTCCGCGGAGACATCGCCACTTTTGATCTGTTCGCTCGTGAGCCGTGTGGGAATGAAATAGATCCCGTTGAGCTTGCCGTTCATGGTACGTCCCGCGGGCAGGCAGGTATCCGCGGTCAATGTCTCCACGGTCAGCCCTTGGTAGTACAGGTCAATGATCAAGGACACCTCCTTGTCCTGTTCCGTGGTGTTCACCATTTTCAAGAGCAATTCAACGGGCTTGCCGGCGGGGTGGTTCCAGCGATAGGCCAATTCCACGCCGTCCTGCACGCCCTTGTGCAGGTATTCCGGCGGTGCGCAGGCGACCAAAGAAAGGAACAAGGCAAAGAACGTCAGATTCCTCATTCGACTTGCGCGAGTTGGGTAAGTATGTGGTCCATATCGGCATCGCTCACATCCAAGTGCAGCACCATCCGTATCATGCCTGGTCCGAAGGCCACCGCACGAATGCCTCGCTCCTGCAATGTGGAGAGGAACGCCTCCGTTGGTCGCTCTTTGGCCAAGGTGAAGATGACGATGTTCGTCTGTACCGGCATGATAGAGGCCACGTATGGTTGTTGGAGCAGGACCTTTTCCAACTCCTTTGCACGTAGGTGGTCCTCCTTCAAGCGATCCACGTGATGGTCCAAGGCGTAGTGGCACGCTGCCGCCAGCATTCCCGCTTGCCGCATTCCACCACCCATTCTCTTGCGGACCCGTCGGGCCTCGTACATCAGTGCTTCGCTACCGACCAACACCGATCCGACCGGGGTCCCCAGACCTTTGCTCAGGCAGATCGATATCGTGTCGCAATGCTGCCCCCAGGCCTTCGGTGATTCGCCGGTGACCGCCATCGCGTTGAAGATCCGGGCACCATCCATGTGCAAGGCCAAACCGTTCGCTTGGCATACTTGTTTGATCCTGTCCACTTCATCAATGTCCCAAACAGCACCTCCGCCGCGATTGCAGCTGTTCTCGAAATTCACCATGCGCGTGCGGGCCAACCATTGGTGGTCCTCGTTGATCGCGGCCTTCACGCTCTCGGCGGTGAACCGTCCCCGATCGCCAGTGACGAACTTCACGCTGCAACCACTTGTGGCCATGGTGCCACCACCTTCATAGCGGTATATGTGGGCGCCTTCATCGCAGATCACCTCATCACCCGGTCGCGTATGGATGTTCACTGCGATCTGGTTGGCCATGGTGCCGCTGGGGCAGAACACGCCCGCGTCGTGGCCGAACAGGACCGCCATACGGGCCTCCAACGCGTTCACGGTGGGGTCCTCGCCGAAGACATCATCGCCCACCTCGGCCGCCATCATGGCTGCGCGCATGGCAGGTGTCGGTCGGGTCACGGTGTCGGAGCGCAGGTCGATCATCGGGCCATGGGCACCGGACCAAGATAGCGCGATGGGTCGAGCTCAGGCCGTCTGTCCCAAATGCCTGTGCAATTCCACGAGGTAGGGGATCTCCTTCTTCCCCACGCCATGGAAGGACTTCGCCACGGCATCGGCCGCCCGGAAGATCATTTGCCGACGGCCCTCGGGCAGGTCGTTGTGGTGCCGTGCCATATACGCGATGAAGGAGTCGAAGGCCTCTTCGGCAGTGGCATCGCGCTCGGCCAGAACGTCGAACTCGAACTCGGTGATGAAGGCCTGGTCCGTACCGAAGTGATCGGTGCTGTCCTCCAAGGGAACGAGTTCATCCTTGACGATGCGTTTCAACGTTTCCACCTCCGCCGGCCGTACCCGTTCATCAGCTGCCGCAATAGCGTACAACAAGCGTCCCAGTTCCTTGTAGAAGAGTTGTGCTTCCATGATGCTGTGAAGTTGGTGCACTCCGAAGTTAAGGCACCTGACGGCGGTCATTTCCGGCGGCTCACCAACAAGCCGTCGCGCACAGGAAGAAGCACGTTCTCCACGCGTGCATCGTTCTTCACTTTGCGGGCATAGGCCGCGAGCCCGCGTGTCTCGCTATCATGTTCGGCCTCGGGTGCCAGCACCTTGCCGCTCCACAACACGTTGTCCGCGATGATCATGCCACCGGGCCGCACGCGATCGATGACCAGGTCGAAGTAGTTCGAGTAGTTCTGCTTGTCGGCATCAATGAAGACCAGGTCGAAGGTGCCCTCGATGCACGGGATGACCTCTGTGGCAAGCGCAAGGTGCTGATGGATGCGATCGTGGAGTCCGGCTTTGCGGACATAGCGGTCCACCATGGATGCCAACTTGATGTTGATGTCGATCGTGTGCAGCAGGCCATCGGGACCAAGGCCTTCGGCCATGCACAACGCTGAGTAGCCGGTGTAGGTGCCGATATCGAGGATCAGCTTCGGAGCAAGCAGATGGCTGACCATGCTCAAGAAACGCCCTTGCACATGACCACTGAGCATGACCGGAAGTTCGATGTTCGCACGGGTCTCTTCAGCGAGTTCTCGCAGGTAGTCGGGTTCAGGGGCACTGTTGTCCTCGGAATACCGGTCGAGCTCAGGAGAAAGGAATCGCATCAAGGATGTTTGATGATGGAGGTGCGATGGATGGACCGTTCCGTCCATACGCGCACTACATAAAGGCCAGGACGAAGGTCGTGGATCGGGATGGTGCCACCTTGGGCCCCGGTCCATTCCAAGGCAAGTTGACCTTGCGCATCGTACAGGACCGCTCCAAGCACCACCTCGTTGTCCGCCATTCGTATCGTGATCTCATTCATAGCGGGGACGGGTGCGATGGACAGCGTACTGCGATGGTGGTCATCGATCGAGGTGGGCGAAGCATGGAATGCCCACCAATCGGAATGCCGCTGCACGAGGTCGACCCCAGTTCCATAGTAGAATGTGGGGCCGTTCTGAACAGTGGAGCCGGCGATGACGCCTCCACGACGCATGCCAGGTGGAAAGGGTTCCAAGATCCCACTGTCGGACCAAGCACCATCGCCGTAGGCCCGAACATCACCGTGCAGCATGGTCTCCGAAGAGGCACCACCGACCAGGATGTTCTGGAAAGCGTCGCCGCCGTACCGGGGCTCAGGCAGGTCCTGCAGAGGCGACCACGTCCCGTTGAACACATCATATTCGTAGCAGTCCGAAAGCGCTTCATACGAGGCATCGGCCCCTCCGATCAAGGACCATCCCCCGGAAGCGCGGTGACGAGGCGTGCCGGGCACGTCGGCCCGTAGTGTCCATTCATCGGAACCGCTATCGTACTCCCAACATTCGCTCGTGGCCGTGCCATCCGCCAAGAGGCCGGTCGCGATGAAGCGGTCGGATAGCACAACGCTCGCATAGCGACCCGGACCTGGGAGGGAGGTCATTTGTTCCCAGAGGTCCGTATCCGGGTCGTAACGCCACAATTCATTCAACGGACCGTTCACGTCGATACCGCCGAAGAGATATCCGTGCGTACCATCAGTGAACGCGGTGCAGTATTGGCGCCCAGTGGCAGGCAGCGGGGCGATGGACGCCCAAGTGTCGGACCCTTCCGAGTATGCGAACCAGTCGTTCGTCAGTGCGAAGGACACATCCCGGCCCGTTCCGACATACACCTTTCCGTTCATGGAGAATGCGGCACCATCGTCCCGTGGGGTGCCGGGAAGGTCGGCCATTCGTACCCAGTTCTGCCCGGCAGCAGTGTGTTCGCCGGCGACCAGTGTCGCGATCAGAAGCAAAGCTCGCATCGTGGAAAGTTAATCCAACCCCGATCGCACCACTTGGTTTAACCAAATGGTTAATATTGCATCCGCAATGACCGTTGAACCCACTACCGAGGAACGCATCCTGGCCGCTGCCCGGAACGTGTTCACCCAAAAGGGTATGGCGGGCGCGCGGATGCAGGAAGTGGCCGACGAGGCCGGCATCAACAAGGCCTTGCTTCATTATTACTTCCGGAGCAAACAACAACTGTTCGAAGGCGTGTTCAAAGGCAGTGCTGAACGACAACTCGGCTGTGTTTGGAAGGTCTTGGAGGAGGCGACCGACCTTTTCTCGGGTATCGAGGGATTCGTTGCCACCTATCTGGAACGGATGCTTGAAGAACCCCTGCTTCCCCAATTCATCATCGCTGAACTGAATCGCGACCCGAAGAATTTGCTCGATTTCATTGATAGGGGCAAGGTCGGACGCGCACATTACTTGAAGCTTTTCGAGGAGGCCCGTGCTGCTGGAATGATCATTGACATCGACCCGCGTGAGCTGCTCGTGAATATCATGGCGCTTTGTGCCCATCCTTTCGTCGCTCGCCCGATGCTCACCCATATCCACGGAATGAACGACGATGCTTTCCGCCGCATGATCCACAAACGCCGCAAGTCCGTACCCGAATTCATCATCCGATCCATCCGCTCATGAACGACCTGTTCAAACGAAGGCTGACCATCATTCTCGGCGTGTTCCTTATCGCGGGCGGGGTGGTCACCTGCAACAAGCTCGTCGAGAGCCGCAAGGACCCCGGACGCTTGGAAGTGGTGCAAGCTGCTCGCGCCGTGCGGACCATCGTGGCCGAGAACGGACCGGTGCGCTTGAGCATTCCGATGACCGGTCGATTGCGTGCCACCGATCGCATGCTGATCAATGCCGAAGTGAGCGGCACTTTGCAACGCACCGGTAGGACCTTCCGTGAAGGCGTCACATTCCGACGGGGCGATGTGCTACTTCGGATCGACGACGGCGAAATACGAGCACAGATCAATGCACAGCAAAGTGCTTTCCTGCGTGCGCTTGTCCAGCTCGTTCCCGACATGCGGATCGATATGCCTGAGCAGGCCGCGAAATGGAACTTGTATCTGAAGAGCGTGCCAGTGGAAGGCGCGTTACCCGAGTTGCCGGACCTCGCCAATGAGCAGGAACGCAACTACCTCGCCGGCCGCGGGGTTTTGGACCAGTACTATGGGATCCGAGCGGTGTATGAACGACTGGGGAAGTATCACATCTGGGCTCCGTTCGATGGCGTGGTTACGAGCGCACCTGTGGAACCGGGTACGATAGTCACACCTGGTATGCGTTTGGGCGAGTTCATCGCTCCGGGTTCCTTGGAACTGGAAACGGCTATTGGAGCAGGAGAACTGGCCTTCGCTGGCATCGGCGATACACTTCGCCTGACCAGCACCGAAGGGCCTGGGTCCTGGGTAGGAAGGATCATACGAATAGGTGAGAGCATCGATGCCAGCACACAAACCGTGAAGGTATTCGTGCAAGTGGATGGGGATGGCCTGCGTGATGGACAATACTTGAGCGGGTCCGTCGAGGCAGGTGCCCTGCCGGATGCCGTCTCCGTCCCACGCAGTGCGTTGTTGGAGGACGGGGCGCTGTACTCGGTGAAGGATTCCATGTTGGTGAAGAATGCTGTCGAGATCCTGCACCAAGGCGTGGAGCGGGCCGTGGTGCGCGGGCTTTCGGACGGTCAGGTCGTGGTTACGGACAGGCTCAGTGGAGCGTTCGAAGGATTGCGTGTAGCGCCTATAGTGCAATGAAGGGACTTACCGCATACTTCCTGAAGTACTCCGTGGCGGTGGACACCGTCATGGTACTGATCTTCATATTCGGGTTCTTCGGATGGCGTGCCACGCGCAGTTCTCTCTTTCCCGAAGCGGAGAGCCGCACGATCCAGGTGCAGATCATTTTTCCTGGTGCCGCTCCCGAAGAAGTGGAAGAGGGTGTCGTGTTGCGGATCGAGAATGATGTGAAAGGTGTTACCGGAGTGGAGCGCATTAGCAGCGTGAGCCAGGAGAACGGTGGCATCATCACCATCGAGGTGATCAAGGGGTTCGATACCGATGTGGTTTTGCAGGATGTGAAGAATGCGGTGGATCGCATCCCTTCACTGCCCGACGGAATGGAGCCTATCCGCAGCTTCAAGCTTGAGAACATCCGTCCAGCGGTGAGTTTTGCGATCAGCGGGGAAGGTCTGGATCTGCGTGCATTGAAAACAGTGGCACGAAGGGTCGAGCAGGACCTGCGAAGCGTTCAGGGCATCAGCAAAGTGGAGTTGAGCGGTTTTCCCGAGGAGGAGATCGAGGTCGCATTACGCGAGAGCGATCTACGTGCCAACAACCTCTCTTTTGCTCAGGTGGCGGCCTCGGTGCGCGGTGCCAACTTGGATGTGACCGGTGGCAAGGTCAAGACGAGCGATGAGGAACTGTTGATCCGCGTTCGCAACAAGCGAACGGATGCCGAGGGCCTTCGGAACATCGTTGTGCGTGCTGGCGCCGATGGTCGCGTTCTGCGCCTTCGTGATGTGGCGGATGTGCGCGATGCTTGGGCGGATGACCCGGCCCGGAACTACGTCAACGGGATCCCGAGCGTGGTCATCACGGTGAGCAGTACCGTGAGCGAGGACATCCTGCACATCGCTGATGAGACCGCTGGGTACATGGAGGAGTTCAACGAGCGGAACACCGCGGTCCAAGCCACCCTGATCAATGATTCCACCGTGGTGCTTCGCCAGCGTATCGCTATGCTCCTTGAGAATGGCCTTCAGGGTTTCTTCCTCGTGGTCATCGTCCTCGCCCTCTTCCTCAATTGGCGCCTGGCGTTCTGGGTCGCGCTCAGCATCCCCATCGCATTCGCGGGGATGTTCATCCTGGCGCCAAGCTTCATCACCATCAATGTGATGAGCCTCTTCGGAATGATCCTGGTGGTCGGAATTCTCGTGGATGACGGCATCGTCATCGCGGAAAGCATCTACCAGGAGTATGAACGTGGGCTTCCTCCGATCCAAGCTGCGTTCGTGGGCATCAACAAGGTCCTTCCCGCGGTCGTCAGCAGTATCCTGACAACAGTGGCGGCGTTCAGTACGTTCTTTTTTATCGAAGGCCGATTGGGTGATTTCGCTCCAGCGCTCGCCTTCGTGGTCATCGCGACCTTGGTCTTCTCCTTGATCGAGGCCGCGTACATCCTACCGGCACACATCGCACACTCCCGAGGTTTGAGCCGTGGGAAGAAGAACAGGTTGGAGGCGTTCATGGACAATGTGATGAGCAAGCTCCGCGACAAGCGGTACGGGCCGTTCTTCGATCGGGTCATGCGCCATAGGACGCTAACCCTGAGCATCGCTTTCCTCCTCTTCGCCCTTACGATCGGCTCGGTCGGTGCGGGTATCATTCGTACAACCTTCTTTCCGGTGATCGAACGGGACGATGTGGCCGTTGACCTTGAAATGGTGACAGGTACACGTGAGCACATCGTGTTCGCCGAACTCCGGAAGATCGAAGAATTGGTGTGGACCGTGAACGACGAACTGAGCGAAGGACGAGCGGATAGCGCAGATGTCGTGCTCAAGGTCCAAACGATCCTCGGCCCACGGCCGGAACAAGGTAAGCTGAACATCATCCTGCTCAACGGTGAACAGCGCGGGTTCAAGAGCGAGGAATTGACGAACCGTCTGCGCGAACGTACGGGAGCGATACCCGGTGTGTCCAACCTCTCCTACGGCCTCTCCACGCCATTCGGTAAACCCGTGTCCGTTTCGCTGCGCAGTAATGACCTGAAGGAGCTGACCGCAGCGAAGGAGGAATTGCGTGAGGAGCTGTCGGCCCTGCCGATCCTGCGCGATGTGGTGGACAGTGATAGGCCGGGCAATCGTGAAGTGGTGCTGCGGTTGAAGGATAAGGCGCACCTGCTGGGTTTGACCTTGCAGGATATCGTGGCGCAGGTCCGCCAAGGCTTCTTCGGTCTGGAAACGCAGCGTGTCCAACGCGGGGAAGATGAAGTGAAGATCCAAGTGCGCTATGCGGAGGATGAGCGGGCTTCCCTCCGCGACCTCGAGGACATGCGTATCCGAACGGCCGATGGACGGCAGTTGCCGCTCAGTGAATTGGCCAGCTATCGCATCGAACGTGGGATCCGTGCGGTGAGCCACTTGGATGGCAAACGGGAAGTGCGGGTGGAAGCGGATCTAGCGAACAGCGCTCAAAGTGCGACCGATGCCGCAGCGATCGTCGCGTCGGATATCATGGTGCCCCTGCTCGCCAGACATCCTGGATTGAGCTACAGCTTTGAAGGACAGGGTGAGCAGAGCCGCAAGGTGGGTGATTCGGCTGCACGGATCATGCCCATTACGCTCATCATCATGTTCTCCTTGATCGTGATCACACTGCGCAGTTTCTGGCAAATGCTGGTCGTAGCCCTCTGTATTCCGCTCGGCTTCATCGGCGTGGCATGGGGGCACTGGGTCCATGATGTGCAGATCAGTCTGTTCAGCTTCTTTGGCGTTATCGCATTGATCGGCGTGATGGTCAACGACTCGCTCGTGCTGGTCACCACATTCAACGCCAACATGAAGGAACGCATGTCCTTCCATGAGGCCTTGCGCGCTGCGTCGCTCTCCCGTTTGCGTCCGATCCTGCTCACCTCGCTCACCACAGTAGCTGGACTGTTGCCCATCACCTTGAACAAGAGCTTCCAGGCCCAATTCCTGATCCCCATGGCGGTGACCGTGGCCTACGGTCTTGCCATCGCAACGTTCATCACGTTGGTCGTACTACCTACGCTCCTTTCGGTGTTGAACCAGTTACGCCGAACACGCTGGTGGCTGTGGAACGCGGAATGGCCTGCACCCGAGACGGACGAACCCGCTGTGAAAGAACTTCCCTATGAGAACCTGGAGGATACCCGCGATTAGCCTTGCGCTGTCCCTCACGGCGATTACCGTTGCCCAGGACACCTTGTTGCTCGGTACAGCGATCCAACTTGCACTGGTGAATGAACACGGCATCCGCATCGCAAAGAACGATGCGGCCATTGCCGCCGCGCAGGCAACAGCAGGGAATTCGGGCCTGTTGCCCACGATCGATGCAGGTGGACGTGCCACATACAGCAACCAGTACTCCAAGCTCGATTTTGCTCCGGGGATCGCCGATGTGGAACGGAGCGGCGTGGAAAGCACCTCCTTGTCCGGACAGGTGGGTCTGGCGTACACCCTGTTCAATGGCATGGGGAACTTCGCCACTCTTGAGCGTGCCAAGGTGGATGCGGATCTCGCGGACCTGCTTACCCGTGCACAGGTTGAAGGTACCCTCTCACAAGTGATCGCCTTGTATTACGCCATTGCGGCGTTGGACAAGGATGTCGCCATCACGGAGCAGATCCTTGCCATCAGCTTGGATCGATTCACGCGACAGGAAGGCAAAGCTGAGCTCGGTGGTGTTGGGCGGCTCGATGTGTTGAACGCGGAGGTCGATCTTCAGGCGGATAGTACGACGTACATCCTTGCGCTGCAGCGACGCGAACGGACCGTCAGGGATCTCAACGTGTTGATGGGCCGGGCGCCGAACACAACGATCCAGGTTTCGGAGCGGGTGGACTATGCCGGTTCGCTTGCCGAGGAGCAACTCGTTCAGGAGGCGATGGCCGGTAATGTTCTTCTGGCCGCGGCCACGGCGCAGGTTCGCGCTGCTGAGGTGGACCAACGGATAGCGAAGTCCTTGCGATGGCCGCGTTTGGACCTTACTAGTGCCTATGCCATGAACGATCAGCAGAATGAGGTGGGCGTGATGCTCGGGACGTATACGCAAGGCTTCAATGGAGGGCTCACTGTCGCGATCCCGTTGTTCAATGGAGGACGGATCAACACGCAGATCGAGACGGCCAGGTTGCGTGCGGAAAATGCGTCCATCCTGGAACAACAGGCCCGACTCCAAGTGGAGCGTGATGTGCGGAACGCCTACACTACGTGGCGAAGCCAGCGCGAGGTGCTCCGGATCCAGCAGGACGCGGTGGGTACGGCACAACTCAATTTCGAACGGACCCGTGATCTGTTCCAGGCCGGACAGCTTACCGGTCTGCAATTCCGGCAGGCACAGTTGGACCTGGCGGATGCGGAACGCCGCTTCGTGGTATCCGGTTTCGACACCAAAGTGGCGGAGCTGACCTTGTTGCGCGCGAGCGGTGGGCTGCTACCGGCCCTCGGTGTCCGTCCTTGATCGAACGCAAGTGGATTGGACTTTCGGTTCGGATCACACACCTTCGTGGAAACAAACACGAAATAATGCGCAGTACACCATCTTTCCTTCTTGCTCTTTTCGTCGCTTTCTTCACGGCTTGTTCAGATGACACGAATGAGGCCGCTTTGACCCCCGAGGAACGTGAAGAACGGGCCATGGATGAAGCCGCCACATGCGACCCTCTGGTCGGTGAGTTCCGTGACCTGATGGCTGAATACGAATCCGCGTTGAAGGATATGATCGCTGCTAAGAAGGTCGACCCCGAAAGCCAACAGCACTTTTCCGATAAAGCAGGTGATCTGTCAAAAAGGATACAAGAGCGCGGTGAAAAGAGTTTGGGACTGAAATGCTGGAATGAATTCAACACCATTGGTCGGACGTATGGACCACGCATCGCGAAGCTTGGCATGGAGGCCATGATGATGGAGGGTGGAGTGGAAGGTCTGGAGGGTATGGAAGGAATGGACCCGGCCGCGATGGAGCAGATGAAGAAATTTATGGGGCAATAGAGGATACTGGATGACGAACGAAACACCGGGATCGAAGCTTCTATTGGGTTTCGGGCTCGCACTCACCGGTGCTGTCCTAGGCCTGTTCGCTGGCGGGCTGTTCGGTCGACTCATGGTTTCCAAAGCGGATGGTATGGCGGGGGCGGTTGAGGTGCTCGCCTATGCGTTGCTTGGTGGGGTCGCTCTCCTTATCGGGGCGATCGTTCTGGTGCGACAGTCACCACGACAGGTCAGTGTGCGGATCCTACTGATCGGTGCTCCGATTGCGCTCGCTCTCCTGACCTATGCCACGTGGCATTTCATGAAGAACAAGGCCGAGAAGGACATGCAGTGGCAAGAAGAACAAGAGCGGTACAAGCAGTTGAAACCGACCGCACCCGCGATGAACGTGATGTTCGTTTCTTCGAGCACGATGGTTTCTCGTTCTGAGAACACTGGAGAAGAGCCACCACCGCGCCTCGGTCTTGGTATGGCCTCGCCGCTCATGGGGCTTGGCACCTTCCACTTCTACAACGAACCGGATCTGGACCAGCTACCAGGGATGTTCCGTGCTACTGATAGCCTCACGTTCGAGAAAGGCGAGCACTTTACCAATATCACATCGGCACCACCTTGGTTCGCCCCTGCGCACTTGAAGCTGGACTATGATCTCGTGCTGATGAAGGTGATCACCCTTTCCCGGGCATGGATGGAGGTGGAAGTGAATAACATCGATGGCACAACGCGTTGGGTGGATCGTGGTGAAGTGGACTTCGTGACGTGGCCTGTATTCATCTACACGGTGAACACGGTGGAGATCATCGATCCCGAAATGAATCCGATCCGGATCAAACCACTGGACCATGCTTCGGTGCTGGCTGAAGGCACGAGCGCATTGCTGGTTCCGATCGCTGTGCAAGGCGATTGGCTCATGGTCTCCACCAATGGACTGGCCGATCGCATCGCACCAACAGGCTGGATCCGTTGGCGCGATGGAGAGCGATTGCTCGTGCGGTACAACCTTTTGTGCTGAAGCACGAACAGAAAGTGTGCTGACGAAGAACGCCGAAGCGGATCATCCACTTCGGCGTTCTACTTTCTTCAACTACGTCGCGTGACCGTCGCGTTGCGTCGTCGCTGTTCTCCTCAGTAACAGTACTTCCCCTCCGCGATCATCTTCTTCGCGATCGCCTTGCGCCGCTCGGCGGTGTTCAGGTTGGTCGCCTTCGTGAAGCGTTTGGCACCCATCAGCATCGCCTGGCGCTCATCGCCCTCGGCAAAACTCCACTTCATGAAAGCTGGTGGTTCCTAGGCGATCGCAGAT
>JAGQVV010000018.1 GCA_020437805.1 Flavobacteriales bacterium
GCATGACCGCCGTGCTCACGGGTCCGGTGAAAAAGCTCGGTTTGAAGTGCGATTGGACGGTCTTCGACCAGATCGTGCTGGATCCCGACCTGATCGCCAGCGTGCCTCGGGACCAGTGGTTCTACACCGGCATGGACACGTACATCCACAGTGTGGAGGCCATCACCGGCACCAAGAAGAACACTTTCGCGGAAGCGTACAGTGAGAAAAGTCTGGAGCTCTGTCGCGAGGTCTTTCTACAACTGGACCGCACCGACCCGAAGTGCGATGAGAAGCTGATGGTCGCCAGCTACATGGGCGGTCTGAGCCTGACCTACAGTGAAGTGGGGGTGTGCCATGCCTTGAGCTACGGACTAGGCAAGGTGTTGGACATCCATCACTGCATCGCCAACTGCATCGCATTCGACAAACTGGAGGACGTCTATGGCGAATACGTGCAGGAGTTCAAGGGCATGGTGAAGCACCTGAACGTGAACATCCCGCAAGGGCTGGCCAAGGACTGGAGCGAGGAGACCATCAGCGCCATGGCCGAGGTGGCTTACAACCTGCCGCACATGTGGGACCATGCCTTCGGCCCCGAGTGGGAGAAGGTGCTGGACAAGGAGCGGATCAAAGGCTGGTATCGGAGGATGTGAGGACGTATCCGACGATCGCGATAGCTGTTCCTTGGATCACTCCAGGAAAGCGCCATCCACGATAAGGAGCTTGGCCGGGCCATTGGTCCGGATGCGATGAACGCTGAGCCCATCGCTTACCGCGAAGCTCTTGCCGACGCCCATCACGCGGGTTTCTCCGCCGTGCAGTTCGTTGATCATCTCGCCTTCGAGCACGAACACCAAGTGTCCAACCTCACACAAATGGTCAAGGAGGAATCCAGCGGAGAGTTCCATCATTCGGATCCGCAATCCATGTCCTGCTTCGGGGTCCTCGAACCGGACCGTTCGCACACGCGCCATACCGGTGGTGCCGGCTATTTCTTCGACCGGGACATCGGCCCAGTCCGTGACCTGAAATGGGATCTTGAGGCTCATCGTCCCAGCGCTTTGGCCAATGCCACCACATGGCCGTCCGGATCGGCGAAGTACGCCACGCGATGGCCCCAGTTCCGATCAGCCGCGGGGTCTACGATGTTGGCGTTAGCCTTTGTGGCATTGGCGATGGCCGCATCCAGGTCGTCCACCTCGAGGTACAATTCACAGCGCGGTATGCCCACGGCGTCGGCCGGATGCGGAAGGGGAGGGCAGATGATCCGCCCGATGTTGTCGTTCCCCATCAAGCCCAGTTTCGCACCGCCGAGGTCGAATTCGATCATACCGGGGACATCCAGCACCGGTATGCGCTCCAAGAGGATGGCATAGAACTCCTTGCTTCGCTTCGGATCGGCAACGAACAGGATGAATTCCGGTCGCTTTATCCTCATGATCGGTCGGGGTCGAAGTCGGCGAGTCGCTGGGCCATGCGCTTGGCAGCTCGTTCCAACAGTTGCGCACGGGGTGCACCTCGCGCGATCTCCTGTTTGTTCACACGGATCACTTCGGCCAGACGTATCCTGCCGTTCTCAGCATCGATCACTTGCATCTGCACCTCGATCTGTTTGCTAAGTACATCATCGAAACGCAGAATGCGGCCAGTGAGCACGAAGCGAGCACCAAGCAGTTTTCCAGCCTCGGCCACATAACGGTCGTCATAGACCCCGCTCATGCTCCGTTGTTGCTCTGCAAGTAGTTCATCCGTATGGTCCCGGTCCAAGAGCATGATCAAAGGGTCCTTCAGGTCCATCACTTCCTGTTTCACGTTCGCTGAGAGCTGATATTCCAATTGTCCCGCACCTCCGTTAAGCTGCGCCGTATAGAGCAATTCGTTGAAGAGTGGCACGTAAGCCAGCGTGTAGGAGGCCTTCGCCATGGATCCCTCCATCCTTTGCCAAGCGTCCTTGTACCCAATGTCGCGATCCGCCACCCACCGGAACGAACGATACGCTTCACGCCACAAGCCCAGTTCGGCAGCCCGGACCCCTTGTTGGTAGCGCGGTTCCAGTTGCGAAAGTTGTGAGAGGTGACCGGCCTCCTTCAATTGTGGGTCGAGTTCGAACGCGGCATCTGCCAAGTCCTGGGCAGTTGTGTACCGTTGGTCCCGGAACGCATCCTTGGCTTCCTCGAACATCTTACGGGCTTCGTGGTGTTGTGCTTCACGCCGGAAGTCATCCAAGGTGCCATCCCATAGCAATTCCAGCCCATGTCGATCCATGTCCTGCTTGAACAGAACGGCCTGTGCCCGAAGCCTATCCCCGTTCTGCAGTTCATTCCGCAGGTATTGTCCACTTGCTTCGGAGAGCTTGCGGTCCAACAGGAGTTGAGCGGTACGCTTCATGCCCAAATGCGCTTCTATCTCCTTGGGCTTACGCTCATACAAGGACGCATAGCCACTGAAGGCCTCCTGCACCATCCCTTCCTGCTCATACCGTAGTGCAAGTTCCATCTGCCTGCGTTTGGAGCCGCACGCCAGGAGCAAAGGGAGGAGCAAGAGGAGAGACCAACGCATGGGAACTTCCGTAAAGCTATCCTTAGCAAGTCTTGTTCCGAAGTGGGAAAGCGGACGGTAAATTCGCCCCCATGCCCGACCGGTCCTTCCGGCTCATGCTTCTGCTGGCGCTCCTGGGTCTGGGACTCTTCGTTGCGCACCTGCTCATAGGGCCGGTTCCGATCGGTATCCCCGATGTGCTCGGATCCTTGTTCGGTCACGATGGTGATCCAGGGCTTCGGCGGATCGTGTTGGAGGTGCGATTGCCCGAAGCGATCACAGCCTTGTGTGCTGGCGGAGGCTTAGCGGTGTGCGGCCTGCTCATGCAAACGCTTTTTCGGAATCCGCTTGCCGGCCCATCGGTGCTGGGGATCAGTTCAGGTGCGAGTTTGGGCGTGGCCCTTCTGTTGTTGGCCGGCCCTCTTTGGGGTATCGTCGGTTCGGCACCCGATCTCGCGGTGATCATCGGAGCCTTTTCAGGTGCGATGGTCGTGCTTGTCCTGATCATGGTCGCGGACCGGAGGATGGGTGATGGAGTGGCATTGTTGATCGTCGGGCTCATGATCGGGTACCTCTGCTCTGCGCTTATCAGCGTACTACAAGTGGCCAGCTCGGAAGCGGCACTCAAGGGCTTCGTGTTGTGGGGAATGGGTTCTTTCGGAGATGTTATCCTTGCTCGATTACCATGGCTGGTTCTACCTGTGCTTGCTGGGATCTCCATTGCCCTGTTCCTCGTGAAACCATTGAACGCCTTGCTGCTGGGTGCTGATTATGCTGCTAGCCAAGGGGTGTCCGTGCGTCCGGTGCGACGTTGGATCATGTGGACCACCGGACTATTGGCCGGCGTTATCACGGCGTTCTGTGGCCCGATCGCCTTTTTGGGTTTGGCCACCCCGCACGTGGCCCGCGGATTGTGCCGCACCAGTGATCATCGGGTCCTGATGCCGGTATCGATCCTTTGTGGGGCGCTGCTCGGTCTGGCCTGCGGATTGGTGGTGAAATGGCCAGGGTTGGGTGAGGGTATTCCGTTGAATGCGGTAACCTCCTTGATGGGTGCGCCTGTGGTGGCATGGATCCTTCTGAGCGGAAACCGATGGGCGCGCACGGCATGAGCAACTTGTTGGAGACCCATGATCTATGCGTCGGCCATTCAGGGAAAGCGATCGTCAACGGCGTCGACATGAGCATTTCCTCCGGTGAACTGGTAGCCTTGATCGGCCTGAACGGTTCCGGGAAATCCACCCTGTTACGGACGCTCATGGGCTTCATCCCTCCGGTCTCGGGAGTGGTGAAGATCAACGGTGTGCCCCTGACGAAAATGAATGCTTCGGAACGAGCCAAGGCGATCGCCGTTGTATTGACGGATCGACCATCGGCCGGCCTATTGGACGTGGGAACCTTGATCGCATTGGGCCGTCAACCCTGGACCGGTCGGTTCGGCCACCACACCGCCAAGGATCGTGCAGCGGTGAAGCGTGCCATGGAACGTACGGGCACAACGGCCTTCGCGACACGGGCATTGGATCGTTTGAGCGATGGTGAAGCCCAGCGTGTGATGATCGCGCGTGCATTGTCCCAGGATACGCCGCTGTTGATCCTGGATGAACCTACTGCATTCCTGGATCTGGTCAATCGGGTGCAAGTGTTCCGCTTGCTCCGTGAACTTGCGCACAAGGAGGGGAAGGGCGTGCTGCTCTCCACCCACGATCTGCAGACCGCTTTGGACCAATGCGATCGGGTGGTGCTCATCACGGGCGCTTCGATCTGGTCGGGGACCACGGCGGAGGCAAGGTCCAGCGGTGTGCTTGAGCGCACATTCGCATCCGATGGGCTGCGTTTCGACCCCGAAAGCGGTGCCTTCAAGGTGGTATAGGCTACAAATGACGAGGCCCCTCACACCGGAGGGGCCTCGTCATTCACAAGTGTCGATGCGGTTCTACTTCTTCAGCGAATCACGGATCTCCATCAGGAGCTTTTCCTCATTGCTGGGGCCCGGAGGCGGCGGTGCTGGCTCAGCCTTCTTCAACTTGTTGATGGCCTTGATCACCATGAACATGACGAACGCCACCACCAGAAATTCGATCAGGACGGTCACGAAACTTCCCCACATGATGGCAACTTCAGCCACAGCAGGGGTGATCACCGTACCCGAGGCATCCGCGACCTCTGCAACACCTTCGGTCAGGATGATCTTATTGGCGTCGAAGTTCGTTCCTCCGGTCAATTGACCGACCAGAGGCATGACCATGCCCTGGATGAAGGCGGTCGTGACCTTCGTGAATGCCGCGCCCATGACGAACGCAACGGCCATATCGACCAGGTTGCCCTTCATCGCGAACTCCTTGAATTCTTTCATCATGCCCATGTGCTCAGTGGTTTTGTTTGGGACGTGAAACTACCCAATGGTCACTTTCCGCGGTCAATTCGCTCCGAAAGAATTCCAACTTCGTATCCGGACCGACCTGCTTTTAAGCGCTGAGGACAGCCGCACAAGCACCTCTGATGGCGCACCGGGTCCGCGGTACCGGGGCATCGGAAGCACGGTGTACTGCAACGGTTCGTTCGAACCACGGGCCGAAAGTCGGGTCGTTCCGATCAGATCGACCGTATCACCACTGGTGAACACGACCGCGAAAACTTCCACAGGTAGTGCGTGCACGTTCGCTACGGCGATCCCATCCCCTGGATCCTGCGCGTCCCTCATGTACGCCAACACCATTTCCTTCGGCTCAAGGGTTTGTCGAATGACGGTACGGTCGTGTTCGATCACCGTCCGGTCCAGGTCGATCCGGGGAAATTCCGCGTTCACGGCCCTGCGGGCCGGCTCCCAGGATCGCTCTGTGCGTGCCAAGGCCGCCTCCCACCAACCCGGTGCACTGAAGGTGTCCAGATACGCGAGGTAGTTCGCGGCCATGTGCGTGTCAGTGAGGATCTTATGCACCATTTCAGTGCCTTGTGCCGATGGCCTTCCGGCCGATGGGATCTGCGCGGCCAGGATCGAAGCGACGGGCGCATGCTCGGCCGAATGCAATGGTATGGCTACGAATTCCTGCGTCAAGCTGTCCACCAGAAACCGCAGGTCCCACCATTCCACGCTTTGTTGCATGCCCAACAGGTCGCATAGTGCGAGAAGCCGCGCCATGTGTGCAACGTCGAACACTTCAGCAGCAGTGTACCGGCCCGCCCGGAACCCGTCCAACCTGGCGATCGCGAGTTCTGACCGTTCGTTCAGAACGTCACCTTCCGAGGCTTGCAGGAGCAATGGTGCCGATGTCCAGTCGCCCTGTGGTGGTGGTGTGCTCGGGAACCTGCGTTGGGCCATTGCGGAGCGAGCGTCGATCAGCATGGCATCATCGTATCGAAGTACGGGACCGTTGCCTCTGGACCAAGCCGTCAACATGGTGCCATCCGGGCGGCCTTGCAGCATGCACAGGCCGAGGTTCGTGCCGTTCACATCGACTTCGGCAATGGCTTGGTCCAGCGTGACATTCCCTTGGTCGGCCAACAAGGCCATCAACAGCAAGGACCACAGAGGTGTTGCATCCCTCACCGGTATCGCATCGAAGGTTTGCATACCAAGGATGGTGTCACCTGGCAACGCTCGAACATGAATGGGCCACTGTTGTCCGATGCCTGTTCGCATTCCACCTTCGCAAAGCGAGACCACGACCGGTATCTCCGACCCATTCTTCTGAAGTGATCCAGCAAACACCGCGTTCCCGGACCGAGGGACCGACCCGTGTCGAAGGGCCATTTCGTTCAAGACCAACAGGCTGTCCCATGCCGTTGAGTCCAACACCAACCTGAGCCTTGGAACAGGTGGGGGGCTTCCGCGGAATGCGTTCAATACTGGGTCGCTCAGCTTCCTGAAACCCGGATCGATCACGTCCCTGACGAAGCCTGTCCGTTCCGACCGTATCCCGAGGTAGTAGACAAGGCCGATCAACAGCAGCGCCGCCAATTGCAACAGCGGCTGGCCCAGCTTTCGCACCCGTTCCCGCCACCGGCCGAGCATCAGTTCCCGTTCGGAGTGCTTTCCTTGGTCCGCCGCGTGAAGTGGTATCGGTCCATGGCGAATTTGCCCTTGGATATGCCCGAAACACTCACGTTCCAGTCATCCGCATCACCCGGAGCATACACGATGCGTTGCGGGAAATCATGCGTCGGGTTGGCGAACACCATGCTGTCCTGATCATGTACCATCTTGAAGTGGATCGTGGCCCCTTCGTTCTGCGCACGGGTCGTGGCCGCATAGTACGTGCCGGAATCACTTGTGAGTATCGCCAATTGCTCAATGAATACGGTGTCTTTTCCGGATAGGACGAATCCCAGTCCGACATACGAGCCATCCATGCCCTTTTCCCATTGCTCGTGGAACATGGTACCGGTGCTGTCCAATTGGTCCTGCCATTCTCCCAGGAGCGCATCGATCTTGAGGGTATGTTCCGCTTGTAGCGTCCCTTTCCCGACGACCATGGGTTCGTTTTCGTTCCGTGGGGTACCACAGGAGAGGAGGAGCATGACCGGGATCAGGTGGATCGAACGCATGGTAAGGGACTAGGTTGATCCCAGGGCCTTGATCGCTTGCCGAACGGCCTTGGGTACCGGGACTTTCCGGTGGTGGGTGTAATCGTACATCACCTGAACGCTTGTGCCTGTGGCAACAGTATTCCCGGCTTCATCCTGGATCAGGTACGTCAAGGTGAAGCTGGTGTTGCCAACAGCGGTGCAGCCTGTGGAGATACGCAAGCGCGCAGGCCACACCACGGGGCGTTCAAAGTCGCATGCGGTGTGGGCCAGGATCACACCGATGCCATCCTCGTCGTGGGAGCGCAATACGCCGATCCGTTGCAGGAAGTGCATGCGCACGTTCTCGAAATACCGGAAGTAGACCACGTTGTTCAGGTGCCCGAAGGCATCCTGTTCGCCCCAGGCGACCGGTAGTTCCAGATCCAATACAAGGGAGTCGTCGCTGCTCACTTCAGCTCCTTGAGCAATTCCTTGTGCTGACCTTTCAGGCGTTCCACATCCCGGGTCAATCGGTCGATCTTCTTCTCCATGTCCGCTTTCATCGCTGCTCCGCTCGCACTTTTGAAGTTGAACATGCCCATGCTGTTCTCCATACTGATCCGCTCGGATTCGAGTTCCTCGATCTTGCGTTTGATGAAGCGGCTTTCCTTCTCGATCTGGTACTGCCCGTCCGGTGCACTTTTTAGCACCTCCATCCGGTCGTTGAACTGGAGCTTTCGTCGTTCGTCGCCCTCCATCTTCAACTGGCCATAATGCTTATCGAGGGCCGCACGATATCGTTCGCTGAACGCATCGTACAACTTCGGGGACACGCGTCCGGAGTTCATCCAACGCATGGAGAAAGCCTTCAGTCCTTCAATGTCCTTGGTCCGGTCACCGGAAAGGACCATCCCCTCGATCTCGGCCAGGAGCTCCTCCTTGGCCTTGGCGTTCACGGCTTGTTCCTCGTCCAACTTCTCGAACGAGGATTTCCGTGCTTGGAAGAAATGGTCGCAGGCCTCCCGGAACTTGCTCCACAATCGGTTCTCATCGCGCGGGCCGGCGCTACCGGCATCCTTCCATTCGTGCTGAAGGCGTTTGAGCCGGTCTGCGGTTTGGCGCCATTCGGTGCTGTCCTTCAACGCGACGGCCTCATCCAACAACGCTTGTTTACGATCCCTTACCGCTTTGTACTGCTCGCGTAGCGCGTCGAAATGCGCTTTCTTCGCGTCGAAGAACACATTGCATGCCGACCTGAATTCCTTCCAGATCCGCTCGTTGTCCTTCTTGGTGGCGAACCCTATCGCCTTCCACGCATTCTGCAGATCCAATACCTGATCGGTGAGTGCTTGCCATTCCTTCACGGATGTCGCCTGTATGTCCGCGGTGAGTAACTGCACCTTCTCCACCAAGGCCTTCTTCGCGTCCAAGTTCCCTTCATGTTCGCTCCGTCGGGCCTTGTAGTACTCGTGGATCTTGTCATATACCACACGGGTTGCGGTCGAGAAGGCGTCCCGGATCGCTTCCCACTCCTCCCTGACCACCGGGCCGATGTGGTGCCACTTTTCCTGATAGTCCTTGATGGCGCTCTCCAGTTCCTTCACGTTGTCTTTTTCGGCAAGGCTTTGCACATCGCTCACCAAGGCCTGTTTCAGAGCAGTGTTCTTGCGAAGGTCATGGTCACGGAGCTCCTTATAGATCCGGATGTGATAGAAGAACTCGTCGCGCAGGTGCGAGTAGTCATTCTGCAGGTCGCGGTAGCTCTGCTGAGGCACCGGGCCGATCGTTTTCCAGCTCTCCTGTAGCTCGGAGAACCGTTGGAACGCTGTGCCGATGTTCTCCTCACCAGCGATCAAGCCTTTCAGTTCCTCCATGATGGCCTGTTTGGCCTTCAGGTTGTCGGCCTCCTCCTTGGCCTTCTTGCGGCGGATATCGTTCACGCGTTGATTGAACGCGTCGAGCAGCTGCTTGAAGCGCTTATCCTCTTCGTCCAACAGAGGAGCCGATTCGATCGGTACGGCGGTGGCCTCCACGCTGGTATCGCCTGCGACGCCATTGTTCTCGTCGTCCTGCCCTTCCGCGTTTTCCTGCGTCGTTGCCACCAAGGCTTCGTAGTTCTCCTTGAGTGTTTCAATGATCTCGGCCGCCTGTTCGACGTCCTCCAAGGCCATTGTTTCCTCCAACCTCCCGATCAGTTCCGCTTTCGTTGCCATGCCACGTGATGATGGCCTGTACTATTGGCCATCCGCTCAAAGATAGGAGGACGCTACCAACAAGGAAGCGGGTCATACGGCCAAACCCAGCATGGACACATCATCCATTTGCTCTTCGTTGCCTTTCCAATCCAGGAAAGTGCGATCGAACAGGACCGCCTGTTCCTTCATCGGCAGGTGTTGGTTCGTGGCGATGAGGTCATGCAGCCGTGAGGTCATGAACCGCTTACGGTCCGGACCGCCGAATTGGTCCACATAGCCGTCACTGAAGAGGTATATGCGATCGCCTGTCGTGTACGCCAATCGGTGGCACGTGAACCTGCGCTCACCGTCAAGGTGTGCACCTCCGACCGGACGCCGGTCCCCATTGATCACGCTCAGCTGGCCCTGATGCAACCAGTACAGCGGCCGGAATGCCCCAGCGAACAGGATCTCGTTGTTGCGGCGGTCAACGCGGCACAAGGCGACGTCCATACCATCGCCGGCTCCACGACCTTTTCCCTGTTGGTGCAGCACGGCCACCAGGCGGGTATGGAGCATTCCAAGGAGTTCCGCGGGATCCAACGTGGCGTGTTGGGGAATGACCTCGTTCAGAACGGAGCAGCCGATCGCAGCCATCATTGCTCCAGGCAGTCCATGCCCCGTACAATCCGCCGCGGCCACGAAACACGTGTGCTCATCGATCCGGTGCACCCAATGGAAGTCGCCGCTCACCACATCCTTCGGCCGGTCGATGACGAATGAGTCGGCGAACAGCTCATCGTAGATCAAGGCCGAGGGGACCAGGGAGCGTTGGATCTTGCCCGCATAGGCGATACTGTCCGTGATGTCAGCGTGCTTCTCTTGGAGCCGCTCATGTACTTGTTCCTCCTGTTTGAGCCAATTGCCAACGTAGCGGAAGATGAGCACACCAGCGATCCCGAAAAGCACCAAGGCCAGGAGGATGTTTCGCGTCAATGTGGCCCTCACGGCCGCTTCCGTTTCGGCGAGTGGTGCGCGTGCCACGATGGCAGCTACGATATCGCCTTGATCATTGCGCATCAGGTCATGCGCGATCAATTCCTTCCGAGCTTTGCTCAGACGTGCGGGATGTCCGAAAGGCTCTTCCGCTCCGGAAAGGAGTTCGGTGTCCCCCGCCCATGGTGCACGGAATGTGGGCTGTTCCGCAGAGGTGATGATCACCTGCAGCTCTTGTTTCAGCGTGTCGTGCACCACCACCTCCAGAGGAAGGCTCAGCCCGTTCCGGTCAGCAGCCTTGCGCAGCCGTTCGTGCAGCACATAGTACCACGCGTCCTGTGTGTTCTTGATCACCATGCCCCGGCTGTCGTACCGTTCCAGCAAGGCGAGCACATGGCCTGTGTTCAGCTGTTCGGACAGGGTGGATGTGATGCTTCGCAGCTTGGCCTCGGCCTGCTTTCGCTGGGAATCGCGCTCATTGATGTGCGCCACGGAGATGACCACGCCGCAGAGCACCACCAGCGTGGTGTATACCGCGAGAAGGACCTTGTGCTTCGTCCGGGTTGGATGCAGGTTCACGGAGAGCGGCGATGGCGAATGGGGCCATTGCAGCTCGTTCTACGTGCGAACCTGGAACGAGGTTCCGGTGATGCTCAACCAAGGAACGGGTACCTGTGGTCCTTCGCAGGTACGAAGGTCTCCTTGATCGTGCGCGGGCTTACCCAACGTATCAGGTTCAAGTAGCTTCCGGCTTTGTCATTGGTACCACTGCCGCGTGCACCGCCGAAGGGTTGTTGCCCGACCACGGCACCCGTCGGTTTGTCGTTGATGTAGAAGTTGCCCGCACTATGCCGCAACACCTGCATGGCCTGTACGATGCTCTGCCGGTCGTTACTGATCACGGCGCCTGTCAAGGCATATTCGCTGGTCGAATCGACCAGTTTCAAGGTGTCCATCCACCGGTTGGGGCTGTACACATGGATAGTGAGCACCGGGCCGAAGATCTCTTCGCACATNNTTCATTCCTTCCAAATGAGAGGGGCAGCCTCCCGTATTCGGAAGCTACCCCATGCTCGACTTGTTATTAGCAAGCTTGTCCCAAGTGTGTGGAACTATTCTTCGGCCATAAACGGATAGCGATAGTCCGTTGGCGAAACAAAATTCTCTTTAATAGCGCGGGCAGATACCCAGCGGTAGAGGTTGAGGATGGAACCGGCCTTGTCGTTGGTTCCCGACCCCCGGGCTCCGCCGAAAGGTTGTTGCCCCACCACTGCGCCCGTGGGTTTGTCATTGATATAAAAGTTGCCTGCAGAATGGCGCAGCCGTTCAGTCGCCAGCATCACTGCTTCGCGCTCTTTAGCGAAAACAGCGCCGGTCAGCGCATAAGGTGAAGTGTTGTTCAGTAGTTCAAGCGTGTCCTCGTACTTTTCATCATCGTAGACGTAGATGGTCAGTACAGGGCCGAAGATCTCTTCGCACATGGTGGTGCTCTTCGGGTCCTTCGTTACCGCAACGGTCGGTTCGATGAAGTACCCTTTCGATTTGTCGTACTTGCCTCCGGCGATGATCTGGATGTTCTTCTTGTCCTTCTTCAGCGCGTCGATGTAACCGGCGATCTTGTCAAAGGCCTTCTCGTCGATAACGGCTCCGATGAAGTTCTTGAAGTCTCGAGGATCACCCATCTTCATGTCCGCCAGGTCCGCCAGGAGCTCTTTCTTCACCTGTGGCCAAATGTTCTCGGGGATGTATGCACGACTCGCCGCACTGCACTTCTGCCCTTGGTATTCGAACGCACCGCGGGATAGGGCGGTGGCCACCACCACGGGGTCCGCGCTCGGGTGTGCCACCACGAAGTCCTTTCCACCGGTCTCACCCACGATGCGAGGGTAGCTCCGGTACAAGGGCAGGTTGTTCCCGATGGTTTGCCAGATGTGGCGGAAGACACCGGTGCTTCCCGTGAAGTGGATACCGGCGAAGTCCTTGTGCTTGAAAATGACGTCACCGGCCACAGGGCCTTCCACATGGATCAGGTTGATCACACCATCAGGGAGGCCTGCCTCCATGAAGATCTCCATGACGACCTGCGCGCTGTAGCATTGAGCATCGGCACATTTCCATACCACGGTGTTGCCCATCAAGGCGCAGGAACTGGGCAGGTTCCCAGCGATCGCGGTGAAGTTGAAGGGTGTCAGGGCGAAGACGAAACCTTCGAGTGCCCTGTATTCCAAGCGGTTCCACACGCCTGGGGAACTGACCGGTTGATCATTGTGGATCCGATCCGCATACGCAACGTTGAAACGAAGGAAATCGGCGAATTCGCACGCGGCATCGATCTCCGCCTGGTAGGCGTTCTTGCCTTGACCAAGCATCGTTGCGGCATTGATGCTCGCACGGTACGGCCCACTGATCAGGTCCGCGGCCTTCAGGAAGATCGCCGCACGATCCTCCCATGGCATGTTCTCCCAGTCGCGCTTCGCCCTGAGCGCCGCATCGATGGCGGCCTTCACCGTCTTGGCATCACCGAAATGGGCCATTCCCAAATGCTGGGAGTGCTTCTGAGGTGAGGTCATCTTGCGCTGGTCCTTCGTGACCACGGCCTTTCCGCCGATCCACATGGGTGCGTCGATCCTGGCCTTCAACCGGCGGTCCAACTCGGCCTGCAAGGCTGCGCGCTCAGGGGTTCCGGGTGCATAGCTGAGAACGGGTTCGTTGTGAGGAGCGGGAGGGATGAATGTCGCGTTTGCCATGTTCGTGATGCGTTCAGGGAGCTGCAAATGTAGAAGCGCCGATCAGGACCTTCCGCCCGAACTTCTTATCTTGAGCGAACACTGAACAAACCAACATATTCGATGAGTACTGGAAGATTCGAGATCAAGAAGGACGCGAAAGGGGAGTACCGTTTCAATTTGAAGGCAGGCAATGGACAAGTGATCCTGAGCAGTGAAGGATACAGTGCGATGGATGGTTGCACGAACGGGATCGAGAGCGTGAAGAAGAACGCATCCGATGACGGTCGTTACGAGCGAAAGGAGGCTTCCAACGGGAAGTTCCACTTCAATTTGAAAGCCGCGAACGGTCAAGTGATCGGTACGAGCCAGATGTACGCGGACAAGGGCGGTATGGAGAATGGGATCGAGAGCGTGAGGTCCAATGCCCCTGGAGCAGCCGTGGAGCAGCTTTGAGCAGGATGGTTCCCGCACAGGAAAGCCCGCTCCAACGAGCGGGCTTTCCTGTGCCATAGGGAAGGGGCTCAGTGGTGGAATACCACCTCCCCGGATCCAACATCATACATGCCCCCGATGATGTCGATATCGCCCTTGTCCTCCATTTCCTTCAGGATCGGACTTCGGTGTCGGATCTCCTCCATGGCGATCTCCACATTGGCGTCGGCCACGCTTTGCACGAATCCCGCATTTCCCGAGTTTCGTTCCCCGCTCGTGGTGGTGCGTTCCACAGCTGGACGGATCTTGGCAAGCAAGGCGGTCAGGTTGCCCATCTTCACATCGTCGCAAGCACCTTTCACAGCCCCACAATTGCTATGGCCGAGCACGACAACGAGCTTGCTGCCTGCGACCTTGCACGCGAACTCCATACTGCCAAGGATGTCCTCGTTCACGAAATTCCCGGCGATGCGCACGCTGAAGATGTCCCCGAGCCCTTGGTCGAAGACCAATTCGGCACTTGTTCGTGAATCGATACAGCTCAGGATCACGGCGAAGGGGTATTGACCTTCGGCCGTTTCGTTCACTTGTTGTAGGAGAT
>JAGQVV010000160.1:0-40549 GCA_020437805.1 Flavobacteriales bacterium
CTGAAATCGAAATCCCCGATGTGCTGGAGGATCGCATAATACAGGGCCGAGGTGATCACTTCGTGAACGCTTGCGATCAGGAACCCGAAGCCGATGTGGATCAGGATGATCCGTACCAACGGTCGATCCTGGAATGACCAACGACGGAGGATGGAATACACCAAGGGGCAGAGCAACGCCCAGAAGAGGAAGTTGAGGTAGGGGACCGGGGCTTCGCGCCACCAGTTGAATTCAGCGATGTCCTTGAGATCAGCGTACACGTAGTAGTGCATGTACGCTTGGAACAGGAACAAGGTGGCCAGCACCCCGGCTGTGATCAGGATGGTCCGGTAACGGATGGGCGTGCGTTGGAAGTAGTTCACCGGAGATGCTATCGCCTCGTATCCGGATCGAGGACCATCCGGGCTCAAAGGGTCGGTTATCGTAGGACCAAGCTAGCGGCGACCGGAGCCAAAGGACAAGGGCTTGGTGATGGACGGCAAGTGGTGGGACGAACGGTTGGGTGCTCGGGGGATCCACCGCAACTCGGGCTTATGGAGCACGCCCACGATGACCCCCTTGACGGAATTGCGACTACGCTCGTTCGAGCACAACGAAGCTGAAGGGGAAGGCATGCTGTTCGTCCGCTCCGTGGAACGTGCGTTCCACTTCCAACCAGTCCGCAGGGTCGATCATCGGGAATGAGGTGTCACCGGCAATGTCAGCATGGACCAAGGTCAAGTACAAACGGTCGATAAGTCCTTGCTGTAGGACCGCTCGGTACAGTTCGCCACCACCGATCACGAAGACCTCTTCCTTTTCGAGTTCAGTGGCCAGCGCGATGGCTTCGTTGATGGAGCCGCAAACTCTTGCCCCTGGCGCTTCATACCTCGGGTTGCGCGTTACAACGATGTTCACGCGTCCACGGAGCGGGCGGTATTTCTCCGGAATGCTTTCGTAGTTCTTTCGTCCGGTGATCACCGGGTGCCCCATGGTGATCCGCTGGAAATACTTCAGATCATCGGGCAAGTGCCAAGGAAGGTCGCCGTCGATCCCGATGGTGCCGTTGTCCGCAACGGCTGCGATGGCGGAGATGATCATACGGAAACGGCTGCCTTGATGTGCGGGTGAGGGTCGTAATCCTTCAACGTGAAGTGCTCGAACCTGAAGTCGAGGAGGTTCTTCACCGAAGGGTCCAGCTCCATGGTCGGCAACGGGCGCACATCGCGCGTCAATTGTAGCCGCGCCTGCTCCAAATGGTCATTGTACAAGTGCACATCGCCGAAGGTGTGAATGAATTCCCCGGGCTTCAGACCGCAGACCTGAGCCATCATCAACGTCAGTAGCGCATAGCTGGCGATGTTGAAGGGCACTCCGAGGAACGTGTCAGCGCTGCGCTGGTAGAGTTGGCAACTGAGCTTGCCATCCGCGACATAGAATTGAAAGAGGCAATGGCAAGGCGGGAGTGCCATGCGGTCCACGTCGGCAGGGTTCCATGCCGTCACGATCATTCGACGGCTGTCAGGATTCTTCCTGATCATCTCTACCAGGTTGGTGATCTGATCGATGCTCTGACCATTCGGCGCCGGCCAATTGCGCCACTGATAGCCATAGACCGGACCCAGGTTTCCGTTGGCGTCGGCCCATTCGTCCCAGATCTTCACGCCGTTGTCCTGCAGGTATTTGATGTTCGTGTCACCCTGCAGGAACCATAGCAGTTCGTGGATGATGCTACGCGTGTGCAGTTTCTTGGTCGTCAGCAAGGGAAAACCCTGTGCCAGATCGAAGCGCATCTGGTAGCCGAAACAACTGATGGTGCCGGTGCCGGTGCGATCTGTTTTTCGCGTGCCGTGGTCAAGGATGTGCTCAAGGAGATCGTGGTATTGTTGCATGATCGAGGGTCGGCTATGAGGCGAAATTAACCCAGACCGAAGCCACCGATGGGTGGTTCCTCGTCATCCTCGGGCTGTGCTTGCCGAGGGTGTCTTCCGGGTCGTGGCGATGGTTGTCCATGGTCGGGCAAGGTGGCCAGAAGGCGCAGCTTCATGCGCTCGTAGTAGCTTTTGCGGTCGATGGCCATGGAGATCAGGTAACCGAAGCTCGCGGCATACATCAACTGGAATATCACGCTGTGGCGATCGGTCATCTCAAGCACGAGGATCGCGCTGGTGAAAGGTGAACGCGAAACCCCCGTCAGGAAAGCGGTCATTCCGGCGAGGATGAGAAGGTTGTGCTCGCCGCGGGTGGGTTCGAACCACTGTCCGATCCATCCCCCAATAGCCGCACCGGTGCTCAGTGCCGGTGCGAATATCCCACCTGCACCGCCTGCGCTGAACGAGAAGAGGGAGCCCAGGAACCGCGCTCCGATGTGCCCGAAGCTCGGGTCTATGGTCGGGTCGAAGAGGTAGGTCTCCAAGGTGTGCTTACCGGAACCAAGGGCACTGGGTCCAAGCACGGTGACGCACAAGGCGAACAAAAGGCCACAAGCGATCACGAACAGCCCTTGCATCAGGTTGGATGTCAGGTTCTGGCGCAGCTTTCCGGTGATCAGGGCCGCCCGACAGAACAGTGCCCCTGCCGCTCCGGATACAAGCGCGATGACGAGTATCTTGTACATGAACGAGAAGCCCACTGTCTTCACGCTGGGATAACCCAGGAACAGGTACGGTCCAAGCACCCATTGAGCGGTCATACCGCTGATGATCACCGCGGTAAGCACTGCGGTGCGGAATTGCGCGATGTGCGTCTTGGTCAACTCCTCCACAGCGAATACGATCCCGCCCAGCGGTGTGTTGAACGCGGCGCTCAGTCCTGCTGCACCACCGGTGATCATCATCACGCGACGGCTCACTTTGGGCCAGAACGGGGGAAGGAGCTTGTGGACGATGCGGTATACGCTTCCTGCGATCTGCAACGTTGGTCCTTCTCGTCCCACCGCTCCACCGCAGAACACCATGGCCAAACTGCTTGCGATCTTCACGATGATGATGCGTAGGTTGAGGAAACGCCAAGATCGATCGCTCCTCCTATCGTTAGCCACCTCAATGGCGGCCATCAGCTGTGGGATCCCGCTTCCCCCGGCCATGGGTGCATAGCGTTTCACCAACCACCAGGACACAAGAAAGCCTGCTGGTGCCGCCACGAAGACCAAACGTGGGTCCGAGCCGTAGAGCCACAAGCTCAGGTTCTCCATCTTCTTGAAGAGCCAAGCGTAGCCTACGGCGATCAAGGCCGTTACGACCGCAGCGACCTGGTAAGGCAGTGTGAGCAGCAAGAGGTCCTTGGTACGGTTGTTCCTGACCCGCACCCGCACCAGCTCAAGCCACCCGGTTAGCTGCGCTTGCAGCTTTTCGAGCATTGGATAACGCTTCTTTTCGAGAGGTGTGGGCATGGCTGCGGGCGGCAAAAGTAGCCGTCACGACACGGGGGCTCCCCGGTCCGCGTGCAAAGAGATCAACAACGGGTCGCCCTGAGGGGATCGCGCCTATTCCCCCGAAAGTGATGGGTCGACGGTCGAATACTTGTAGGTGGTATTCCTGTCATACGACTTAACGAGGTACTTGCCGTTGTATGGATCAAGAATGACGCAGGAAGGGCATGGGACAAGGTCTTCCTTGCCGATCAATACCGTTCCGTTCCGCAAGACCTCACCGGAGCCGTCCAAGGCAATGGCTTTCAAAACCCCGGCTTCCATCGGGGCCTGAAGCTTGTCCTTCTTATTCTTGCCTTCGCTGGCCATTCCATCGGGCGCGGCCGTACCGGACCGGAGAATGGCCTCCAAACCGCGTGGTGTATGGTCGAAGAACAGGGTCAGCCCATCACTGGTACGCTGGATGTGGATGCCTTCGTAGTCGCGCCCGGCGGTGGTCATGAACGCCCGTGGAAGGACCTGTTCCCATTGCACGGTATCATTCGCTGCGACCAGGGAGACGCGGATGTCGCCGCATAGGCGACGCATGGCGATGGCACCGTCCATGGGGACCTGGAAGCCTTCGTCCAAGAATGTTTCCACCAGCAACAGGCCGCCATCCCGGGCGGTCATGATCTCCACGATCTCGTCCGGCACCTTGGCCGTGCGGGATGGGGTCTTGCGCTGTTCGCCAGGGTCGATGGAACCGTACGCTACTAGCTTGGTCTTGTGGATGGAGTACGCGCGTTGATCGACCACTGGGGTGCCCTTCAATTTCGGGTCGTGCGGATCGAACGTGATCACGATCCCTTGCTGGCCGGTGAGCGCACCATATCGGATAGCCATGGATACCCGTCCACTGTCGCGCTCGCACAAACGCGCGGTTGAGACGAAATCCTTTTCGATCAGCACATCCGTTACGGTGTTCCCGCGATCGGTAAGGGTGGTCAGGTGCAGCTCATGGCACAACTTGTCGCGCATCTGTTCCTCCGAAGCACAGGCGAATACATGACCGACCAAGTGGATGCTTCCTTCATTGCCTAGCGATATCTGATGGATCCTGCTTTTGGTGTCGGCGTATGGCAACTCCTTCACCCCGCTCCAGAGCATCGTGAACTCCTTGTCAAGGTATGCGAACCAGAACCGCTTCCCACCTTTTTCGTCCTTGGTGTGGTTGCTCAGCAGGAAATGCTCTCCATCCGGGGCCGCAATGATGCGTTCCTGCTCAACGAACAACAAGCCTTTGCTTGATAGGATGGGGTCGGGGAGCGGGCGGCGTGGAAGGGTGTAGGTGGGGTCGGCGAGATAAGGGAGCTCGCTACTTGCGATCCGCCGGATCCCGGAAAGGGCCGGAGCTCCTCGGGTCTCCACGACCCCGATCGCATAATCGGCGGAGCGTTTACCAGGAGCCACGAGTAGGCAATGCATCGATCCGTCCACGATCACGGGTGCAGCTCCCTGCCATAGAAGGCCATCGTAAGGGATGGAATGAAGCGCCAACTCGTCACTGGGCTCCAATCGTTGATCCACGCGTACCACCTTGTGGATGCCGTTCTCCACTACATACAACAAGGCATTCCCTTCCGAGGAGTGAAGCCCGGTGATCACTTGGTGCTGATCACCGGTCGCGTTCTTGAAGGACCGTGTGAACGGCTTACCCTCTCCGACCAAGGCCTTTTGCCCGAAGGTGAGCGTGGAGCTTATCAGGACCGGTAGGAACAGGGTGCGTGCTGCGTTCATGGATGATGATTATGAGGTGAAGGTGAACGACCGCTGATCGGAGGAGGGGTGGTCAGACCATCATGCCCACGATCGTCGCGCTCAACAACGAGGCCAGAGTACCACCCAACAAGGCTCGGAACCCGAATTCGCTCAACCATGCCCGCTTGGAAGGTGCCAAGGAACCGATGCCACCGATCTGGATGCCGATGCTGGCGAAATTGGCAAAGCCGCACAGCATGTAGGTGGCCATGACGATACTGCGCTGATACGTGAATGCACCTTGGGTCTTGAGGCTGGCCAAACTCTCGTAGCCCACGAATTCGCTTGCGATGATCTTCTCACCGACGAGTCGACCGGTGAGCGTGATGTCCTCGCTGGCCACTCCGATCAACCACATCAGTGGAGCAAAAAGGTAACCCAGGATGAACTCCAAGGAAAGGGCCTTGAAATTGCCACCGGAGAAATCGGCCACCCAGGCATTCAGTCCCGTCGATGCACCGAGTTTGAAGAACCCGTAATTGAACATGGCGATGAATGCGAAGAACACCAAGAGCATTGCACCCACGTTCACAGCGAGCTTGAGCCCTTCGGTGGTGCCGTTTGCCATGGCATCGAGGAAGTTGGAGCCGACCTTGTCCATGCTCACTTCCATGCGCTCATCGATGGGCTCCGTTTGTGGGAAGAGCACTTTCGCTACCACCACGGCACCGGGTGCGGCCATAACGCTGGCGGTCAATAGGTGTTTCGCGAAAAAGAGCTTCTGCACCGGGTCGTCCCCGCCAAGGAACTGCACGTAGGCGGCGAGCACCCCACCGGCCACGGTGGCCATGCCAGCGGTCATGATCAGAAAGATCTCCGAGCGGTTCATCTTGTCCAAGTACGCTTTGATCATCAGCGGGGCTTCGGTCTGTCCAAGGAAAATGTTGCCCGCAGTGCTCAGGCTTTCCGCCCCGCTCAGGTGCATGGTCTTGTTCAAAGCCCATGCCAAGGCATACACCACTTTCTGGATGACACCGAGGTAGAACAGCACACTGGTGAGTGCACTGAAGAAGATGATAGTGGGAAGGATCTGCAGGGCGAAGATGAAGCCGAAGCTTTGCACATCCATCAGATCGCGGAACAGGAAGCGGCTACCGGCGGTGGTGAAGTCGAGGACCTTCACGAACCCCTTGCCGACGAACTCGAAGATGAACTGGACAGCGGGTACGTATAGAATGCAGAGCGCGAGAACGAGTTGGAAACCCAGACCGATCCCCACTACTTTCCAGTCCACGTTCCTTCGCTTGGCGCTGAAGACCCATGCTATGCCTACGATGCTCCCCATGCCCAATAGCCCACGCAACAAGCCTCCTATGGAGAACCCGGAAACCGGGATCGGGCTCCCTTGTGCCAATGCGGGCAAGGGCAGCACGAGCAACAACAGAAGCGCCCAGCGTAAGGGGATCGTTCTCATTGAGGATGGGTTTGTATGGCGAAGATGGTGTTCCGCAACGGATACACCACTATCGATCCGGATGGATGCACGGAGATCTACTGCTCAGTTGCTCGGCTCCCGCCGCTTGATCTCGTCCCGGAGCTTGGACGCGCCTTCGTAATCCTCGCTTTCCAAGGCGGTCTCCAATTCCGCTTGCAATTCCTCCAAGGTCATGGCCGAGGGTGGCTTTGAGCCTCCGGTGCCGGAGCCTTCTTCTGAGGCGGTTTCGCTCTCGCTTTCGTCGCCTTCTTCCACTTTCAGGCCAGCGGCGCTCAAGATGAACTCATATGTGGAAATAGGGCAATCGAAACGAAGTGCCAACGCGATGGCATCACTGCTCCGGGCATCGATCTCAACCTCGTGGCCGTTCTGCTCGATGATCAACTTGGCGTGGAAGATGCCCTCCACAAGATCGTTGATGACCACCTCCTTCAGGTTCACGCCCAAGGTATCGCTGATGTTCTTGAAAAGGTCGTGCGTGAGCGGGCGCGCTGGCTTGATGTTCTCCACTTGGATGGCGATCGCTTGGGCTTCCACACCACCGATGATGATGGGCAGCCTTCGATCTCCTTTTACCTCGGAAAGGATCAAGGCATAGGCCCCCGCGTGGGTGTGGCTATAAGTGATCCTCAGGAAGCGCAGTTCGACCTTTTCCATCCTTTGTCAGCGGGCCGTGAAGTTAGGGAACCGTTGGCAGTTGTAACGCTGCCCCAAGTGCTTTACCGAGGAGGAACGAAGAAAGACCAAGGGCCGCGTGCTGGCCTTTTGCCGGGCGAACACCTGCTGCTCTCAACGCTCCGCGTTCAGCTTCTTGGCGGCCTCGATCAACTTGGGTAACACCTCGAAGGCATCACCTACGATCCCGTAGTCCGCTGCCTTGAAGAAAGGTGCCTCGGGGTCCTTGTTGATCACACATATCACCTTGCTCTGGTTCACCCCGGCCAGGTGTTGGATCGCTCCACTGATGCCGATCGCGATGTACAGGTTCGGACGGATCGCCACGCCGGTCTGCCCAACGTGCTCGTGGTGTGGGCGCCAGTCCATATCGGCGACCGGGCGGCTGCATGCGGTGGCCGCCCCCAGTTCCTTTGCGAGTTCCTCGACCGGTCCCCAATGCTCGGGTCCTTTCATGCCTCGGCCTGCGCTAACGACAAGTTCCGCTTCCGGCAACGGGATCCCTTCACCCGCTTTGCGGACTTCCTTCACGGCGATCCGAGGCGCGCCCAAGTCGCCGCTGTATTCCTCAACTGAAGCGGAACCACCGCCATTCTCGATCGGAATCGAGTTGGCCATGATACTGATCACCTTGATCGGGCTGGAGACCTCCACGAATGCCTGGGCCTTTCCACTGAACACGTTGCGCTTCACGCGGTTCCCGTCAGGGAGTGCGATGGCTCCGGCCACATGTCCGGCCTTAAGCTTGGCGGCCACCCGAGGAGCCACCGCTTTGCCTGTCCCGTCATGCACGAAGATGATGTTGGTGGCATTCTCCTTCGTCGCGACATCGGTCACGAAGCGGGTGAGTTGCTGACCGTCCACGGCGGAAATGCTTCGGGCAACGATCACTTTACCGGCACCGTTCGCGCCAAGTGCTTCCAAGCCTTCCGCACCACCGAAGGTCAAGGCGGTCACCGGGCCACCGGCAAGTTTGCTGGCATAGCTCACCGCTTCCTGTGCGGCCTTCGGGAGTTTCCCGCCCCGGGTATCAATGAATACGATCGTGCTCATGGCTCAGATCACTTTGGCTTCGGTGTGCAACAATTCGATCAGCTTCCCGGCCTCATCGGCAGGGATCATTTTCACGGCACCTTTTGGCGGCGGAAGTTCGAAGGTGGCCGTCTTGGCCACGTTGACGTTGCCGGCCGCAGGTACTACGGTCAGGGGTTTCGTTCGCGCCGCCATGATGCCGCGCATGTTCGGGATCCGCTGTTCGGCCATGCCTTTGGCCGCGCTCAAGGCCAACGGAAGGGTCACTTCCAACACCTCCACGCCGCCAGGTACATCACGCTCCACTGTCGCTGTGGTTCCATTGATGTCCAATTTGCTGGCCAGCGGGACGTATGGAAGATCGAGCAGTTCGGCCACCATACCTCCGACCTGGCCGCCGTTGTGGTCGATCGTCTCCTTGCCTGCCAGGATCAGGTCGAAGCCCTTGTCCTTCGCGAACGCGGCGATCTGCTCGGCCACTTGCAAGGCATCGGTGGCTTGGGCATCCACGCGCACGGCCTCATCGGCTCCGATCGCCAAGCCCTTGCGGATCGTAGCTTCCGTATCGGCACCTCCTACGGTGATCGTGGTCACGGAACCGGCACCCGCCGCCTCCTTCAACTCCAAAGCGCGGACCAAGGCATACCATTCATCGTATGGGTTCACGATGAAGGTGACACCGTTGGGATCGAACTCGGTGCTCCCATTGGTGAAGGCGATGCGCGCCGTGGTATCGGGCACTTGGCTCAAGAGGACGAGGATCTTCATGCTTAAGCAACGTTGTTGGCGAACCCTTGTTCGCGGGGCGCAAACTTAACCCTATCGGCTCGAACCTTGTTGGGGACAGGTAAGATGCCGCACCCCGAAAGGCCGTCCTGTGCTTCGCCTGACCGCCTACCTTTGCCCTTCCATTTTCCAACCGACATGCGCACAGTCCAGTTCCGTGAGGCCATAAATGAAGCGATGAGCGAGGAGATGCGCCGCGACCCGAACGTATTCCTGATGGGCGAGGAGGTGGCCGAGTACGATGGTGCCTACAAAGTGAGCAAAGGCATGTTGGCGGAGTTCGGGGCCGAACGCGTGATCGACACCCCGATCGCCGAACTGGGGTTCACAGCGATCGGCGTTGGGGCCGCCATGAACGGCTTGCGTCCGATCGTCGAATTCATGACCTGGAACTTTGCCGTGCTGGCCAGCGACCAGATCATCAACCACGCCGCGAAAATGCTGCAGATGAGTGGCGGCCAGTTCAACGTGCCCATCGTTTTCCGAGGAGGGAACGGCAGCGCAGGTCAGTTGGCCGCCACGCATAGTCAGAGCTACGAGGCGATGTACAGCAACATCCCCGGCCTCAAGGTGATCACGCCGTATACGCCATACGATGCCAAAGGCCTGTTGAAAGCGGCCATCCGCGACAACGACCCGGTGCTCTTCATGGAGAGCGAGCGCATGTATGGCGACAAGGGTGAGATCCCGGAGGGTGAATACCTCCTGCCGATCGGTGTGGCCGATATCAAGCGAGAAGGCAAGGACGTGACCATGATTTCCTTCGGCAAGATGATGAAAGTGGCGCTGGAAGCTGCTGAGGAACTGGCCAAAGAAGGCGTGGATGCCGAGGTGATCGACCTGCGCACCATACGCCCCATGGACTATCCGACCATTCTCAAGAGCGTACGCAAGACCAACCGCTTGGTGGTGGTGGATGAGAACTGGCCCATCGGAAGCATCAGCAGCGAAATAGCCTACCGCGTGCAAAAGGATGCCTTCGATCACCTCGATGCCCCAGTGTTGCGCGTGAATCAGGCCGATACCCCCCTGCCATTCACCCCGACCTTGATCGACGCGAGCCTGCCCAGCGTGGAGCGCACCGTGCGGGCCGTGAAGGAGGTGATGTACCTGGTGAAATAGGATCCAGGTGGCAGAAAGCAGGCGCTGGAGGCAACAGCACCTCCGTCGCTACTCGCACATTGTCCCTTACGGGTCGTTCTTGCTGCTTGCCTTTGCCACTTGCCACCTGACCTTGAGTTAACAACCGTTTCCTATTTTCGCGCCCGCTTTCGTCCAAGGGGGACGGAAGGCGCTGAAGGACAAGAGCATACACAACTTAGAACGAAGTAATGGGAAGTGAACTGATGTACTACATCCCCGTAATGGGATTGATCGGCCTCATCGTGATGGTCGGGAAGGCCATGTGGGTGAGCAAGCAGGATGCGGGGGATGCCAACATGCAAGAACTCGCTGGCTTCATCGCCCGCGGAGCAAGTGCCTTCTTGAAGGCCGAATGGAAGGTATTGGGCGTGTTCGCAATCATCGCAGCAGCGTTGTTGGCTTGGAGCGGCACGTTGCACGAGAACAGCGACTGGGTCATCGCTATCGCCTTCATGATCGGGGCCTTCTTCAGTGCATTCGCGGGTTGGATCGGCATGAACATCGCCACCAAGGCCAATGTCCGAACCACGCAGGCTGCACGCACCAGTTTGAAGAAAGCGTTGCAGGTCTCTTTCAATGGTGGTGCCGTGATGGGCCTCGGTGTTGCTGGCCTTGCAGTGGTCGGTTTGAGCACGCTCTTCATTGTATTCCTCGGGATGTACGTTACCGATGGCGATGCGAACGGCCAGCAAATGATGAAGTGCCTTGAAGTACTCGCAGGCTTCAGCCTCGGCGCCGAGAGCATCGCACTGTTCGCTCGTGTTGGTGGAGGTATCTACACCAAGGCCGCCGATGTGGGTGCCGATCTCGTGGGTAAGGTGGAGGCAGGGATCCCTGAGGATGATGCGCGGAATCCCGCTACCATCGCCGATAACGTGGGTGATAACGTAGGCGATGTCGCCGGCATGGGCGCAGACCTTTTCGGTAGTTACGTGGCTACGATGCTCGCGACGATGGTACTCGGTCGTGAGGTGGTCAGCGCCGACAACTTCGGTGGCATGGCCCCGATCCTGTTACCGATGGTGATCGCAGGTCTCGGCGTGTTGTTCAGTATCCTTGGAACGCTCTTCGTCCGCATCAACAAGGACACCGATAGTGTGATGAACGCATTGAACCTGGGCAACTGGGGGTCGATGGTGCTCGTTGCGATCAGCAGCTACTTCCTGGTGGATTGGATGCTTCCAGAGACCATGCAGTTCGTACGCAACGGAGTATCCGTGGACGTGACCAGCATGAACGTCTTCTGGGCGATCATGCTCGGTCTGGTGGTCGGCACCTTGATGAGCATGGTGACCGAGTACTACACGAGCATGGGTCGCCGTCCGGTGGACAGTATCGTGCAAAAGAGCGGCACGGGACACGGCACCAATGTGATCGGTGGTCTCGCTATGGGCATGGAAAGCACGGTGTTGCCGATCCTGATCCTCGCTGCCGGCATCTGGGGCTCGTTCAGCCTCGCTGGTATGTACGGCGTGGCGATCGCGGCGGCAGGCATGATGGCCACAACGGCCATGCAGCTCGCCATCGACGCGTTCGGTCCGATCGCTGACAACGCCGGTGGTATCGCCGAGATGAGCGGACTCCCGAAAGAGGTTCGTGAGCGCACCGACAACTTGGACGCCGTGGGTAACACGACCGCAGCCACTGGTAAGGGCTTCGCGATCGCTTCCGCTGCCTTGACCGCGCTCGCGCTCTTCGCGGCATACGTCGGAATGTCCGGCATCACCGGTATCGACATATACAAGGCCGATGTATTGGCCATGTTGTTCGTTGGCGGAATGATCCCCTTCTTCTTCAGCAGCCTCGCCATCAGCGCTGTGGGCAAGGCGGCCATGGACATGGTGAAGGAGGTTCGTCGCCAGTTCCGCGAGATCCCTGGGATCATGGAAGGAAAGGCCAAGCCTGAATATGAGAAGTGTGTTGCCATCAGTACCAAGGCGTCGATCCGCGAGATGATCGCTCCCGGTGCATTGGCTCTGATCTCCCCCTTGCTCGTGGGGTTCCTCGCAGGACCGGAAGCCTTAGGAGGATTGCTCGCCGGTATCACCGTCAGTGGTGTGCTCATGGGCATGTTCCAGAACAACGCCGGTGGCGCTTGGGACAATGCGAAGAAGAGCTTCGAGAAGGGAGTGGTTATCGACGGCAAGGAATTCAAGAAAGGCAGCGAGCCGCACAAGGCCGCAGTGACGGGTGATACGGTAGGCGATCCGTTCAAGGACACCTCCGGGCCTTCGATGAACATCCTCATCAAATTGACCTCGATCGTGGCGTTGATCATTGCACCGCACATCAACGAGGGTGGGCACGATGTTGCTCCGATGCACCACGATCACGAGGGGCACGACCACGGTCATGACCATAGCGCATTGCCATTGGATCAAGCCCCAATTGCTGCTAAGACCTTGTCGTTGAGCGATCGTTTCTGATGGACCTACGGATCATGAAGCCCCGATGATACCACGTCATCGGGGCTTTTCGTTACTGCTTCTCCATTGTAATGGCCGAAGTCGGTCATGTCCTGATCGCGTTCAAAGGGTGATGCACGTATGTCGATCCCGAACTTGGGAGCATCGATAACCAGAGCGGGTCGCTGGCTACCGTCTTCGCCACGTAGTGAAGGAGCGGTGGTAATACTGACAATGAAGAAGCCCCATCCCAAGGATGGGGCTTCGCAGGTTCGATCGCGCGGCTCGGGTTATTTCTTCTTCACCACCTTCTTGGCCGCCTTCTTGGCCTTGTTCCGCGGTGCCGCCTTTTCCAAGCCCTTCGCTTCGTCGTCCATCGGGAACAGACCGTGTATCTCCGCATCGATCTTGTTGATGATCCGGCCTAGATCCTCCCGGTTGTTGTGGAAGCTATTGTCCTCCACATCAATGATCAACAGTTTACCCTTGTCATACGTCTGCACCCAAGCCTCGTACCGCTCGTTCAAACGCTTCAGGTAATCGATGCTGATGCTGTTCTCATATTCTCTGCCGCGCTCGCTGATCTGCTTCACCAGCTTTTCCACGGGTGCTTGCAGGTAGATCATCAGGTCGGGCGGAGTGATCGCATTGTCCATGTTCTCGAACAAGCGGAAGTAATTCTCGAAATCACGCGTGGTCATCAGTCCCATCGCGTGCAGATTCGGTGCGAAGATGTACGCATCCTCATAGATCGTGCGGTCCTGGATCACATTGCGCCCGCTCCGCCGGATCTCCAACAATTGCTCGAAACGGGAATTAAGGAAGAAGATCTGCAAGTTGAAGCTCCACCGCTGCATGTCCTTGTAGAAGTCGAACAAGTAGGGGTTGTTGTCCACGGCTTCCTGCAACTGGTCCCATTTATAGTGCTTGGCCAGCAATTGTGTGAGGGTGGTTTTTCCGGAGCCGATATTGCCTGCGATCGCGATATGCATGGTGTGGTTTGAGGGGCCTTTGGAAGAGGGAGCTGCGAAGATATCCGACCATGCCGTTCGGCAGGCCGATGTGGAAAAGTCATGGTGGATCAGCGCTTTGTCTCCACGTCCTCGATCACGATACCCTCTACCGTTCGCATGTACAGTCTGCCACGCTCAACGCGAACATCGATCACCTTGCCGATCAGGTCCTCTGGAAGGGTGTGCTCGGTAATGGCGAAGGAACGCATGTCGTAAACGAACAAGCGACCCCCTGAAAAGTAATAGAGCGCGTTGCCGCGTACCTCGAAACAATCCGCCCCTTTGATCGGGATCGTTCTGGCGTACGTGCCGAAGAGGTCGAACACGAGGATACCTTCCGCTGGGTCGTTCACGTACAACCAACTGTCGAACTCCTGCATGGCCACCGGTGACGGTGTGATCCCCAACAATTGATCCAATCGCCCGGTGTTGGCCAGTACACGTAGTTGAGGGTCCACCCGGATCAATGCCAGTTCCCGTTGATCGAAGAACCAGAAGGCGTTCTGTACACCGACACAGGCAAGCACCACTTGCGTAAAGCCCGATCGTGGCAGGTTCAGTACACTTCCCTGAAGGCTCAACGTATTGTCCAACATGGCCAGTTGCCCTTGTTCGGTGGAGAAGACCATCGGTTTCAAGGAGTAGAAGGCATCGAGGATATTGATCCGTCCGAAGGTCTTCACGCTGTTGCGCATGGTGGTAGCGCCTTTCAGATCGTACAGTTCAAGCACATCACCACGCAATACGTAGATGTTTCCGATCTCGTCGGTGGTGAACAGGTCGCACCCCCCTTCGATCACGAGCCTTTCTTGGGCGTTCGTAAGCATCATGGCAAGGATGCCGATGATCGTGAGGACGGTTCGGATGGGCATCAGCTTTCTACGGGTTCAAGCAGGCTTTCCAGGATCACACGATCGTTGCACAATCGCGGTACCTTGTTCTGTCCGCCCAATTTTCCGCGCTGTTTCATCCACGCATAGAACGTGCCATTCGGTACCACATGCACCAACGGGGAGCGCATGGCGATATCGCCACGTCGTTTGGCATCGTAGTCGGAGTTGAGCGAACGCATGGTGCGGTCCAAGGCCTCGATGAACGCGCCGAGGTCCGATGGTGCTTTGGCGAACTCCACCAGCCATTCGTGCCCACCGGAGCCACCATTCTCCATGAAGATCGGCGCGGCGGTGTACTCGTTCAACACGGCACCTGTGGCATCGCATGCCGCTTCAATGCCGCGATCGGCGTTCTCCACGATCAGTTCTTCGCCGAAGGCATTGATGAAGCTCTTGGTGCGCCCGCTCACCTGGACCCGGTGCGGACGCAGGCTGGTGAAGCGCACCGTGTCCCCTGGCATGTAACGCCACAGGCCACTGTTGGTGCTGATCACGATGGCATAGGACGGACCCACTTCCACCTCGTCAAGCAGAAGTGTGCGTGGCTTTACCTTGCCCACTTCATCCAGAGGCATGAATTCGTAGAATATGCCATAGTCCAACATCAAAAGCATGTCCTCGGCTCCTGCCCGGTCCTGGATCGCAAAGGAGCCCTCGGAGGCGTTGTAGCTCTCGAGGTAGTTCATGGATGACGACGGGATCAAGGCTTCGAACTGTGCCCGGTACGGCCTGAAGCTGACACCACCGTGCATGAAGAGTTCCAGGTTGGGCCATACTTCCAGGATGTTCTTCTTGCCCGTCAGCTCAAGGATCCGACGCAGTAGCACCAGCGTCCAACTGGGGACACCGGCAATGCAGCGCACATCCTCGCGCATCGTCTCCCTCGCCATCTGCTCGATCTTCACCTCCCAGTTGTCCAGCAAGGCGGTCTCGATCACGGGCGTGCGACGCACCTCCACCCACAAGGGCAAATTGCGGATGATGATCGCGGAAAGGTCGCCGGAATAAGCGTCGGCACGGAACTGCTCGATGTTGCTGCTGCCACCAACGACCAGGCTCATACCTTGGTATAGCTTGCTCTCCGGGTATTGCTGATAATGGAATGCGATCAGGTCCTTGCCACCTTTGTAGTGGCAATCCTCCAGGGCCTCACGGCTCACGGGAATGAACTTGCTCCGGTCGCCGGTCGTCCCGCTGCTTTTGGCGAACCAACGGATATCCGTTGGCCAAAGCAGATTCTGTTGGCCTTTGCGAAGACGTTCCACATAAGGCTTCACATCCTCATAGTCCTGTACGGGCACCACCGCACGGAAATGGTCCGGGTCGGTGATCGAGGCGTAGTTGTATTTCCGCCCCCATTCCGTGTACCGCGCAGCCTGAAGGAGGGCATGGAACACCTCCAACTGGGCCATCCGCGGGTGCTCACGGAACAACTCGATCTGCTGCAGCCGTTTGTTGATGAGGAAGGAGACGAGCGCGTTCAAGGGCATGCCGAATGGGAGAGGGCGAAGATCGCATCCTATCTTCAGCCCTGAAGATACGCAGCGAACGAAATGAACAAAGGGTCACCCTTGAAGAAGATGCTCGCCGGGTTCGATGGGGAGGTGCGCTATGCCATTCCATTGGCCTCGGGGACGGTGGAACTGGCCTCTCGTATCGGCGAGGAGTTCGGCCTGCGTGCAACGGGTGTCCTCAGCTGTGTGAGCTGTGGGAGAAAGGTGAAGAAGTTGTTCGGGCAGGGGTTCTGTTTTCCGTGTTTACAGAACGCTCCCGAAGCCGCCGAGTGCATCGTCCGACCCGAACTGTGCAGGGCGCATCTGGGCGAAGGCCGTGATCCAGAATGGGAGGTGTCGCACCATGCCACCGAGCATGTCGTATACCTGAGCATTACCGGCGGGATCAAGGTCGGGATAACCCGATCCACGCAAGTGCCGGTTCGCTGGATCGACCAAGGGGCTGTAGCTGCACTCGTGATCGCACGGGTGCCGTACCGTCAACTGGCAGGGCTGATCGAGGTTGACTTGAAACGTGCTTTCGCGGATCGGACCAATTGGCGAGCGATGTTGAAGAAGGTCCCCATTGACCACACCGCGTTGCTGAAAGCGCGTGATCTCGCGTTCGATACCTTGCGTCCCGACCTTCATCAGCACTTGCTCTCCGGTGAGGTCCCGTTGGATATCAACTATCCTGTTCTCGCTTATCCGCCGAAGCTGACCAGCGTTTCACTCTTGAAGTCCCCCGAAGTATGGGGTCGATTGATGGGGGTGAAAGGCCAATATCTCATGTGGGAGGATGGCCGTGTGTTGAATGTCCGCAACCAGAGCGGCATACATGTGGAGGTCCTATGAGGTCCGTGCTCCTTCCATGCGCTTTGTTGGTCGTCATGGCCCTTCAAGGGCAAGGCGACTGGTCCTGGGAGGAACGCGCACCACTCCCGATGCCCACAGCGAACAACGCTGTATGCGCAGGGGTGGTGGATGGTGATACACGCGTCTATTCTTTCGGAGGGATCGGCAGCGGGCTGGCCCGCACGGCCATTCATCGCAAGGCCTATCGGTACAGTACCCTTTCCGATTCATGGACCGTGCTACCCGATATACCGGACACCTCCGGCAAGATCGCTTCCGCCGCGAATGTGGTGGATGGGGTTGCATACGTCATTGGTGGTTATCACGTGCTGGCCGGTTCCCCGTACGAGATCAGCTCGGATCGCGTGCATCGCTTGGACCTTGTGTCCGAACAATGGCTGGAGGATGGAGCCCCGATCCCGACCCCGATCGATGATCAGGTCCAGGTTGTTTGGCGCGATAGTTTGATCTACGTGATCACCGGTTGGAGCAACGTAACGAACGTGGCCGCCGTCCAGATCTATGACCCGTCGCTGGATGCGTGGAGCATTGGTACATCCGTTCCGAACAACAACCTGTACAAGGTCTTCGGGGCTTCGGGTTGCGTCTTGGGCGACACCATTTTCTATTACGGTGGAGCATCCTTGGGAAGCAACTTCCCGGCTCAGGATGAATTACGCAAAGGCGTGATCGACCCGAACGATCCGACGGCGATCACATGGTCCCCGGCGATACCTACTGGACGGGCACGGTATCGCACGGCGTGTGGAACATTCGCGGACCGGCCTTTCTGGGTGGGTGGTTCCGCCGTGAGCTACAACTATGATGCGGTCGCATACAACGGAAGCGGGGTGGTTTCGCCTTCTGGGGATCTGGCAGTATTGCATGGCGATGGGTCCACACTACAGTCCTTCTCGACGCCCAACGCGGCCATGGACCTACGCGGTCTGGGCGAATTGCCCGGTGGAGGGTTCCATGTGTGCGGTGGGATCGGCGCGAATGCCGAGGTGCTTTCCACGAATTGGCTCGCGCGACCCACGGTCGTTGTCGATGAGTTGGTGGCCGGAAGTTTGAAGGTGTTCCCGGTGCCTTCCAACGGCTTGGTATTCGTGGAGCCTCCAACAGGAATGCGCGTTGAACGCTACGCAGTGTTCAACGCATCGGGCCAGGAGGTCCGGTCCGGACCATGGGGTGCCCGAAGAGAATTGGACCTCAGTGGAACCGCGCCTGGCATATACGTATTGCAACTTTTCGGGACCACTGCCGTATCAAGCAACAGGTTTTGGATCATGTATTGATCGATAGGGATAGCGAAAGGCCCCGGGTTTCCGGGGCCTTTCGTGTGTCCTGTGGGATCGGTCAACGGATCTCCAGGTCGTAGGGCATACGGGCCAGGATCCCGGTTTGCTCCCTGGCCTGTTTGGCCTTGGTGAACTGCTTAAGCAATTGCGCGTCCTCACCCAAGAACCGGGTGGCCGCCCAAGTGCTCATCTGCCCGTTCAGGTCGGTCATGATCTGCTCAAAAAGATCCTTTTGTTCCGGCAGTTCAACGCGTTTGTAGTCCGCGATGCCAGCCAACTTCGCGGCTTCAGTGATCGCGGCTTCGAGGCCACCGAGCTCGTCCACCAACCCGATGCGTTTGGCATCCGTACCGGTCCATACTCGGCCTTGTCCGATGCTGTCCACCTCCGCCACGCTCATGTTGCGCCCTTCGGCAACGCGCTCCTTGAACCCTTCGTAGAACTCGTCCACGTATCCTTGGATGATGTTCTTCTCCTCCTCCGTGAGCGGTCGGCTCAGGGTCATCATATCGGCGTACTTGTGGGTCTTCTCACCATCAAAGGTGATCCCCAACTTGTTCTTGAAGAAGCCCTGCATATTGGGGATCATACCGAACACACCGATCGAACCGGTGATCGTTGTGGGCTCAGCGAAGATCTTCGTTGCCGGAGCACTGATATAGTAACCCCCGGATGCGGCCACATCACCCATGCTCACCACCACTGGCTTGTCCTTCTTTGCCAGTTCCACCTCACGCCAGATCACTTCGCTGGCCAGCCCGCTGCCACCGGGTGAATTCACCCGAAGCACAATGGCCTTGATCATCGTGTCCTCGCGCGCTTCACGGATCGTCTCGGAAAGTGAGGTCCCACCGATAACGCCGTCCTCGCTTTCGCCGCTTGCGATGCTTCCCTCGGCATAGATCACGGCCAACTTCTCCTTCTTGCCACCCTTGCTGTATCCTGGTGTGAAGGAGCGCGCGTATTTGCCGAGTTCGGCGAACTTCAATTCTTGATCGGCCGGAACGTCCATCCGTTCCCGCAGGATATCCAGGACCTCGTCCCGGTACTTGAGCCCGTCCACGAGTCCCAATTCCAGCGCGGACTCCGCGTTGCGAACAAGCAGGCTGTCCACGATCAGGTTCAATCGGTCCTTGTCGATCTTCCTGTTGGTGGATACCGCTTGCAAGTGTTCCGCCCAAAGCCCCGCCAATAGCACTCGGTTCTGTTCCCTGTTCGCTTCGCTCATCTTCTCCTCCGTGAAGACTTCTCCGAAGCTTTTGAATCGGTTGTTGCTGCCCCTGATGAACTGCACGTCGATGTCGAGCTTCTCGAACATTCCCTTGTAGAACATATACTCGCTGCGCAATCCACGATAGTCCACATCGCCCTTGGGCTGGAGGTAGATCGCATCGGCTGCAGTGGCCATGTAATACGTTCCTTGGGTGTATGAGTCACTGTACGCGATCACCGGCTTGCCGCTTTCCTGTTTGAAGGCGAGCAGTTTCTCCCGCACCTCTCTCATCGTGGCGAAACCAGCTTGCATACCGGTCAGGTCCAGGAAGATGCCTTCGATATGGTCATCGGTGCGAGCGTGGTCCAAGCTTGCCAACAGGATGTTGAGGCCGATGGTGTTGGCATCGCGGAACGGACCGAGATCGAACAGGAAATCATCCTTGCTGCCGCGGTCCACGATCCCTTGGTCCAAGCGCAGGTGCAGGATCGAATTGTCGCTGATCGTGGTGGGTTTGTTGCCCGAAGAGAAACCGGAGCCAAGTGCTGCCAGTGAGCCGATCAGGATCATGATCAACACGAAGCCGATCAGAAAGGTGCCCACCATGCTGGCGAACATGAATTTCAGGAACTGTCTCATGGGAAGATTCTTTTGCAGGGACGAAACTAGGTGCGTCCGGACCAGAGAACGGCCTGGATCACATGAACGGCAAGGCGCCCGGATAGGAGGCCCCGGATAGCTTTGTGCCCATGGCCGAAAAGCGTATCGTTCTACTTCTGGGAGGTAATATCGGGGTGCCTCAGGACACGTTTGAGCAGGCAGAGAAGGTCATCAATACACGAGTTGGTGTCGTGCTCGCCCGCAGCAGGGACCACTGGAGCCCACCATGGGGGTTCAGCGATGAGCGCTTGTTCCTCAACAGGGCCTTGGTCCTTCGCAGCGGTCTATCAGCGTCCGAGGTGTTGAACGTATGTTTGCGCATCGAGACCGATCTGGGACGCGTACGACCTGCCGATGGCACTGTGGTGGCGCGCCCGATCGACATCGACATCCTTGCGGTGGAGGGCCATGTGATCCAAGAGAACGCGCTGTTGGTGCCGCACCCGCGCCTGGAACAGCGACGTTTCGCCTTGGCTCCCATGGCCGACATTTGGCCTTCTTGGCGTCATCCTGTAACTGGGCTCACCGTTCTTGAGCTATTGGACAACTTGCCTGCTTGATCCCATGCAGTATTCGTACATCGCTGTGGAGGGCCTGATCGGTGCCGGCAAGACGACCCTTGCGAAGCGTTTGGCCCAGCAATGGCATGGGCGTCTGGTGCTGGAGGAATTCGATGACAACCCCTTCCTGCCCCGATTCTACAATGACCCCGAACGCTATGGCTTTTCCGTGGAGCTTTCGTTCCTGGCACAGCGCTATCATCAGCTCAAGCGAACCACCGAACAGGACTTGTTCAGCGCATGCACCATTGCGGATTATTCACTCGGCAAGTCGGTGATCTTCGCAAACGTGACCTTGAAGGCGGATGAATATGCCCTGTTCCGGGACCTTTACGGGATCATGTACAAGGATCTGCCTCGACCGGAACTCATCGTGTACTTGCACCTGGGTATGGATCGGGTGAAGGAGCGTATCAAGGAACGGGGTAGGAGTTATGAACAAAGTATCCCCATTGATTATCTGGCAAAACTGCAGGACCGCTACCTGGACCATCTTCAAAAACTCGATCAGGGTCGCGTCTTGGTCGTTGATCTTGGGCAACACGACCTCATGCATGAGCCGCTTGTCTATGCGGAACTGCTGCGCGAGATCACCGCCGAAGTGCCTGCTGGGTACAGGGTGGTGGCACTGTGATGCACCTCTGCATGTTAAGAAGTGGCATATTCTTGGGAAGCAAAGCATGGAACGGCATGGTTATACTTGCAGCCGAAATCACTCACCAAGGAACGAATTCATGGAAAAGCGGCACCTGAAGGGCCTGTCCCTATTGGCCATTACACTCATTGCCCTCAGCGGTTGCGGCGGCCTGGGGAAAATGAACAAGTACGTCGAGAACATCAAATACACGGTGGATCCGAACCCCCTGATCGTACAAGGCGATTCCGTTGCGGTGTCCGTGAATGGGAACTTCCCCGGGAAATACTTCTACAAGAAGGCCCAAGTGGAACTCACCCCCACCTTGATGTACACCGGTGGCGAGACCCCTTTCAAGACCGCCTACTTCCAAGGCGAGAAGGCCGTGGGCAACAACACCGTGATCCCGTATGAGACCGGTAAGGCATTCAACTACGCCCATAAGGTGGCGTACACGCCGGCCATGAGCGAGAGCGAGTTGATGGTCAAGATCCTGGGCAAGCAAGGCAACAAGGAACTGGCCTTCGATCCCATCAAGTTGGCCGATGGTGTGATCACCACCCCGTACTTGATGATGAGCGACGATAAAGTGCTCTTGGGCAAGGACGCGTTCGAGCGCATCACGAACCACAGCCAGGATGCAACGCTCAATTACTTGGTGAATTCCTCACAGGTGCGCGGTACCGAATTGAAAGAGGACGACATCAAGGCCATGGCCACCTTCATCAAGGAGTTCGCCAAGAAGGGCAATATCAAGCTCCAGAGCTTGGCCATCGACGCGTGGGCCAGCCCGGAGGGAGAATTGAGCCTGAATGAGAACCTGGCCGACGACCGCGCGAAGAGCGCCAAAGGATGGGTGAAGCCGGAGCTGCTCCGCGCCAAGTCCGATACGGCAAAGGCAGATGAGTTCTACAAACTCACCCCTCGTGGCGAGGATTGGGATGGCTTCAAGGCCGCCATGCAGGCCAGTAACATCGCAGACAAGGACCTCGTGCTCCGCGTATTGGAAATGTATCCCGATGTGGCCAAGCGCGAAGCTGAGGTGAAGAACATGGCTGCGACCTATGAAGAGATCGCTGACAAGATCCTGCCCGCCCTGCGCCGTAGCGAGATGAAGCTGAACTACCAGATCATCGGGAAGACCGATGCGCAGCTCACTGAAATGAGCCGCACAATGCCTGATTCCCTGAACGTGGAGGAGTTGCTCTTCGCAGCCACCTTGACCACCGACCTGAACGAGCAGCTCCGCATCTACAAGGAGACCGAGCGCGTGCATTCCGGCGACTACCGCGGCGCCAACAACGTCGGCTACATCTACATGATGCAGAATAAGCTGGCCGAAGCCGAAGCCCAGTTCCAGAAGGCCAACACCATCATGGACAACCCGGTAAGCACCAACAACCTTGGTGTGGTGGCCCGGTTGAAAGGCGATCGCAAGAAGGCCGTTGAACTCTATGGCAAGGCCATGGCCGCCGGTCCGGAGGTGAAGTACAATCTTGGCATCATCAATATCCAGAATGGTGACTACGCCAGCGCCAATAGCAACATGAGCGGTACCAAGAGCTTCAACGCCGCATTGGCGAAGATGCTCGGCGGCGACCCCGCCGGAGCACAAGCTATCATGGATGGCAGCTCCGACAAGGACAGCGCCATGGGCCACTACTTAATGGCCATCATTGGTGCACGCCAGAACAACGGCGACATGGTCCGGAACCACCTCGGCATGGCTGTTCAGAAGGACGCCAGCCTTCGCGAGAAAGCGATGAAGGACCTCGAGTTCCGTGAGTTCAAGGACAACCTGGGTCTCTGATCCCAGGAACACCGGTATTCACGAAGCCCCCACAGCAATGTGGGGGCTTCGTCGTTCGATCTCGTGGGTGATCGAACTGGATCTCGGTTTATCGACCAATGGCACGTGGTCCATTGATCTCACACTTCCCCTTTATGCGATCCGCTGAAGGCCGCATCTCGGGTAGCTCCATGGCAGTTGTCCGCAAGAGCTGCACGTTTACGAATCCTTCGCAATTGCCTCCCGGACGACCGCCGGTCTTTGATAGAGGTCACGTTGGATGGGTATCGTGGTTCAATCGAGGGGTCCAGTAGGTGAGGCTTCACGATGATCCATATCCATCTGTCGCATGCACCGTCATCTTTGCAACGGACCTTGAGCAGCACTACGCCGTGGCTCCGGATCCGGAGCCACAGCGTAGGTAATGAAGGTCATCGGATATCACCCTATCCAAACGCACACATGCCTATCCAACGAGGAATGCCCTGCTCTATGCAAGTCCCATTTCCATGGATCCCCGTGGATCCTAGAACACGATCTTCTGGCGTCGGATACGCGTACGGTACTTTTTGGAGCCGCTCCGGAACTTGACCAACTTGTAGTGCACTTGCGCCTTCAAGAAGAGGTAGGCATCAAGATCCGACTCATCGCCACGTTGCTGCCCGGTCGCGGTAGGGTTGATCCCGAATTCGGCCAGACTACCCAAGTTCGGGTCGGCCAAATAGGCACCGATCTCTCCGTGTGCCGCGAGCAGCGCATCGTTGTCGTAATAGACAGTGCTCACATCATCGATATAGTCCGTGAACGTCTTGGTGTACTGGATCTCCAGGCCATAGCTGATCTGTTTGCTCAGGGCCTTCCGGATGCCGAAACCCATTGGGATGCACACTTGGAAGTTGTTGTACTCCGGTGCCCCGCCTTCCAAGCCCTGTCCTTCGGTGCCCAGGGGCTTCAGCCGCACCCAGGTGTTCTGGAACTGCGTCTTGGGGTCGAAATAGAAACCGCCGATGCCGACGAACGCATAGAATCCCACACGCGAGGACTTCGTCCCCTTGACTCCGCGCAGGTCATACACATGGCCGAGTTCCTCACTGAACATGTGGAACTCATAGACCACGGATAGTTCATACACATCGCTCTTGAAGTTCAAGTTCCTGTTCTGGCGGAAGGGCTCGGTCGTGAGGTTGTCATTGCCGGCAAGGATACCGTATGTGAAACGGGTCCGCAGGGCCATCTTTCGCGCTAGGAAATAGCGGAAGTCGATGTGTGCTGCAGGCCGGGTCTTGCTCAACTCAAGATCCCACACGAACGGTGATCCGATCTGGTTCCGGCCACCGAGCTCTCCCAAGAAGTTGGAGACCCCGAATCCGAAGCTGAGTTCCTGCCGATGCGTTTTCCAATAGCTGGACTGCCGGAAGTACTGGCCATGGGCGGGCAACGCGCAAAGGCCCAAGCCCAGCACGAACAGAACAAGAAGAAAGCTGGAGTATCGTTTCAGCATATGCGCGGGGCCGGTCGCGACCAAATATAGCGGCTTTGGGGGATACGGACGGTAGGCTGCTTCCCTTCTATCCTCATAGACCTGTGAAAATCGTTTTGGTTGCCTTTCTACGTGATCCGGCCAAAATGTTGCATCAGTTCCCTAGGCAACGCGCTCAACCACCACAGCACCACGCCCGTGCACACGGAAACATTCAACGAATGCTTACTGCCCTGTTGGGGCACCACCACACATGCATCCGCGGCTTCCACCACGGCGTCCGACACGCCGTGCAACTCGTTCCCGAGCACCAAGGCCAAGGGGCGGTCTTGAGGTGCTTCCATGGTGTGAAGTGGCGTGGCTTCGGCCGTTTGCTCCACTGCCACCACGTGGTAGCCTTCGGCCTTCAATTGTTCCACCGCCTCATGGGCACTGGTGGCGGTCGTCCACGGGACGGATACGGTGGCACCCAAGGCTGTTTTCTCGATCTCACGATGGGGCGGTCGGGGCGTGAAACCGCAGAGCACGATCCCTTCGGCCCCGAACGCATCCGCGGTACGGAAGATCGAGCCGACGTTATGCCTGCTCCGCACATCGTCCAGCACCAAGCGCACAGGGTTTTTTAGAGCATTCCGGTGAGCGGTAGGCTCGGGGCGGTCCAACTCCTCCATCGTCAACTTTCGGTCCGATCGTGGCATGATTGTTCGGAAAATGTGTAGAACGGTGGCCGTTCCACGGGTGTACAGGCGATCGCAGTGAATTAACTTGGCCGGCTTCGCCGAATGGGCTCGACGCTGATCCCATCCAAGGCGAAAATAGGGCGGTCCATCCGGAGCATGGCAATGAAAGGCAAAGCGATATCCCCACTGATGCAGCAATTCGGCAGCATCAAGGCCCAGTATCCCGATGCGCTCCTGCTCTTCCGCGTCGGTGATTTCTACGAGACCTTCGGGAGCGATGCCGTGAAAGCATCCGCCGTGTTGGGCATCACTCTCACCAAACGGAACAACGGCTCGGATAGCGAGACCGAATTGGCCGGCTTTCCCCACCATTCCTTGGAGAATTACCTGCCAAAGCTGGTGCGGGCCGGGTTCCGGGTGGCTATTTGTGACCAACTCGAGGATCCGAAGGCGACCAGGACGATCGTCAAAAGAGGGGTCACCGAGGTGGTCACCCCGGGGGTGGCGTACAGCGATCATGTCCTGGACCATCGAGCGAACAACTGGTTGGCTTCCATATGTGTTCAGGGTGGGCGCTATGGCCTGGCCTTCCTGGATGTCACCACGGGTGAGTTCGTGGTGGCCGAGGAGGAACAGGAGGAAGCAGGGCGCTTGGTGGATCGCCATGCACCGAGTGAGCTGCTGTACCCAAGGGGAAACGTTGATCCAATGTTGACCCGATTGGGCAACGCATACAACGGATATACCATGGACGACTGGGCCTTTACGGACGACTTCGCCCGGGAACGCCTCTTGGATCAGTTCTCCACTGCCACGTTGAAAGGATTCGGGATCGAGGATCTGAAGCTCGGCCAACGAGCCGCTGGCGCGATCCTACAGTACCTGGGGGAGACACGGCATGAACGCTTGGCCCATTTGGACCGCATCGGCTGGATACGACCGGAAACCCATGTGGGATTGGATCGCTTCACAGTGCGCAACCTCGAACTCGTATCGCCGGTGAATGAAGGTGCGCGTACCTTGTTACAAGCCATGGATCGGTGCATTACGCCCATGGGCTCCCGCCTGCTGAAACGCTGGCTTTTGTTCCCTTTGGTGGATCCCTCCACGATAGCTTCACGCCATGACCGGGTCGATGCGTTGATGAAGGATGCCAACTTGATGGAGGGCATGGGCCGTTCACTGGACCGTATCGGTGATCTGGAGCGCTTGGTGGGCAAAGCAAGCGCGGGAAGGATAAACCCCCGGGAATTGCTACAGGTCCATCGTGCTTTGGAGGCCACACGGGAATTACGCAACACCTTGGCGTCCGGGTCAGGCATCATCTCACGCCTTGCGAAGGAACTGACGGTACCCAAGGGTCTTTCGGAACGCATTTCAGCCACCATCGAGGAGGAGACCCCGGTGAATCCTTCGAAAGGTGGCGTGATCAAGACGGGTGTCAGCAAGGAGTTGGACGAATTGAGGCACGTCAGTGGCCATGCCAAGGAGTTGCTTTTGGACGTGCAACGTCGGGAGAGCGATCGGACCGGGATCCCATCCTTGAAGGTGGGATTCAACAATGTGTTCGGGTACTATCTGGAAGTGCGCAATACGCACAAGGATAAGGTGCCGCCTGAATGGGTCCGGAAGCAGACCCTGGTGGGTGCTGAGCGTTACATCACCGATGAATTGAAGACACTTGAGGAGAAGATCCTAGGTGCGGAGGAGCGGATCCTTGCGTTGGAGCATGAGCATTATGGGGTTTTGGTGGAGCATGTGGTCGGCCATGTGGGTGCGTTGCGGACGCTGGCCGCGGCCTTGGCCGAATGGGATGTCATCCTGGGGTTTGCCTTGAATGCACAGAGTTGGAACTATTGCAGGCCCACCATGACAGAAGGGCGGGTCTTGGATATCCGGGATGGCCGGCATCCGGTGATCGAACAACAGTTGCCACCCGATGCGCCCTATGTTGAGAACGACCTATTGCTCGATCCGGAGGATCGTCAGCTCCTTATGATCACAGGACCTAACATGAGCGGTAAGAGCGCGTTGTTGCGTCAGGCAGCCTTGATCGTGTTGATGGCGCAGGTGGGCAGCCATGTTCCTGCAAAGGCCGCGACGATCGGTATCGTGGACCGTATCTTCACGCGTGTAGGCGCTTCCGACAATCTCACCACGGGTGAGAGCACGTTCATGGTGGAAATGAACGAGACCGCGAGCATCCTGAACAATCTCAGCGATCGGAGCTTGGTGTTGTTGGACGAGATCGGTCGTGGAACAAGCACTTACGACGGGATCTCGATCGCATGGGCGATCTCGGAATTCCTTCACGATCACGCGGGCAGGCCCAAGACGATGTTCGCCACCCATTACCATGAGCTCAATGAGATGGCCGCGAGTTTTCCACGGATCAGCAACGCGAGCGTTGCCGTTCGCGAGGCTCAGGGTAGGGTGCTCTTCCTGCGGAAACTCGTGCCTGGCGGCAGCGATCGTAGTTTCGGGATACACGTGGCCGAGTTGGCGGGCATGCCGGCGCGCGTGCTGCAACGAGCGCGTAACGTCCTGGCCCATCTGGAGGCCAGCCACGCGGGTGATCTGGGTCAGGCGCCGGATCCGGAAGGACCACAGCGCCCGTCCAAAGCCATTCCAGCGGGGATCGGTAAGGAACTTCAACTCAGCTTTTTCCAACTCGATGACCCCGCCTTGGAGCGGATACGGAAGCAGATCGCGGACCTGGACATCGATACGCTGACCCCTGTGGAAGCACTGTTCAAGTTGAACGAGATCAAACGGATGGTGACACCGGAAAAGGCACGCTTGAAAAAGGCATAGGGCTTGTGATGTTCCGAACCGGTGCTATATTTGCCGCCTCATTCGCGAAAGCGGTCACGCCGAGCGGGTATTCATTGCGAGAGTAGCTCAGTTGGTAGAGCACGACCTTGCCAAGGTCGGGGTCGCGGGTTCGAGTCCCGTTTCTCGCTCAGGTAGATGCCTCCCACGGGAGGCATCACTATTTTCGGACGGTCTTGTTGATCCTGGCCTTTGGCGTGGGTACGACAAGGCCCGGGTGGTGAAATGGTAGACACGAGGGACTTAAAATCCCTTGGTCCGTAAGGGCTGTGCGGGTTCAAGTCCCGCCCCGGGCACTATTCCGAAGGAACCTCACGCAATGATCATCCATGGAGGCCGTAGCCGATTGGCCCCTACACCCAGTGGATACCTCCATGCGGGCAATGCGTTCAATTTCCTGGTCACAGCGTTGTTGGCGGAGCACTTCAGCAGCACGCTCGTTCTACGGATCGATGATATTGACGCCGAGCGTATCCGTCCTGAATACGTGGAGGACATCTTCCGGTCAATGGAGTGGCTCGGTATCCGGGCGGATGATGGGCCCTCCGGACCGGAGGAATTGTATCGGACATGGTCCCAGGTCCATCGTATGCCTCGCTACGTTGAATTGTTCGATGCGCTAAAGCGGCAAGGTCATTTGTACCCATGCGTGTGCTCCCGCGCCGAAATGGCCGAACGAGTGTCGCGGTGCGCGCCGCATTCGTGCAGGACGGACCCTCCGGCCCAAGTACCCGGCGGAACGCCATGGAGGCTCAGCATACCTCGGCCTTGCCCTTCGACTCTCTTGGACCTGCAGGGCCGTGTTGATGAACATAATCTGGCCGTGATGATGGAGGATCCCATCGTACTTGTTCGCGGAACGGGTCGACCTGCTTACCAACTGGTGTCCTTGATGGATGATGTTGATATGGACATCACATTCATTGTTCGTGGTGCGGACCTTCTGCCTTCCTCGGTTTGCCAAAGTCACATGGCCGAACGCGCAGGACTTGAAGCATTCCGGGAAGTCCGCTTCCTGCACCACCCGTTGACCACTGGACCGGATGGTCGGAAGTTGTCGAAGTCGGCCGGGGCATCCTCATTGTGCGCCATGCGCGAGTCCGGGGGATCCCCGGATGTGCTCCGGCAGGAGGCGGAGCGCTATGTGGATGAGCTTCTGGGCAGCTTCAATGCCTGAACGCCAGTAGGCGCTCCAGACGTACCCTGAACCCATGAGGTCCTCGAAGCACGGTGCCGATATGTTCGAGATGGTCGATATCACGCCGGAGCGTCTTTTCAGATACCCCGGCATACATCTTCGCTAGTGTCGGGGATAGGGTGGGTATCGCGTTCAATGCCACCGGTCCATCCTGCAAAGCGAGGTCCAGTAGGATCTGCTCTTGTCGCCGCGCTGGTGCTGCTTCGGATCCCGCGAACAGGTCGGCAAGGTATGCACGCCACTGTCCTTGGGCTTGTATGATCCTTGCTCGGGACCGCAATTCGGTCAGTCCTTTGTTCAACCCTCGCAACCCGAAGGCCAAAAAGGGTATGGCATCGGGTACCCCGAGGGCCGCCTGTTGCACCTGCCGCCTGTATTCATGCTGGTGCTGAAGGAAGAACGTGGATAGGAGATGCCCCGGAACACTACCTGCACCCGCAGAGACCAGGATATGTTGGACCATGGTACCGGTGATGCGTGCGTTCGTGGAACTGAATGGGCGTATCCACTGGATGTGGAGTTCGGTGATCAATGCATGCAAGAGGGCATAGGCCATGCGCTCCTCATTGGCGGGTGCGGCAAGCTCAGGTCCTTGAAGCCAATCAAGGAGTTCGGTCATGAATAGCGGGATGACATCAGGCGGTACTCCGTCCAGTGCTTTTGTTCCTGCAGGGATCGTTCGCCAACGGCCATTGTCCCGCGCGCTGGTCGGATCGATCAAAAGGGCCTTTTGGTACGACAGGACCATGTCGGGGTCGAGACGTGGGAGATTCGAACCATCTGCGGCGATGCGTTGCCAAACATAGAGCAGGCCATCCAATTCCAGGAGACCTTGCTCCTGTGAGGGTAGTACCTTCAGGACTCCGGTCAAGTGCTGCATGACACGGCTCACGGTCAGCGACGAACCGTCCATGACCATCCGTGCGTGGATCCCTTCTGCGATGGTCTCCCGCTCAAGAGCCTTGCCCTCGGCGAGTGGTAGTGGTACCCGCGTCAAGGTCCTGATCCCGGTCACACATTCTCCGAGAACGAGCCAAAACGAAGGTGGCGCTTGTCGGAGGTCCAGACGAAAATCCAGCCATGTTATCGTCTCGTCGAATGCCCGCATCTGTGTCCAAAGATGCGGGCATCATGAAATCCTGGAAAACAAGTAGTTGTATAAATGATGAACAAGTTCATGTCCACATCCATGTCCGACTGATCGTCCATCGCAATGTCCACGGTGGGATCGTCGAACAACAGGGGCGTTGATCAGAGCCCGCCCTGCAAAAGAGCGATCAATGTGATCAACCCGGCCAGTGCCCCGATGGTCAAGGCGGCCACGGCGAATCCTTTGCCCGACCATTCATTCGTTCGTCCCTTCTTCACCGCGATGGCGGCTACCAGAAGCGTGAGAATGACAGCAATGACAATGACCGGCGCACTGGTCCCAAGGATCCCATACGTGATGGTCCCAAGAGCAAGGGCAAAGGCGGGTATGGCCCATGGATTGAAATGCGGGGATGGAGTATCCTCCGGGACGATCGATGGAACTGTGGTGGTGCCGATTTCCTGCGTGTCGCGGATCTCGACCGGTGAGGCGATCAACGAGGCTTGGATCGAAGGACTTGCAACTACTGGACCACGCACCGGTACTGCAGGGTATATGTCGGACGTAAAGGCTGGATCCCTCAAGGCGACCACAGGGATGGTGGTGCGCCTTGTCAAGTGTTCCCGTTCAGTTCCGGGCTCCGTGCGCAGTGTTGAGCTACTTGAACGGAGGTCGATGTGCCAGCCCGACTGATGCCTACGTTTCTGGATCCCTCCATCATGGACCGTCCCTCGCACCCCGGAGCAGCCCGTTGATCCGAATGTGAGGAGCACGGCCACTACGACACAAGGCTTCGATGTTGCTTCCATTCGTGGTGGAAGGTAGGCTTGCTATGGCTTGGTTCAGACTTCGAGCAAGCGGAAGGTGTCCGCGTCGAAGAGCCCTTTATCGCTCATTTTCAAGTGCGGGATCACGAGCAGGGCCATGAACGAGAGCGTCATGTACGGGGCGGAGAGCGTGCTGCCCAGCGCTTTCGCCTCCCTATCCATGGCAGCGTATGCGTCGGCAACGGTGTACGCATCGGCATCGGTCATGATCCCGGCGACCGGCAGTGGCAGTATCCGGTGATGGTCCCCATGGGCCAAACTGATCCCGCCTTTTTCCCGGATCACCAAGTTGATGGCTTGGCAGAGATCAATATCGTTGGTGCCAACAGCAACGATATTGTGGCTATCATGGGCGACACTTCCTGCGATCGCCCCACGTTGGAAACCGGATCCGGTGATCCAGCCCACGGCCGGCGGAGCCTCATGGTAGCGGTTCACCACCACGATCTTCAGGAGGTCCTTCTTCGGGTCCGCTACGGTGGCACCATCCTTCAGGGTAGGAGGCATCCAGCGCTTCTTGGTGATGAGCTGCCCATCCAGCGCTTCGATCACCAAGAGGTCCTTGTCCGTGGCTTCGAAGTGCAGATCACTGATTTTCAGTGGCTTGCAGTTGAATCTATTGGGTCGTTCGCTGGATACGCGTTGAATGTGGCTGTGGCCGTTCTCAGCAACGAGTTCTCCGTTGATCCAGGTACGGATCACCTTGAATTCCTTCAGATCGGCCACTTGGATCATGTCCGCCATATCGCCCACCCGCAGGCGACCGACCGGAAGGTCATAGTGCTCTATGGGGGCCAAGCAGGCCGTGTAGAGGATATCGAACACATCGATACCGTGCTCCACTGCTCTTGCACAGAGGTCGTTGATATGGCCCTCGACCAGTCCATCCGGGTGTTTATCATCGCTGCAGAACATCATTTGGCGTGGATGGTCATGTAGTAGGCCGATGAGCGCCTCGAAGTTCTTCGCTGCACTGCCTTCCCTGATCTGGATCTTCATACCATGTCCCAGCTTTCCAGCGGCCTCCTCTGCCGTAAAGCATTCATGGTCGGTGCCGATACCTGCTGCGATGTACTGTTCGGCCGCTCGGCCGTGAAGCCCTGGAGCGTGACCGTCCACGGGTTTGCCCAGACGCTTGGCATGGGCGATCTTCTTCAGCAGTTCGGGGTCTCCGTTCAGCACTCCCGGGAAGTCCATCACCTCGCTGAGGTAGACGATCTCCGGGCGTTCCAGCAATTCACCCACTTGGTCCGGATCGATACGTGCGCCAGCCGTTTCGAAGGTTGTGGCCGGTACGCAGCTCGGGGCCCCGAAGTAGAAGTGGAATGGTACCTGTTTTCCGTTCTCGACCATGAAGTCCACACCGGCAACGCCTAGGACGTTCGCGATCTCATGCGGGTCGCTGATCGTGGCCACGGTGCCATGCACCACCGCCAAGCGAGCGAATTCGCTGGGGATAAGCATGGAACTTTCCACGTGCACATGCGCATCGATGAACCCCGGCATCAAATAGCCCTTCACGGGACCTTCGACCGCACGGATGGAGGTGATGCGACCATCCTCGATGGTGATCTCTGATGCTTGGATCCGACGACCTTGAATGTCGACGAGATTTCCGGTAACGGTGGTCATGGTCCGGCGAAGGTCGCAAGAACCACCGCAATGCGCGTTCCTTGGGAACGTTGGGAAGTGCCGGTCCTCGGAAGCGGTCCATCACAAGTCGAACGGTCCATCGCACGCGCTTCGAGGAGGGGGGCATCTTGCGTCTAACTTCCATCCCGAGACCAACACTCCACCCCATGATGAAGCGCTTTTCCACCACGCTACCCGGGCTCGTTCTGACCTACGCCTTGATGGGTAGTGTAGTGTTCACAGGTGTGTCCTTGAGCCGAAAGCTGGTGGGGCGATGGCGTGTAGTGAAGGTTTACGATGCGGACCTGAGGAGCTCGTTCCCTCCAATGACCATCGAGTTGAACAAAGATGGTCAGGTGGTGGGTCGGTCCAGCTGCGGAACGTTCACCGGTCGATGGTCCACCGGGCGGGATCATGTCAGGTTCCGGGGTTTGGTGCCCTCGGGGTGCAGGTGCGGTGATCTGCGGACGGTGGAGGAACAATTGATCCGGGCGATGGGAGCGTCCGAGGAACACCGCTTGGAGAGGACCGGGTTGGTGCTGATCGATCACGGTCGCCCAGTGGCGCGTTTGGTGCCATTGAGGACCTAGCCGCCTCCGGCATCCAAGTACCGCTTTGCTGCTTAGCGACCGTCAAGTCCCGAACATCTCCTTCACCCGCTCGAAGAAACCTTTGTCCTTGGAAGTGGGCCGGGGCTGGAAGCCTTCGCTGTTCCGCATCTTTTCCAGCAGGTTCTTTTCCTCCTTGCTAAGGTTGGTCGGGGTCCAAACGGCGATATGAACGAAGATGTCACCATGACCATGTCTGTTCACGCTGGGCAGCCCTTTACCCTTGAGCCGGAGGACATGGTTGCTTTGGGTACCCGGTTCCACTGTGACCTTTGCCTTGCCGCTCACCAACGGCACTTCGATCTTTGCTCCCAAGGCCGCATCCACCATGTTGATGAAGGCCTCATGGTGCAGGTTCTGTCCATCCCGTCTCAATTCCGGGTGGGCCTCTTCCTCGATCACCACGAGCAGGTCGCCGGGAATTCCGCCAGCGGGGGCTTCATTGCCCATACCACTGATGTTCAACTGCATTCCTTCCTCAACACCGGCCGGGATCTTGATCGGAACCACGACCTCCTCGCGCACCAAGCCATGCTCATCACTACCTGGGCCTCGTTTGGTCACGGTCTGTCCAATGCCTCCGCAGGCTGGGCAGGTGGTCACCGTCTGCATTTGGCCGAGGAAGGTGCTTTGAACGCGACGCACCTGACCGTTGCCTCCGCATGTGCCGCACTTACCGTATTCACTCCCTTTGGAGCGGACGAGCTTGGTTACTTTGATCTTCTTTTCGGCCCCGTTGGCGACATCCTCCAAAGTCATTTTCAAACGGACCCGGAGGTTGCTTCCCTTCACGGTACGGCCGCCGCCGCGTTGCCCGAACCCACCGCCGAACGCACCACCCCCGAAGTGCCCGCCGAATATGTCGCCGAACTGGGAGAAAATGTCGTCCATGTTCATCCCACCGCCTTGGAACCCACCACCGAAGCCTCCCGGTGCGTTGTGTCCGAAGCGATCGTACTTCGCCTTCTTTTCGGGGTCGCTCAGGATCTCATAGGCGCTGGCTGCTTCCTTGAAGCGTTCCTCCGCCGCTTTGTCGCCAGGGTTCTTGTCAGGGTGGTACTTGATGGCCAGTTTCCGGTAAGCCTTCTTCACCTCTTCGGCGCTGGCGTTCCGGGTGATCCCCAGGACTTCGTATGGGTCTTTCTTGCTCATGGTTGCGTTGGACCCGAGGGTCCAGCATTTCGGCTTACTCGCCTACGACGACCTTTGCGAAGCGGATCACTTTGTCGTTCATGGTATATCCATTCTCCACCACCTCCAGCACCTTGCCTTTCAACGCGGGCTCCGGGGCAGGGGCCTTGGTGATGGCCTCGTGCACCTCGGGGTCGAACACCTCGCCTTTGGCCTTCATCACCCGCATTCCTTGTGCAGCCATGAGGTTGATGAATTTTTGATGGATCAGTTCCATCCCTTTACGTATCGCCTCAGGGTCCTCCACGTTGGCGTTGTTGGCAATGGCGCGTTCCATGTCGTCCATCACCGGGAGAATGTTCTTCAAGGTCTCTGCGCCGGCCAGTTGCAAGAGTTCAAGCTTTTCCTTCGCTGTGCGCTTTCGGAAGTTGTCGAACTCGGCGAACAGGCGGAGGTGCTTCTCGTGAAGGGCTTGATGCTCGGTGCGCAGAATATCCAATTCCGCGGCTTCTCGCGTGGACCCCTGGTCCATGGCCCCTGTCGGGCTGTCAGCGTTGTCAGTTCCAACTGACGGGTCCACGGTCTGTTCCAACGGCTCGGTTCGTGCTTGTTCGTTCTTCATGGTCTCTTTCTCCATGGTCGTCTTTTCCTTTTCAGTGCGGCGGAACGGGTTCTTCAGCACCATTGGTGGCTATCCGGCTACATGTTCCGGCGATCCCGCTCCGGCAGATCGGATGCCATGCGGGTTTGGCGGACAGGATGGCAGAAGAATGGGGATGAACGGAAGAACCCCCTGCCATGCAGAGGGTCCTCCCAAGGCTCGGTCCGGGTTTGACCTATAAGCTCTTCACATGCTTGTCGAGTTCCTGGTGCAAGGCCATGCCGCGCAGGTTCTTGGCGATGATGATACCCTCCGGGTCAACGAGGAAGCTCATCGGGATGGAGTTCACACCATAGAGCTTTGCACCCTTGGAATTCCAGAATCCCAGATCGCTCACATGGTATTTCCACTTCAGGTCGTCCTGAGCGATGGCCTGCTTCCAAGCTTCACGGCTGCGATCCAAGCTCACGCTGTACACTTCGAATCCTTTGGCATCGGTGAATTTGGCTTGGGTGTATTTGTCGTACGCGGCGACCACATTGGGGTTCTCCATTCGGCAGGGGCGACACCAACTGGCCCAGAAATCGATGAGCACGTACTTGCCTTTGAGCTCGGAAAGCTTCAAGACCTTGGTGCTGTCCGCGTTCATGAAGGCCAGTTCCGGGGCCTTGTTCCCGATGGATGTCCCGACCTGGACATCCCCATCCGGAGCGGTTTTGTGCGATCTGTTGGTGAATCCATATATGGCCAGCACGGCTACGACGGCGGTAATGGCGATGCGTGTCTTCGACATGATCTTGCGGAATTCCATAGTGCAAAAGTAAAACGTTCGTTCAGCGGGTGACGGCGAACATCGTGCCGGGATGGGATGGCTACTTCGAGCGGCGTCCAACGCAAGGGTCAGATTCGTTCGATCCTTGCGCCAAGCGACTTCAAGCGGGAGTCGATCCGCTGATATCCGCGATCGATCTGTTCGATGTTGTCAATGGTACTGGTGCCTTCGGCATTGAGGGCGGCAATGAGCAAGGAGACACCGGCCCGGATGTCCGGGCTCGTCATACGGATGGCGCGCAGAGGCGTTTGGAAGTCGTTCCCGATCACCAGTGCGCGATGTGGATCGCATAGCGTGATCTGTGCACCCATTTCGATCAGCTTGTCGACGAAGAACAGGCGGCTCTCGAACATCTTTTGGTGCACGAGAACACTGCCTTTGGCTTGCGTGGCGGTCACCAGTACGATACTGAGCAGGTCCGGTGTGAAGCCCGGCCAAGGTGCATCGCTGACGGTCATGTTGCTGCCATCGATGAATTTCTGAATGGTGTAGTGCTCCTGCGCTGGGATATGGATGTCGTCCCCTCGGCGTTCCAAGGCGATCCCAAGCTTCTGGAATACATCCGGGATCACCCCGAGGTGATCATATCCCGTGTTCTTGATCGTGATCTCACTACGTGTCATCGCGGCCATGCCGATGAAGGAGCCGATCTCGATCATGTCGGGCAGCATGCAGTGTTCGGTGCCCCCGAGCTCTTTCACTCCGTCGATGTGCAACAAGTTGCTTCCGATCCCGCTGATCTTCGCTCCCATTCGGACCAGCATATTGCACAATTGCTGCAGGTACGGCTCGCAAGCGGCATTGAAGATGGTGGTGCGTCCTTCAGCCAAGGTGGCGGCCATGACGATGTTGGCCGTGCCCGTTACACTTGCCTCGTCCAAAAGCATGTACGCCCCCTTGAGCTGTTTCGCCTCGGCTTTGAAGAACCCTTCCGCAGCATCGTATATGAAAGTGGCACCCAGTTTCTCGAAACCGATGAAGTGGGTGTCCAAGCGTCGACGTCCGATCTTGTCCCCTCCGGGTGTGGGTATATAGCCGCGACCGAAGCGGGCCAATGAAGGGCCCACCAACATGACACTGCCGCGCAATCCACCACCCAGGGTCTTGAACTCGGGTCGAAGGAAGAATTCGATATCGACATCCTTTGCCGTGAACCGCCAGCTGCCATCACCAAGATCGTCCACATGGACGCCCATGCGCTTCAACAGGTCGATGAGTTTGTTGACATCGATGATGTCCGGCACATTATGGATGGTTACCGGCTGCTCCGTGAGCAACACGGCGCACAGGATCTGCAATGCCTCGTTCTTGGCCCCTTGCGGGGTCACTTCGCCTTTCAACCTATGCCCTCCTTCGATCCTGAAGCTTCCCATGATGCGAAGCAACGAAGCCCGAACGGGAGATCTGACGAGGGTTCCGGAAGGGTTTCAACAAGTGATTGTCATATGCCGAGGACGGTGGCGCACGAGGCGGGCGGAAGGAGGCACATGAAATGGCCATTCCCAAGCTACCGTTGGGTCGGCCAACGTCCTGGATCGCGCGGGCTCAGTACCGCTTCTTCCGGTTCCGGTTCCGCTTCTTTCCGCCGCCGCTGTTGTGGCGTTTGCGCGTATCCACCTCATTCTTCGGTCCTGATTGAATGATACGCAGGAGTTCGGCGGTGGCAGCGAGCTGGGTATCCGCTGGCAGCTTGAGTTTCCCTTTGCTCATTTCGCCCATGTCCTTCAAGATCAATGGGTCGGGAACGGTGTCCCTGTTCCACACCAGGAATTGGCGTTTCATATGGTTGGCGATCACCTGGGTGTAGGCATCGCGTGTGTCACCCTCCTCCATGGCCGCACATTGGTCGATCATGCGCTGGACCATTTTTCCGTAATGCCCATACTTGATCTTCGACTGTGGGTAGTTTACCCGTGCCGGTTTGCTCTCCAGCCCTTCGGCGGTGGGCTTCGGGTATGGCCCGTCCACATCGAGCTGGAACGCGCTCATGATGTAGAGGTGGTCCCACAACGTGCGTTCGAAATTGTCGCTATTGCGCAGCTGTGGGTTGAGCCGTCCGATCACTTGGATGATGGCTTTGGCGGTACGTGTCCGTTGATCGCGGTCCTCCATCTCCATGCAATGGTCAACCATACGTTGCACATGCCTGCCATACTCGGGAATGGCGAGTTGCGGGCGCTGGGTGTTGTAATCGAAAGGGGCAGGTGTCATGTGTCCAACGGGTTGATGCCGAGGGTCGTCGGCCGGCGAGTGGTCCGCCGTTCCACTGAAATGGTGGTCAAATCTAATGAACTGGCCGCTGGTAAGGGCGTTCAGCCCCCATCGCGGTACAGCGCGACCCACTTGGGGTCCTGCATGTCGCGCAGCAATCGGAAAGCATCCTTGCCGTAATAAGGGCCGTGCCAATGCTCGTACGCGGGGTTCCGGTAGGCTTGCAGGATGATCTGTTGGCGCACGGAAGGTGTGAATTCCTCTGCAGCCCATCCTGGGTCGTTGTCGCCCACAACATCGCGCTTGTAGCGTAGCTTCCACAGATCACGGATGGTGGAGCAGTCCAAACCATCGTGAAGACCTTGGTCATCCGCCCAGGGCCCGCAATGGGCAATCCCGAACTCGTAGAAGAGGTCCAAGCCTTCGAGGTTTGCCCGGCTCTCCTGCAAACCGGAAACTTGGAGAATGTATGGCTCGGGTCGCATCGGCACACTGCCCATGACCAGATCCTCGTGCACCGTGTAAATGAAGAGCGCGTACAATTCGCCTTGGGCCGTGGGGTTCAGGCTGAAACCGAATTCCTGACGCGCCAAGATCGGTGGTTGGGCGCTTTGGCCCGTTCCGAACAGGATCAAGGTCGGAACAATGAGCAGAACATAGCGGTTCATGAAGAGAACGGTTCCGGAGCTTATATGGCCGTGACCATATACGTTGAACGCATTTTGTACGCTCCGGGTTCCCGAGGCCAATTCGCAAGGCCATGATGCACAAGCTATTGTGCGGATATCATCCCTCGATCACCCGCAGCTTCGCGAAGCGCAATAGCAGCTGTTTCTGCCCCGCTTTCGGGAAGAATACCGTGGCCTTCAGGTCCGGGGCATTGCCCTCGACCTTGAGCACCTTGCCCTTGCCGAAACGTTCGTGTTCCACGGTCATTCCTTCCGCCAAGTCGGGACCGGCATCACCCAGTTGACTGGTGGCTTCCAAGGGTTTGCCCGTAGCTGAAACGCGCTTCAGGTTCTTGCGTTGCCCGGGCAAAGGTTCTTCTGTCGCGCTGCGACGGACCCGACCTGTCGAGGGGCCCTGCTTGCCGACCGAAGGGGCGGTACGCTCCCGACCGTACACGGGTTTGGACCCCATGCCATCGCCCGACCCTCCTTGGGCAGGACGAGCTTGTCGCGTCCATTGCGGAGCGGTTGGTCGCTGGTATACCGGGCGGTCTCCGCCACGTTCGTTACGAGCAGGCAGGTCGAGGTACTTCGGGTCGATCTCGTCGAGGAATCGACTGGGTTCGTTCGCCGAGAGGTTCCCCCACTTGTACCGGCTCATGGCATAGCTCAAGGTGGCCCGCTTCTCTGCGCGGGTCAAGGCCACATAGAAGAGGCGGCGTTCCTCCTCCAGGTCGGCCCGGCTTTGAACAGCCATCAGGTTCGGGAAGAGGTCCTCTTCCAAACCAACGATATGGATATACGGGAATTCAAGGCCCTTGGAACTGTGTATGGTCATCAAGCTCACCCGATCGTCATCGTTCGGGTCGTTGTTGTCGGCATCCGTTAGAAGTGCCACGTCGATCAGGAAGTCGCTCAAGGTGCGCGGTAGATCGCTTTCCTCGGCATTGCGGTCGCTGAACTCCTTCATGCCGTTCAGCAGTTCCTGGATGTTCTCGTATCGACTGACGCCCTCGGGGGTCTTGTCCACGAAGAGGTCCTTCAGGATCCCACTTTTCTGGGCGATGTGTTCGCCGAGCGCGTGGGCGCTGTGTGTTTCGAGCATGGTCCGGAAGCTCTGGATCATCAGCACGAAATCCGCGATAGCCTTCCGGGTGCCACTGTGGAAGCCAAGGTCGCCGAGGTGCTCTTGGACCACTTCCCAAATGGAGATGCCGTATTCGCTTGCGGCCACCACAAGCTTGTCCATGGTGGTCTGGCCGATCCCGCGTGTTGGGTAGTTGATCACCCGCTTCAGCGCCTCCTCGTCCTTGGGGTTGCAGACCAAGCGGTAATAGCTGATCAGATCCTTGATCTCCTTGCGCTGATAGAAGCTCAACCCACCATAGATACGATAAGGGATGTTCAGTTTCCGCAGCGCTTCTTCCATGCTTCGGCTTTGTGCATTGGTGCGGTACAGGATGGCGAAGCCCTTGTTGGGCACCTGCTTCTGCATCTTGGTCTCGAAGATGGAATGCGCTACGAACTGACCTTCCTCGTTGTCGCTCAACGAGCGGTGCACAATGATCTTCTCGCCTTCAGTGTTCTCCGTCCAGATCGTTTTTGGGATCTGTTCCTTGTTCTTGTCGATCAAGGAATTCGCCGCACCCACGATGGTCTTCGTGCTGCGGTAGTTCTGTTCCAGCTTGAAGATCTTCTGATCCGGGTAGTCGTTCCGGAAATT
>JAGQVV010000160.1:40640-42932 GCA_020437805.1 Flavobacteriales bacterium
GGTCTTCACGATGTTGTACTGGGCCATGTTCGTGTCCTGGTACTCGTCCACGAGCAGATACTGGAATCGGTTCTGGTACTTCAACATCACATCCGGGTGGTCGCGGAAGAGGATGTTGGTGTTGTACAGAAGGTCATCGAAGTCCATCGCACCGGAGCGGAAACAACGATCCGCGTACGCCTTGTATACTTCGCCCATGCGCTCCCGGCCGACTGCTGCATCACCGGCCATCAACTCGGTGTTCTCCAAGTATTCCTTGGGTCCAAGGAGGTTGTTCTTAGCGATGCTTATCCGACCATGCACCTGGTTCGGTTTGTAGAGCTTGTCATCCAATTGCCACTCCTTCACGATCCCGCGGATCACGCTACGGCTGTCGTCGGTGTCATAGATGGTGAAGTCCTTCGGGTAGCCCAGCTTGTCGGCCTCGGCGCGCAGGATACGGGCGAACACGCTATGGAAGGTGCCCATCCACAGGTTGCGGGCATCGGTGCTCAGCCCTGGGATATCCTTCAGGAGCAGCGCGATCCGCTCCTTCATTTCCTTGGCCGCCTTGTTCGTGAAGGTGAGAGCAAGGATGCGGAACGGGTCCACACCCTTGGTCATCAGGTGCGCGATCCGGACCGTAAGCACCTTGGTCTTTCCCGATCCGGCCCCGGCGATCACCATGGTGGGGCCTTCGGTGGCATCCACAGCAGCGAGTTGGGCAGGGTTCAGCCCTTTCAAATGATCCATGAACGGCCAAAGTTAGCCTTGAGGCAGCGCGTGTCCGGCTTGGGATATCAACAACGGGGCCGATGGCGTGGAGCGGTCCAGGTTCATCCGGTCCGTGCAGCTATCAAGAGCAGGTCATCCGGATCGGCGGTAGGAGGCAGTGCGCCTTTCGCCGACCATCGTCACGGTTCCGTCATGCACAGCACCTTGCAAGTCCCGACTGGCTGTAGCGGTGCTGAGCTCAGGATAGAAGTTGAGGTAGTCCTTCCTACGGAAGCTACGGTCGGTACTTCCTCGAAGAGGACCATTCAATAGGAACAGCTCCATTCGATCCTGCCGGGTCCGCATCGGATCGGATGAATCGAGCAATTCAGCCAGCGCCTCATCGATACGTTCGAGGAGGTAAGCTATGAAACCGCCACAATCACCACGACGGTCCGCATACTCCAACGCCGCATAGTAGGCGGGCTGGGTGCGCTGGATGAAGGATTCAACAGGCAGGTACGCGAACACGGGCCAGTGATGCATGAGCATCCGTTTCTGCCAAAGGCGGGCTAGGCGACCATTACCAGCGGTGAATGGACGGAGGTAGACCAACCCGAAGTGGAGCACACAACTATTGAGCAGGGTAGGGAAATCGTCCTCTTCGGCATGACGCAGCAATTCCTGCACATGGACGGGCAGATCGTGGGCGCTGGCGGTCCGGAGCGGTTCGGGGTCGCCGTACAATACATCCATGGGGCCGGTACGGAAATGACCTGCATCCAATGCCAGGCCGTGCATCAATACCCCGTGGGCTTGGCGCAGATCGCGATCGATGAAGGGGTCCAGTTCGGGTAGTAAGGCATGGGCGCGGTGGGTGTTCACGGCTTCCAGCGCCACGGAACCTTCTGCCGCGGACCCGGGTTTGTCCACAAGCTCGGCTATTGGCAGTGCATCCAAAGCACTGCCCTCGATCGCCAAGGTGCTATGGACCGCGCTGACATGGTAGGCCCGTTCCAGGTCGGAAGGGGGGCGGTGAAGGTGGCGGGCATGCACTTCGCCCAAGCGCTGATGGATGGTGGCCAGCAGGTTCAGCATACGCGGACTGATGGAATAGTAGGTAAGGCTCCCGACGTCCATTTATAGTATCAAATGATACTAACAAAGGTAGTAGCCTTGAACCAAAGCGCGATGGACCTCAGTAGGTGGATATTGAACATGGGAGCGGGAATGAGCGCCTTGTCGGATTCATTATCCGCTTGGATAGCAGCATATTAGGGTGGTCGTGGCACCGACGTCGGATCCAGCGTGGATCCCAGGTCGGTACTTATCGGGTGAAATATTCCTTCAACACCCCTTGGTGGAAAAGGCTTTTCGTGTACTTTTGCAGCCCGTTTTTGCCCGGAGTACGGCGAAAACGCCTGAAAGCCAAGACGAAAGGACCTCATGCCTACCATCCAACAGTTGATCCGAAAGGGTCGTCAGACGCCTCAGTACAAAAGCAAGTCGATCGCATTGACGGCTTGCCCGCAGCGCCGTGGTGTTTGCACCAAGGTGTACACGACCACCCCGAAGAAGCCGAACTCGGCCCTTCGCAAG
>JAGQVV010000161.1 GCA_020437805.1 Flavobacteriales bacterium
TGAGCCACGGTCCTATTTTTGGAGTATGGACGCCATTGCTCTTGCGATCCCTTTCTTCTTCCTCCTCATGGGTGTGGAATTGGCCTGGAGTGCATGGAGCGGATGCAGGGTTTACCGATTCAACGACTTCATCGCGAACGTGGGATGCGGGATCGGCTCGCAGGTGGTCGGGGCCTTTTCGAAGGCAGCGATATTCGCGGCCTACCTGCTGGTATATGAGCACGCGCGGCTGTTCACGCTGGAAAGCAACACGTTGACATGGGTGGTGGCCTTTCTGCTTGTGGACCTGCTCTACTATTGGTTCCACCGCTTGAGCCACGAGGTCAACTTCCTATGGGCCGCGCACATCGTCCACCACCAGAGCGAAGAGTACAACCTGAGCGTGGCGCTGCGCCAAAGCTGGTGGCAGGGTCTGTTCAGCTGGTGGTTCTACGTACCGATCGCACTGCTAGGGATCCACCCACTGGTGATCATGACGGTGGGCGCGGTGAACACCCTTTACCAGTTCTGGATACACACGAAGGCCATAGGGCGAATGGGGCCGTTGGAGGGGTTGTTCAACACACCAAGCCATCACCGGGTGCACCATGGTAGTGACCCGAAGTACCTGGACCGCAATCATGCGGGGACACTGATCATTTGGGACAAATTGTTCGGCACCTTCCAGGCCGAGGAGGAGGAGCCCATCTATGGTATCACCACACCCCTGCGCACCTGGGATCCACTACGGGCCAACTTCCATTACTGGGCGGAACTGCTTGACATGGCCAAGCGAAGCACGCGTTGGATGGACAAGGCACGGGTCTTCCTGAAGCCGCCAGGATGGCGACCAGCGGAACATGGTGGCCCGATCGCACCTGTCGCGAGATCACAAGCCACGTACAGGAAATTCGAGAACCATGTGCCTCGAAGGGTGGTATGGCTTGTCTCAGGCCAATTCATGCTCTTGCTGGTCCTGACCACCTATTTCCTGTTCCTTGGGGACAGCTTGACGAATGGCATGCAGTGGGTGATCGCATTACTGATCATATGGTGGGTGATGGATCTCGGTCTATTGCTCGATGGCCGCCATTGGGCGCACGGTTCCGAGATCCTGCGCACCGTGCTATCGATAGGGCTGATCCTCATCAATGGTACCACTGCGCTCCACGTGGCAACGGCCTTATTGGTAGGTGTCATGATCGTACCGAACATCCTTGCGTCAATGAGCAGCGCAAATGCGGATGGCTCCCGGCGCGATCATGCCTAAATTGGCCATCGCTCCGAATTCTCCTTGTATGTCCATTTGGAAGAATACCCCGCTGAACCTCGGCATCTATGCACTGGCCACGGCCGGAACCATCGTGGGCGAGTCGAAAAGCATCCATTCACTGGTATTCGTGTGCAAACCCATGATGCTCGTGGTCCTGGGTAGTTGGTTCTTCTTCAACAGCCGTCGTGTTGGGGATCGATTCACATTGTTGATCCAAGCGGGCCTGTTCTTCTCGTTGATCGGAGATGTGGCCTTGATGTTCCAGCATGTGGACCAGTTCAATTTCCTTATCGGCCTCGGCGCGTTCATGTTGGCACAACTCTGCTATGCCATGGCCTTCATGCATAACGTTGTGGAGGTCGGCATGGCACGCGGGCTGTTGGTCTCGATCCTGATCTCGGTCCTGATCCTGGCCTATGGGTACTTCTTCGCCAGCGGCCTGATGCCGTTCGTGGACGAAGGGATCGAACTACCAGTGATCATCTACGCCGTATCCATCTCCTTCATGGGGGTGAGCGCGGCATGGCGGTTCGGGCGCACTTTCCTCCGCAGCTTCCTTATGGTGATGATAGGAGCGGCCTTCTTCATCGCTAGCGATAGCCTGCTGGCCACCAACCGCTTCCACCGTCCGCTCGACCATGCCGCGTGGTCGGTGATGCTCACCTACGCGATCGCCCAGGTGCTGATCGCGGCCGGCGCCTTGGAACATGTGTTGGACCCGGACGAGATCCGGCGGAAGGTCGCACTGAGCACGTGACCTCAACTGATCCTTCCCCACAACGGGCGCCCGGCACGGATCCCTTGAAGCGTACGAGCGATCGGTGCATGCTTCGGATCGCTCAGTGCCGGATCGAGCTCAAGCAGGCGCAGAGCCACTTGACGTGCTTGCTGCAGGAGGTTCACGTCCGTGATCAGATCGGCGATATGCAGTTCAGGGATCCCGCTCTGCTGCGTCCCCATCATGTCCCCTGGCCCTCGAAGCCTAAGGTCCTCTTCCGCGATCAGGAAGCCATCGTTCGTACGCACCATCGTATCGATGCGGGAGCGAGCATCGTTGCCGAGCTTGTCTCCGCTCATGAGGATGCAGAAGCTCTGGTCCGCACCACGGCCCACACGCCCACGCAGCTGGTGCAATTGGGAAAGACCGAATCGCTCGGCATTCTCGATCACCATCACGCTGGCGTTGGGAACATCAACACCAACCTCGATCACGGTGGTGGCGACGAGGATGTTGGTCTCACCATTCTTGAAACGAGCCATCTCGTAGTCCTTCGTGACCTGGTCCATGCGGCCATGCAGCATGCTCACTGCGTACTTCGGTAGCGGGAATCGACGCGTGATGCTCTCGAAGCCGTCCATGAGGTCCTTCAGCTCCATGCCTTGCATCTTGGCCGGGTCACCTTCCTCGATCAAGGGATAGACCACATACACTTGTCGTCCCTTTTCGATCTCCTTCTCCAAGAACCCGAACACGGCGTTGCGCGAACCATCGTTCCGGTGCTCCGTGCGGACCGGCTTACGGCCCGGTGGCAGTTCATCGATCACGCTGGTATCCAGATCACCGTAAAGCGTCATTGCCAAGGTGCGGGGAATGGGCGTGGCGGTCATAACCAGCACGTGCGGCGGCACTGCGCTCTTCGCCCAAAGACGTGCCCGCTGCGCCACGCCGAAGCGGTGCTGTTCATCGATCACCGCGAGCCCGAGCCGATGGAAGACCACGCGGTCCTCCAACAAAGCATGCGTACCCACGATGATATGGACCTCACCGGCACGCAGCGCCTTCAGGATGCTTTTGCGTTCAGCGGCCTTCGTGCTTCCCGTGAGCAGTCGGACCGCCACGGGCATGTTCTCCAAGAAGCGGGATAGCGTCGCGCAGTGCTGCTGTGCCAATATCTCGGTCGGGGCCATCAACACGCTCTGGAATCCATTGTCCAACGCGATCAACATCGAGAGCAATCCGACAAGTGTCTTGCCGCTCCCGACATCGCCCTGCACCAAGCGATTCATCTGGCCACCACCAACCATGTCCTTGCGGATCTCCTTCACCACCCGCTTCTGCGCACCGGTCAGTTCAAAGGGCAGGTGCTCCTTGTAGAAGGTATTGAAGTGCTCTCCGACCTGCTGGAACACGTTCCCGCGTATCCGCTTCTGCAGTTCCTGTTTCTGCTTCAAAAGCAGCAACTGGATGAAGAAGAGCTCCTCGAATTTCAAGCGGCGGATGGCCGCGTCCAACTTCGTCTGGTCCTGCGGTGCATGCACTTGCCGGTAGGCCTCCTCCCGCGACATACCCGACAACCATTCGACCAATTCATTGCTCAGGGTCTCCTGCAACAGCCCTTCGACCTGCACGAGGAGCGTGCGCTGCAGGTTCCAGATGGCGCGGCTCCCGAGCCCTTTGGCGGTGAGCTTTTCCGTGGTGTGGTACACCGGCCGCAGCGCGGTACCAAGACCTTGTTCCCACGATGCGGCAAGATCCAATTCCGGATGCGGGAAGTTGAACCGACCGTTGAAGACACTGGGCTTGCCGAAAAGGATGTATTCCTGACCGGGTTTCAGCGAAGCCTGCAGCCAGCGAACACCCTTGAACCAGACCAGTTCCACAGTCCCCGTGGCATCGGCGAAGCTCGCGGTAAGGCGGCGCCGTTGCTTCTCACCCACCGCCCGCAGAGGCCCGAGCGTTCCGCGCAACTGCGCTTGGGGCATGTTCTCCTGCAATTCCTTGATGGTATGGAAGCATGTCCGGTCCACATAGCGGAACGGGAAATGCTGCAACAGGTCGTCATACGTGTGCACGTCCAACTCGGTGCGCAGGAGCGCAGCACGCTGCGGTCCCACTCCCTTCAGGAATTCGATCGGCGTTCGGAGCAGGTCTTGCACGGCTGAAAATTACCACCAGCACCTTCGCACCTTTGTCCAGCATGTCGAAAAACAAGCCTACGACACAGGAACTCGGGAAGGTACGCCCCCGTGCGGACCGGCTCCTCGCGTGGTCGGCCCTCACCGGCATGGCGGTATTCGCAGTGGTCTTCGCGAAGGAACGTCTCTATGCCGATGGCGCGTATTTCCTCATCCAAGTGATCAAGACAGAGGGCTTCCATGTGATCAACGGCCGTTGGCTGATCCCGATGATACAGTGGTTGCCGTTGATGGGCGTCCACCTGGAGCTGTCCATGGAAACCTTGATCACGCTCTTCTCCGTGGCGAACGTTGCGATGGCAGCACTGCTCTACGTGTTCAGTGCTCAGGTATTACGCGATCGCGATGCCGGGCTGGTTCTGGTCTCCACTCAGTTCGTGGGGGTGACCCACGCGCTCTTCTGTCCCATTTTCGAGTTCTACTACGGCGCGATGCTCTTGGTCCTCTTCGTGGCGGTCCAGCGTAACACCCTGATAGCACCGCATACGCGTATGGCCCTGCTCGCCGTGCTCTTTGTTCTCGTTGCATCCAGCCATTTCGTGGGTTTATTGGTGATGTTGTTCGTGCTCGTAGTGGGGCGTATCTGGTTGGACAGGCCACTCACGATCACTCTCAGTGTGCTGCTGACCGTATTGCTCGCGCATCGCTTGGTCTTCCTGTCGACCTACGAATCCGACGCGTTCGAACATGTGTTCTGGCGACTGGAGAACTGGGGCGTGCCATGGATCTTCGCTCCTGGACGGCTGTTGGGCCACATGGAGCACGTGCTCTTCCACTACCCGGATACACTGGCCCTCGGTGCCTTGGCCGCCGTGGTGATGGTCCGTGCGAAGGACCTCCACGGGCTTTTTCTCTACCTCGGCGGGCTATTTGCGATGTACGTGCTGATCTCACTCTACTACCCCGATGCCACCCACGAGCGATACCGCGAGATCCTCGACTACTCCCCGACCGCTTGGACCTTGTTGGTGATCCTGATGCGTGTGATCCACAGGCCCGGTGCTCGTCCGTGGGTATTGGGTCTTCTGGCAGTGACCTTGGTCCTCCGCTTGGCTTGGTCCACCCATGTTGGCCGAACGTACAATGAACGGACCGCTTGGATGGAAGGGCGCATCGCGGATGCCCGATCCCTGAAGATCCGTCGCGCGGTCGTCCTCGACCAAAAGACCTTCCGGCCTCCCGGACACCGCGTACGCCCTTTGGAGCCGCTCAGCCTCAACGAAGTGCTGCTGCTAAGTGCTTGCCAAGGTCCTGATCAGGTGGTCGTGTTGGTACCGATCAAGGGAGAGCAGCTTCGTCCCGACCTCACTTCATGGCTGGATGCGCAGTTCGCGACCTACGGCACAGAGTTGCCCACGGACCCGAAAGGTCGCTACTTCCACATGGTGAAGAACGAATTCGTCGTGCTACCGGAGCGAGTGGACGGAAGCCTACTTCACCCCGGCGTGGACCACCTCCAGGCGGTTCAACCCGAAGCGGAAGACGTCCTCCGGTGAAAGCCGCTCGGTCATTGCATCCTCGATCACGCGGAAACCGGCCTGCTCCAAGCGCTGTACATAATCCCGACCGTATTGGCGCACATGGTCGAACTGCCCGAAGCGCCGGATGCGCTCAGCGGGATCGATGACCGAAGCGTCCTCATCGGTGGTGGAGCGCTGCATATCGATCGGTACGATCAGGATCGCCGTGCCACCGGGGGCGAGCACACGGTACAATTCGCGTAACGCGGCGGAGTCATCCGGAACATGCTCCAGCACATGGGAACACAGGATCAGATCGAAACGATCGTCGGGGAAGGGGATCTTGGTGATATCCAGATCGACCGTACCTGAAGGATAGGTGTAGCCCGGTTCGTGTTTGTCACCCGCCACATAGTCCACATCCGGCAGGTCCAGCAGGCGCTCCCGCAAACTGCGTTCAGGTGCCACATGCAGGATCCGTTCACCAGGCTTCAAGAGTCCCTTCTCCTTCAGGAACAGCCACGTCATACGGGCTCGTTCACGCGACCCGCAGAATGGGCACAACACATGCGGCCGGGGCGGCTTTCCCGAAGGGAGGAAGGCGATGGCTCCACGTTCGCACACCGGACAATCCACGGCATCACCTTGCATCACGCGATCGCGCAGCAGGCTTTTCAACTTGTTCGGAAGAAGGCGGAGGAGGAATTCGCTCATCAGATCGAGAATAGTGAAGATCCGATCACCGCATCGACGAAAATAGATCCAATGGGGA
>JAGQVV010000162.1 GCA_020437805.1 Flavobacteriales bacterium
TCGACCATAAGCTCCTCGAAGGGCTGAAGGAAAGCTTACGTGTTAGCCACCGAGGTGACTTCTGCGTGGGATACCTGAACATGCGCGGGTGGACCGGCTTGGCCGATGAGGTGGAGAAGTTGGAAGGTGGAGACGGTAAGCAGGCCCGTGTGCTGGTAGGGATGAATCAGAAACCGGAGGAGGAACTGCTGGAACTGTATGCCAACGGCGCAGTGACCGAGCCGGACAACAAAGCGGTGCTGGCCATGAAGCGCAAGCTGGCCGAGGAGCTGCGGAATCAATTGACCTTGGAACTGCCTTCGGAAGCGGATGAGCGCAACCTCCGCCGTTTCGCGAAACAGATCCGTGAGAAGAAGGTGGTGGTGAAGCTGCACTTGCAGCACCAGCTGCACGCCAAGCTCTATCTGGCCTTTCGCGAAGACCGTTTCAATCCCATCATCGGTTTCGTGGGCAGCAGCAACCTCACCTTCAGTGGGCTGCGCGGTAATGGTGAATTGAACGTGGATGTAGTGGAGGGCGATGCCGCGAAGAAGGTGGCCAAGTGGTTCGAGGACCGCTGGGAGGCGCGCTTCTGCATCGACATCAGTGATGACCTCTTGCAGATCATCGACGAGAGCTGGGCCGGTGCGCAGCGCACGCCCTACGAGCTGTTCCTGAAGATCGTGTACCACCTTAGCAATGAGGCCCGCATCGGTTTGCAGACGTACGAGGTGCCCCCGGCCTTCAAGGACAAACTGCTGAAGTTCCAGGCCGAAGCGGTGCGCATGGCGGCGCGTATGTTGGACAAACGGGGTGGTGTGCTGATCGGTGATGTGGTGGGCCTAGGTAAGACGTTCACGGCAGCCGCGCTGATCAAATTGGTGCAGGAAACGGAGTACCGTGGTTCGCTGGTGATCTGTCCGCCGAACCTGATCCCGATGTGGAAGAGCTTCAAGAAAGAGTTCGAGCTGCATACCGAGATCCTGTCGTTGGGCGAGGTGGACTTCAAGAAGCTGGACGAACTGCCCCGCGCCAAACTGGTGGTGCTGGACGAGAGCCACAACCTGCGCAACCCCGAGGGCAAGCGCTATAAAGCCATCCGGGAATACATCCGTAAGAATGAGAGCCGCGTGGTGTTGCTGAGCGCCACCCCATACAACAAGAGCTACTTCGACCTTAGCGCGCAGCTCGGCTTGTTCCTGGACCCGGAGGATGACCTTGGCCTGCGACCCAACAAGTACATCGAGGACCTCGGTGGGGAGCATGTGTTCCGGGCCGAACACCAGACCGAACCACAAACGCTGCGCGCATTCGAGCACAGCCCTTTCAGCGATGATTGGCGCGACCTGATGAAGCACTACATGGTGCGTCGCACGCGCTCCTTCATCAAGAAGCACAGCCCCATCGACGAGGCCACCGACAAGCCCTACCTCGAGTTCCAGGACGGTACGCGCTTCAGCTTTCCGGACCGGGTGCCCAAGGCCTTCTTCTACGGATTCAACCCCAAGGACCCGAAGGACCCTTACGCCAAGTTGTATAGCGCCCAAGTGGTGAACACCATTCGCCAATTGCACTTGGCACGCTATGGCTTGCGGCAGTACATCGACCCGGTGCAAGAAGCCGGCGCCACCGAGAAGGAGTACAAGATCATCGACGACCTGAGCCGCGCTGGTCGGCGCATGGTGGGTTTCGCGCGCACCAGCTTGTTCAAGCGCTTGGAGAGCAGCGGCTATTCCTTCCTGCTCAGTCTGCAACGCCACATCCTGCGCAACCACCTCTTCGTGCATGCGCTGGACAATGAGCTTGACCTTCCCATTGGTATACAGGATGGGGAGTTCATCGACCAACTATTCGAGGACGAGGATCCCGAGTGGTTGGCCGGGTTGGACCTGGATGCGCATGGCGAGCGCTATGCGGAACATGCCGCCACGCTCTATGCCGCGCTGGATGTGCCTCGTTTCCGCAAACGCTTCAAGTGGTTGCGGAGCGACCTGTTCAACCACGACCTGCGCACGCACCTGCTGGACGATGTGCAGAACCTGCACAAGGTGTGGTCGTTGGGCAAGGACTGGAGCGCCGACCGCGACAAGCAATTGATGGCCCTACTCAAATTCTGCTCCACGGAGCATCCTACGCAAAAGGTGCTCGTATTCACACAGTTCGCCGACACGGCCTATTACCTGCACAAGGAGTTGGATGCACGCGGCGTGGACCGCATCGCGGTGGTCACCGGCAACGAGAAGGACCCCACCGAACTGGCACAGCGCTTCAGTCCGCGCAGCAATAAGTGCCCACAGTTCACGGACAACGAGCGCGAATTGCGTGTGCTGATCACCACGGATGTGCTGAGCGAAGGTCAGAACCTGCAGGACGGCCACATCATCATCAACTACGACCTGCCTTGGGCGCTGATCCGCCTGATCCAGCGTGCAGGCCGTGTGGACCGCATCGGCCAGGCCAGCGACAAGGTGTACTGCTACAGTTTCCTGCCCGAGGACGGCCTGGAGAACATCATAAACCTGCGGGGGCGATTGCGCCAACGCATTACCGAGAACGCCGAGGTGGTGGGCACCGACGAGGTATTCTTCGATGGGGATCCCGTGAGCCTGCACGACCTGTACGCCGAGAAGGAAGGGTTGTACGACAACGACGATGACGATGATGTTGATCTGGGCAGTTGGGCCTATCAGATCTGGAACGATGCCGTGGCGCAGGACCCCTCCTTGGCGAAAAGCATCCCCGCCATGCCGAATGTGGTCTATAGCACACGCACCCTGCCTACGCACGAAGCCACAGCGCCACCGGGCGTGGCCGTGTTCGTGCGCACCGCGCAAGAGAACGAGATGCTGGCCTGGGTGAACGCCAAAGGCGAATTATACACGCAGAGTCAGTTCCGCATCCTGAAAACGCTGGAGTGCGGCCCCGAGGAACCAACGGCCGAACGCTTGGCCGACCACCACCAATTGGTGAAGAGCGGTTTGGGCCACATCCAGGAAAGCGAGAACCGCATCGGCGGGCAGCTGGGCAAGAAGAACGGTGCGCGCTGGATCGTGTACCACAAGCTGATGGCCTACCACGAGCGCACCAAGGGCCAGTTGTTCGCCACCGAGAACCTGAAGAAGGCCATCGAGAGCATTCACCAATACCCCTTCCGCGAGCGCAGCAAGGAATTGCTGAACCGTCGCCTGCGCGAAGGCATCAAGGACGATGAATTGGCCGAACTGGTCACCGCCTTGTTCGAGGACGATACGCTGGTGAACCGCCCCGATGAGGCGCATGAGCACCAGTTCCGTCAACCCCACATCATTTGCAGCATCGGGCTGCGCAGCCCCGCACCGAACGCATGAGCGAGCACCGCCTTTCCCGCGCCGCATTCAAGAAGCTCCTGGGTGAGCAGGCCATTGATAAGTTGTTCAACGAACTCGGTTGGGACCGCCCGCAAAAGACCGACCTGCTGCTGCGCATTGGCGCCGAAACCGTGCCCCTGAAGTTGGTGGCCGAGAAGCGTGGTTTCGTGGTGGCGGTGCACTACCATGCCGCACTGCCCGACAAGGCCACGCGCCAGAAGATCGAGAAGCAACTGACCAAGGCCACCAACGAGCACCTCTTGGTGTACGTGGACCCCTCGAATGGTCAGCAGGTGTGGCAGCTGGCCATCCGGCGCCCGCAGCAGCCCATTACCTACCACGAGGCCACTTGGCATAAAGGCACCGATCCCGAACAGCTCTTCCAAAAGCTCAGCGGCCTTTTCATTCCCTTGGAAGCGGAAGAAGGCATTACCCTGGTGGATGTGCGTGAGCAGGTGACCGCGCAGTTCGAACGCAACACCAAGGACGTTACCAAGAAGTTCTACCGCGAATTCAGCGCGCAACACAAGGAGTTCCTCAAGTTCATCAAGGGCATACAGGAGAAGGTGGACCAGGAGTGGTACGCCAGCCTGATGTTGAACCGCTTGATGTTCATCTACTTCATCCAGAAGAAAGGCTTCCTGAACGGCGACCGTGACTACTTGCAGAACAAGCTGAAGGAAAGCACCGAGCGCAAGGGCAAGGACAAGTTCTACACCTTCTACCGCGATTTCCTGTTGGTGCTTTTCCACCAAGGCTTGGGAAGCCCCAAGCGCAGTGCGGAACTGCTGAAGGAGATCGGCAAGGTGCCCTACTTGAACGGCGGCCTCTTCGATGTACACGATCTGGAGAAGGGCCACGACATCCACGTAGCGGACAAGGCCTTCGAGGGGCTCTTCAAGTTCTTCGACCAGTGGAATTGGCATTTGGACACACGGGCCAGCAGCACCGGGCGCGATGTGAACCCCGATGTGATCGGCTACATCTTCGAACAGTACATCAACGACCGGGCGAAGATGGGCGCCTACTACACTAAGGAGGACATCACCGAATACATCGCCAAGAACACGGTGGTTCCCCATCTGCTGGGGGTTGCGCGCGAACGCTGCAAGGTAGCCTTCGACGGCGAGGCTTCCGCGTGGAACATGCTGCGCGACAATCCG
>JAGQVV010000163.1 GCA_020437805.1 Flavobacteriales bacterium
ATGCTCGTTGTACGGCGCAATGAGGTTATCGTCTTCGATATCAGCTCGTTCGCTGTGTTGGATACCTTCCTGCTGCCTGTTGTTCCACTGCGTGGCGGGAGCATGCTGATCGATGACCACGACCGGCTTTGGAGCCATGGCCCCAAGGGTACCTGGTGGCGGCGGAACCTTCGGACCGGACGAGAGGAGATCTTGCAACCCTTGGTGAACGGTGGACTTCCGGTCCCCGGGGACGGTCAACTATCCTGGATGATGGACCGGTCCGGTACGGTATGGAGCGGGACACCGGGTTTCGGTCTGGTCAAATACCGTACGACCTCGGAACGCTTCCATCATCATGCCTTGTCCGAGGAAGGGGTCGCCCGATCCGCTTTGGTGACCTCTGACCTCAGCGGAAAGGAGGTCCTGGTGTTCGAGCAATTCCTACCCTTGGGCCGGACCGATGGTGTCATGGACAGCATTCCGCTGAGAAAGGCATTGGCGAAAGAGAACATAATGCCCAGTTGGGGGGTCTGTGTGCGCGATCCGGCAGGGCGGTATTGGGTCAGTGGGCCAGAACAGGAACCAAGCGCTCAGCTGTATCGCTTCGATCCCCGGACGATGGCGCTCGATCGTTCGTCCGATGCGGCGGATGGCAACTGCGCTGGCTTATTCCCTGGCCAGGGAACGGATGTATGGGCACTGATGGCGGATAAGGAAAGGAGCGAAGGTGCCCGATTATGGCGCGTGGATTCGCGCACGGGTGAAGTGGCGGATACGTTCCACTTCCCGGATCTCCTTCCTTCGCTCGGCTTCCGGGGGATCGCTTGTTGGCGCATCGACCCTGCGGGTACCATCTGGATGGGCACGCGGAATGGTGTGTATGGCTTGGACCCGGTTCAGGGAACCTGGTCCCACTTCACCCATAGCGAAGGGGACAGTAGTTCCATTTCGAGCAACGAAGTGTTCTCCCTCTGCCTTGATCCGGAACAACCGGAACGGTACCTCTGGGTCGGAACGGATGGTAAGGGAATGTCCAGGTTGGACAGACTGTCGGGCAAATGCGACCGGCAGGTAACCTCCCGGGAAGGACTGCCGAACGATGTGGTCTACGGGATACTCCCTGATGGGCGTGGAAACCTCTGGCTGAGCACGAATATGGGGATCTGTCAATACTTCCCAGGTACAGGCCACACGAACAATTACTCCATGGCCGATGGACTGATCGGCAACGAGTTCAACCGCTACAGCGCAGAGCGTAGCGCTGATGGAACGCTCTATTTCGGTGGCATGGAAGGCATCACGTGGTTCGATCCAGAGGATTTCTATCACGTGAGGTCCGCCAGCCCCACGCTGATCACGGAACTCAAATTGCTCAACAAGCCGGTGCGGGTCACCGACCAGCAGGTCTTTCTGCCTGTCCCGGTAGAACAGCTGAAGGAACTGGTACTTCCCTACTCGGAACGCATGATCACCTTCGGATTCGCGAGTACCGACCTTTCTGCGCCCGCGCAGAACGAATACCGATACATCCTCGAAGGCCTCAATACCATATGGATCGAGAACGGCACCGCGCACGAGGCCACCTTCACGAACCTGGATCCCGGTAGCTATGCCTTTCGGGTGCAGGGCCGGAACAGTGCCGGGGTCTGGGATGAGCAAGGGGCATCGATCCACCTGACCATCCTGCCGCCGTGGTGGGGTACCTGGTGGTTCCGGGCGCTCATGGCACTGTTCCTCACCGGTTCGCTGTACGCCTTCTTCCGCTACCGCCTTGCCCGTGCCATGGAAGTGGTGAGCGTGCGGGACCAGATCGCGCGCGACCTGCACGATGAGATCGGATCCACCCTCAGCAGTGTCGCACTCTACAGCACCGTTGCCCAGAAGAAGGCCGGTGATAAGTTGCCCGAGGCGAGTGAAATGCTCGGACGCATTACCGAAAGCACCACCTCCGTCATGGAGGCCATGAACGACATCGTGTGGGCCGTGAACGCCGAGAACGATAACATGGGACATTTGGTGCAACGTATGCGTGCCTTCGCTGTGCGCATGACGGAAGCGGCGGAATGTGCGCTGCAGTTCGAGGTGGACAAGGAGATGGGGAATGCACGCATCGGCATGACCCAGCGCAAGAACCTCTACCTGATCTTCAAGGAAGCGCTGAACAACGCCATGAAGTATGCGGCATGTACCACCATCCATGTCCAACTCCGACGGGCGAATGCGGAGACCATCCTCACGGTGGAGGACGATGGCATCGGCTTCGATCCCTGTGCCAAGCGCAACGGGGAACTGGGCGGTAACGGCCTGGTGAACATGCAGAAGCGCGCCACCGAATTGCGCGGCACCTTGACCGTGCGCAGCGAGGCAGGGAAGGGGACCACTGTGCAGTTGCGGTTCCGCGCGGAAGGGTCGAACAAATCATTGGATCCTATGATGGCCGGTAGCAAAGGGTCGCGGTAGTTTTGCACCATGGCCATTCGCGTCGCCCTCTTCGATGACAACACCAGCCGACTGGAGGGCTTGAAGATGCTCATTGACGGTACTGACAACATGCACTGCGTTGCCGCCTACCCGGATTGCCGCGACGTGGTGCGCCATGTCGCCGAAGCCAAGCCCGATGTGGTGCTGATGGACATCGATATGCCGCACGTGGACGGGATCGACGGGGTGAAACTGCTGCGCAAGCAATACAAGGACCTGCACATCCTGATGCAAACCGTCTTCGAGGACAACGAGAAGATCTTCGAGGCCATCCTGGCCGGTGCGAACGGCTACCTGCTGAAACAGACCGCACCCGCACAGCTTCTGGTCGCCATTGAGGAAGTGATGGAGGGCGGCGCACCCATGACGCCCGCTGTCGCCAAGAAGGTGCTCGCCTATTGTGCCGACAAACAGAGTGCGCGCACCCCGTTGGAGTTCCATCTCTCAAGCCGCGAACTGCAGGTCCTGCGTTTGCTGGTGGATGGGTACAGTTACAAGCTCATCGCGGAGCAGTGCAACATCAGCATCGGCACGGTGAACTCGCACGTGAGCCACATCTACGAGAAGCTGCAGGTGAAGAGCGCGGCAAGCGCCGTGAGTGTGGCACTACGCGAGGGCTTGGTCTAGTTCAATACGGCACCTGCTCCACCCGTGTATTCGTGGGCACCACCCCGCCGATG
>JAGQVV010000164.1 GCA_020437805.1 Flavobacteriales bacterium
CGCTGCCGGACCAACGCATCGGAGCTTGGATCGATCGGCCGTCGATACTGAGCACATGCAGGTTGGCGAGTGCTTCTTTCCCGATACCGCGCAGGAACATGAGTTCCGTTGCGGGGTTCGGTGAAACATCCAATCTCGGAAGTACGAGCCCAGTGACCGCAGTACTGAACTCCGCCACCAACACGCTCGGTTCGGTGATCACGGGTTCATTGAAGTCGAAATAGATGTTGGCGATGTTCTCGATGAGGGTACCGGGCAGCACCGGCTCGTTCAACTTGATGCGGAAACTTGTGAGTCCGTGACTCGCTGCTTCGTTCACGTTGCTATCGGGCAAGAGGATATTGCTGAACGTCCATTCTACCACACGACCTGCTCGGAAGTCCACCGTGCAAGGGTGGGAGCAGACGCCGGGTTGGAAACTGCTCATGTCGTACTCTGCACTCAGCGTATCGGTGATCACCACCGTGAATGCGGTATCTGTACCGGTGTTCTGGAAACGGATGGTGTAGTCGATGTGATCATCACTGTCGATGATATAGAGTACATCACTTTCGCGGCTGCTGGTGGTCGCGATCTTGTCGTTGGGGTCATAGGCGCCTGTGACGATGCGGTAGGTGGTGGCCGAGTTGTTCGTTCCGTCCGCATCCGGTAACGTGTTGCTCACGCTGTACGTGCTGCTTAGCTCCGTACCTATGGCCGTGCCAGTAGGAAAGTTGAAGTGCACGTGCGCGGTCGTCTCCTGGAACGAAGTGAACGGGTCCAATTCCCAAGTGAGCACATTCCCAGATACGCTCGTTGGCGGAGGTGTGGCATCCAGGTAGGTCATCATGGGGTCGAAGGCGAGAACGGCGGTGACCGGACCACTGAGTTGTGGTGATAGGTTGCGCACGCTGGTATGGATGGAATGGTCGAAACCCGGACGCGCCGCCGAACTGGAAAGCAGTGCCCGGAGATCCAATTCAGCAGTGCTGCCGTTGGCGAGTTCGATGTTCAGCGGTGATCCGTCCACCGTGAACGGAACAGGTTGTGTGACCGGGCAGATCGGCACCAGCGAGGGGTCCGTTTGCGTCAAGGTGTAGTTGCCGTTCGGCAGATCCAGATACAAGCCGCCATCCAGGTGGGTAAGTGCGAAATAGCCGCCGGGCTCTATGGCCAGCACGCTGTTCGGAATGCCAACTTCGCTGGCATCGCGCGTGCAATCGCCATTCACATCGTACCAACTGGATCCGCTGTACCTTCCACAGCCAACATCAAGGTCCGGCACCGTGACATCCAATGGCAAGGGGCATGCGCCTGCGTAGAATGAGGTTGTGACCACGTAATCGCCCGGGGCCAGATCGGTGAATTCCACATACCCCCCGAGCACGAAGTCGATCGTTTCCAGAACCTCGCCGTTCAGGCTCAACGTATACTCCGCTTGAAGTGTGTTTGTGGTCATGAAACCGATGCTCCCGATCGTTTCACCCAAGCAGGAGCCTTGTATGTCCATCTGGCCGGGATAGTCACTGGGTTGGATGCCCCACACCACGAAACTTCCCTGCCCCACACAGCCATTGGCATCGGTGTAGGTGTACGTAACGAAGTCGTCCAAGCAGAAACCGGAGTATACCGGATAGCCCTGTGCCGTCCCGATGAATGTCGCCGGAACCGAGAATTCGTAGGTGAAAGGTGGTGTGCCGCCGAGCACCTCATCCGACATCGCCATGGTCCCGTTGCAGGTCCATGGGCAGGCACCGCCCCACTGGCCTGTAAGTTCGCTGGGTATGCCATACGCTCCACCATCACCATCGGGTAGTTCGGTCAGGTCGTACACCTGCACCTGCTGCATCGCCTGCGTCAGTTCGCCATCGGTCACGGTCAGGTCGTAAATACCAGCTTCCAGATCCACCAGATCCTGGCTGCTGGAACTGAACCCGTTCGGTCCGGTCCATGTGAAGGTGTACGGGAACACGCCGCCACTGGCGTACGAATTGATCCGTCCATTCGGAAAGCCGCAGGTCGCATGCACTACGTTCACCGAAACGTTCAAGGCCATGGCGGACCAGGAAAAGCTCAGCAAAAGAAGGAGTAGGGGTGTCCGCATGGTGGTGGATTCTGTGGGTATGACGGAGATCAAGGTAGGTGGTGGCCTCTTGGGCTGTTGTCAGTTGCGGTCCGGTGAACGGTCGATCGGTCAACACGCATTAAGCCAATTCTGAGGTAATGAGGCCCATTGCCACGTGCCCCTGAGAAAGGTCCTATTACACCGCCGGCCCGCATGGTGAAGGGTGTGTCAGGGCAAAGGATCAGGCGAGGGACCATCGATCCGGAAGGTAGTATAGGTTCATTTCGCATGGGAAGAAGGCTGGCACGTGCGCGTGGTCAACGGTCGGTGTGTTCGGATACAAGACGCTTTTCGCAGCTCCCGGT
>JAGQVV010000165.1 GCA_020437805.1 Flavobacteriales bacterium
CGGATGACCCCCAATTCGGACCCGGAGCCATACGGGCACAACGTTGGTCGGAAAGCGCCGGGACATGGGAAGGGCCATTGCCCGGCCAGGTCAATACCGGCATCCGCGAAGTGCGTGTTCCCGCGGTCTTATTATCCAATGCCGTGGTGCCCAGCAATGAGCACATCTGGGCGTTGGCCTACGACAACACGCCCCTGCCGATCCAGCTGATCTCCTTCGACGCGCGTGCCGAAGAGAATGCCTGGGTGCGTTGTTCCTGGATCACGGCCAGCGAGCAGGACAATGACTTCTTCACCGTCGAGCGCAGTCGGGACGGTATACGATTCGAGGAGGTTGGTGTGGTGGATGGCGCCGGGAACAGCGTTTCGACCTTGACCTACGAATTCCGTGATCCGGGACCCTACCTCGGCCTGAGCTACTATCGCCTCCGTCAGACCGACTTTGACGGCAGCAGCAGCTGGAGTCAAGCTGTCGCAGTGACCTTGACCCGTGATGAGGGGATCAGCGTATACCCGAACCCGAACAATGGACGGTTCACGATCTCGCGCAGCGAGGTGGGTGGACCGCTGGACCTTGAGCTTCTGGATGGTGCAGGAAGAAGGATACAAGCTTGGCGCATGACCGAGGGCATGGTCCGGCTGGACGTGGAAACAGACATTGCGAGCGGCATATACACCCTTCGTTGGCTAGGGGGAAGTGCCAAGGTGAGCGTGAGCCGATGATCAAACGATCTCCCCCCGCAGGTCGTGCTCGTTCGCCTCGGTGATCCGTACTTCCGCAAAATCGCCGATGCGCAAGTAGTTTCCCTCCGTTGGGATCAGCACCTCGTTGTCCACCTCGGGGGAATCGAATTCCGTGCGGGCGATGTAATGGCCGCTCTCCGCCTTGTCCACGAGGACTTTGAATGTCTCGCCCAACTTTGCTTGGTTCAGCTCGAAGCTGATACCGCCTTGCAGCTCCATGATCTCCTGCGCACGTTGCTCCTTCACTTCAGCAGGAACATCGTCGGCCATGGTATGGGCGTGGGTGTCCTCTTCGTGACTGTAGGTGAAAGCACCCAGACGATCGAAACGCATCCGTTCTATCCATTGCAGATTGTCGTCGTGGTCGCCTTGCGTTTCACCGGGGAAACCAGCGATCAGGGTAGTACGGATGGCGATACCCGGCACCTTCTCACGGATCGTGTCCACCAAGGCCTCGGTCTTTTCTTGTGTTATACCACGACGCATGCGCGTGAGCATGGCCGTGCTGCCGTGCTGCAAGGGCATATCGAGGTAATTACACACGTTGCTGCGCTCGCGCATCACGTCCAACACATCCATCGGAAAACCGCTAGGGAACGCGTAGTGCAAGCGGATCCAGTCGATGCCTTCCACATCGCTCAGGCGCGAAACGAGTTCGTCAAGATTGCGCTTCTTGTAGATGTCGAGCCCATAGTAGGTGAGGTCCTGCGCGATCAGGATCAACTCCTTCACACCTTGCTTGGCCAAGTTGCCCGCATTGGTGACGAGCTGCTCGATCGGCGTGCTCACATGCTTTCCGCGCATGAGCGGGATGGCGCAGAAGCTGCACTTGCGATCGCAACCCTCGCTGATCTTGAAATAGGCGAAATGGGCCGGTGTGGTGAGCAGGCGCTCCCCGACCAGTTCGTGTTTGTAATCCGCCTTCAGGGTCTTGAGCAGGCGCGGTAGATCACGCGTTCCGAACCATGCATCGACCTGTGGAATGCCGTCCTTCAGTTCAGGTGCATAGCGCTGGCTGAGGCATCCGGTAACGTAGACCTTCTC
>JAGQVV010000166.1 GCA_020437805.1 Flavobacteriales bacterium
ATGAGCACCGATCAACCTATCCATTTCGCGGTGGTCGGCTGTGGCCACATCGGAAAGCGCCATGCCGAGATGATATCACGCCACCCCGAAGCGCGCTTGGTGGCCCTGTGTGATACGCGGGCCAAGGAAGAGACCGGCTTGGAGGGGTCCGATGTCCCCTTTTTCCAGGACCTGGGTACCATGCTGAAGGAGGTTCCCGGGATCGAGGTCGTGAACGTGTGCACTCCCAACGGATTGCACGCCCAGCAGTGCATCACGGCGTTGGAACACCGCAAACATGTGGTGTGCGAGAAGCCCTTGGGCTTGCGCAAGGCGAACTGCGAAGCGATCATCTACAAGGCCCTTCAGATGCACCGCACCGTGTTCGGTGTGATGCAGAACCGCTACAGCCCTCCCAGCCAGTGGATAAAGGAAGTGGTGGACCAAGGGCTGTTGGGCGACATCCATCTGGTACAGATGAACTGCTATTGGAACCGGGACGAGCGCTATTACAAGCCCGGAGGCTGGAAAGGAACGGCGGACCTGGATGGAGGTACCTTGTTCACCCAGTTCAGCCATTTCATCGATATCATGTACTGGCTCTTCGGCGACATCACCGACATCCAAGGGAAATTCGCCGATTTCACCCACCAGGACCTTACCGAGTTCGAGGATAGTGGCTTGGTCAACTTCCGTTTCATGAACGGAGGTATGGGTTGCATCAACTACAGCACGGCCGTTTGGGACCGCAACTTGGAGAGCAGCATGACCATCATCGGCTCGCGGGGAAGTGTGAAGATCGGCGGGCAATACATGGATCAGGTCGAGTATTGCCACATCAAGGATCACATCATGCCCGACCTGGCACCCACGAACCCGGCCAACGACTACGGGACCTACAAGGGAAGTGCCAACAACCACGGCTACATCATCGACAACGTGGTCGACACCTTGAAAGGGCGGACCATCCTTACGACCAATGCCTTGGAAGGCTTGAAGGTGGTTGAGATCATTGAACGCATCTACGAAAAGAGGAATGAGCAACTTGTATGAACGCCTGTTGAAGAAAGAGGCGAAAATGGCCGTCATCGGCCTTGGATACGTGGGACTGCCCATCGCGTTGGCCTTTGCGCGAAAGATCAAGGTGGTCGGATTCGACATCAACCGGAAGCGCGTGGACATGATGCGCAACAACGAGGATCCGAGCAACGAGCTGTCGGCCTCGGAGTTCGAAGGCTGCGATATCCACTTCACGGCGGACCTTGAGGACCTGCGCGATGTGGAATTCTTCATCGTGGCCGTGCCCACACCGATCGATAGCCAGAACATCCCCGACCTGACACCCTTGCTGGGCGCCACACGCACGGTGGGCCAAGTGCTGAAAAAGAACGACTACGTGGTCTATGAGAGCACCGTGTATCCGGGCTGCACGGAGGAGGATTGTGTGCCCTTGCTCGAGCGCTTGAGCAACCTGAAGTTCGTGGACGACTTCAAGGTGGGCTATTCGCCCGAGCGCATCAATCCGGGGGACAAGGAACATACCTTGGAGAGCATCGTCAAGGTCAGCAGTGGATGTGATCCGGAAAGCGCCGAGCTCATCGCCAAGGTGTACGAGCTGGTGGTCACGGCAGGAGTGCATCGTGCGTCGAGCATCAAAGTGGCCGAGGCCGCAAAGATCATCGAGAACACGCAACGCGACGTGAACATCGCGCTTATCAACGAGCTCTCGATCATTTTCAACCGCATGGGCATCAACACCTATGATGTGCTGGAAGCGGCGGGCACGAAGTGGAACTTCCTCAAGTTCCAGCCTGGTCTGGTGGGGGGCCACTGCATCGGAGTGGATCCGTACTATCTGGTGTACAAAGCGAAAGAGCTCGGTTATCATGCGCAGATCATCGACGCAGGCCGCTTCGTGAACGACAGCATGGGCGGCTACGCGGCCAAGCAGACCGTGAAGCGCATCATCTCCGCGGGCACGAATCCGGCCGACGCCCGCGTATTGGTCATGGGTGCCACGTTCAAGGAGAACGTTACGGATATCCGGAACAGCAAGGTATCGGATGTCATCAACGAGCTGAAGAGCTTCAGCGTGCACGTGGATGTCACCGACCCCCATGCTGACGCCGGGGAGGTCAAGCACGAGTACGGATACGACCTCGCGCCGGAAATGAAGGGTCCCTACGATGCCATCATCGTGGCCGTGAACCACAGCGAATACGCTGCCAAGGATGAGCATTGGTTCAAGAGCATGTTGAAGCCGAAAGGCGTGCTCGTCGACCTGAAAGGCATCTTCCGCAAGAAGATCAAGGACCTTAGTTATTGGAGCCTGTGAGCAC
>JAGQVV010000167.1 GCA_020437805.1 Flavobacteriales bacterium
TAGCTCTTCTTCCACAAGGCTTGCGCCGGTGCGTCCGCCCATCGCTTTCACGAAGGTGTTCGCCATGCCACCACCGATGATCAGTTCATTGCAGCTCTTCAGAAGGTTCTCGAGCACTTCGATCTTGCTGCTCACTTTACTCCCGCCCACAATGGCTGTCATGGGCCGTTCAGGGTTCTTGAGCACTTTGCCCACGCTGTCTATCTCGGCTTGTAGCAAGTGGCCGAATAGCTTGTCGTTGGGGAAGAATTTGGCCACCACGGTGGTGCTGGCATGCGCGCGATGAGCGGTCCCGAAGGCATCGTTCACGTATACATCACCCAGCGCGGCCAAGTTCTTGGAAAAGGCCTCATCCCCGGCCTCTTCTTCGGGGTGGAATCGCAGGTTCTCCAACACCAGGACCTCTCCGGTCTTCAATGCAGCAGCCTTGGCTTTGGCATCTTCGCCAATGCAGTCCGATGCGAACAAGACCGGCAAGTCCAGCAACGCGCTCAGGTGTTCCGCCACGGGCTTCAGGCTCATACCGGGTACCACCTTTCCCTTCGGACGACCGAGGTGGCTCATCAGGATCGCGCTCCCTCCGTCCTTCAGGATCTTCTGCACTGTGGGCACTATCGCTTGGGCCCGGGTGTCGTCAGTGACCTTGCCGTTGGCGTCCTGTGGAACGTTGAGGTCGACGCGTACCAAGGCTTTTTTGCCGGAGAAGGAATAGGTGTCCATGGTATACATGCTAAGGACCGTGTTTGGGTGAGGGACTGCTGAATGCGGCGCGAAAATAGCGGCCTCGAAAATTGGCCGTGTCGCGGCGGATAACTTCGCGGCGTGCAATTCGCCCAAGTCATCGGTCATGCCACGCTGAAGGCTAAGCTCATCGGCAACATCCGTGAGGGGCGCATCGCCCATGCCCAGCTGTTCATGGGGCCGCGAGGTGGAGGGAACCTGCCCATGGCCTTGGCGTATGCCCGGTATTTGTTGTGCGCTGGTAGGGAGGAGGAGGATTCTTGCGGTATCTGCCCCTCGTGCCTTCAGATGGCCAAGTTGGAACATCCGGATCTGCACTTGATGTTCCCGATCTTCCTTTCCGAGAAAGCCAAGGTCTGTGAACCATTCGTGGCGCATTGGCGACAAGCGGTACTGTCCGGCCCGTATTTGGATATCGATCAATGGCGGGAACACTTGGAGAGCGAGAACAAGCAATTGCGCATGGGCGTGGATATCGCTCAGGAGATCCAGCGAAAGCTGAGCCTGCGTTCGTATATGGGCGGGTTCAAAGTGATGTTGATCTGGTTACCGGAACTGATGGACTCGGCGGCCTCGAATAAATTGCTCAAGGTGTTGGAGGAGCCGGAACCGAACACCGTTTTCCTCTTGGTGCCGACCGATGCTGAGCAATTGCTGAGCACCATACTCAGCAGGGCACAGCTTGTTCGTGTACCCGCGTTGCGACCCGGAGAGTTGGCAGAGGCCCTGCGCGACCGATTCCCGGAACTCGGTCAGGAAGAAACCATGGCCATCGCCCTTCGCAGCGAGGGCGACTACCTGGATGCGGTGGAGATGGCCAACAAAGGCGAGGAGGAGCTATTCGTGTTCTTTCGTGACTGGCTTCGTTCCTGCTATACGCGGGAGGTCGATAGCGTAATGGAATTCGCTGAAGGGTTCCAGAAGATGGGACGTGAGAAGCAAAAGTCCTTGATGCGCTATGGGCTGTATCTGATCCGGCAATGCACGCTCCAATGGCAGCAGGTCCCGGAACTGGTGCGCGTGCTGGGACAAGAGCAGGAATTCGTAATGAACTTCAGCAAACTGCTCGATCATGCGAACGCAGAAGGGATCAGGAACGAGCTGGAGACAGCGCACTTGCATGTGGAGCGCAACGCCAACCCGAAGATCCTGTTCATCGACCTGAGCTACCGGCTGATGGGCCTTTTGAGAATGGGGCGTGCATAGGTCCCAATTCGATGGCCGCTGGGGCGCCCGAGCCCAGCTATCTTCGCACCTTGCCCCATGTTCACAATGGGCGGAAGCTGAGCGAGATGGCGTGTACAGGATGTAGTAGTGGTGCGGACGGGAAACCGGCCGGTTGCAAGAGCAACGGATATTGCAGTTCCAGCGGGTGCAACAAGTTGGGCGTATTCGATTGGCTCGCTGGTGTGCCCATACCCGGCGCTCAGCAACCGTTCGAAGGCGTCGAGGTGCGGTTCAAGAACACCCGGAAGTCCTTCTATCGCAATGCAAGCGGCCTCCAGTTGATGCCCGGCGACCTGGTGGTGGTGGATGCAGCACCAGGACATGATATCGGTATGGTGAGTTTGACCGGAGAGCTGGTCCGCGCTCAAATGGAGCGCAAGAAGATGACCGGTGAGGTGTACGAGCTCCGGAAGGTGCTTCGGGTGGCCACGCAAGAGGATATCGACCGTTGGCATGCAGCCCGAAAGCGGGAGGATGAGACCATGTTCACCAGCCGCGAGATGGTCCGCAACGCGAAGCTGGACATGAAGGTGACCGACGTGGAATACCAGGGCGACGGCACCCGTGCTGTGGTGTACTACACTGCCGAGGACCGCATCGACTTCCGGGGGATCGTGCGCACCATGAGCGACCGATTCAAGGTGCGGGTGGAGATGAAGCAGATCGGGACGCGCCAAGAGGCCGGCCGGATCGGCGGCATCGGAAGCTGCGGCCGTGAGTTGTGTTGTAGTACCTGGCTCACCGATTTCCGCAGTGTTACCACGAGCGCGGCGCGCTACCAGCAGCTCGCGCTCAACCCACAGAAGCTCGCTGGGCAGTGCGGCAAATTGAAGTGCTGCCTGAACTACGAGCTGGACATGTACATCGAGGCGATCAAGAGCTACCCTTCGCAGAACGCCAAGTTGAAGACCAAACAAGGGGTGGGCGCACACATGAAGACGGACATCTTCACAGGAACGATGTGGTACGGGTTCAAGCGGCCGGGCGAACCTTTCGTCACTGCCGGATTCCCGATCGAGGTCGTGCGCGACATCATGGCCAAGAACAAAGAGGGTATCGAACCGGAGGTTGACCTGAAGATGGCCGACGCGCCCAAGGAGAAGGTGAAGGCCCCGGATTACGAGAACGTCGTCGGGCAGGACGACCTGACCCGTTTCGATGGCAAGATCAAAAGCGGAAAGAAACGCTCCAAAACCAAGGGACGGGGAGGTCGGGACCGGAAGCCGGGCGGTGAAAGAGGGCCGAAGCCAAAGAACGCATCAGGAGGAGTCGAGCAACGCGAGCGCAATCCTCGACCCGAAGGTCAAGAAGATGCACGGCCCGCAGGACAAGGCGGTGATCGAGGCCGACGTAACAGGGGTCGTGGCCGCCGGAAAGGAGATCGACCCAAAGGAGGGGATGCTCCGAAACCAACCGCACCGTGAACCGCGTTCTCCTCGCACTGACCATTGCGCTGCTGGGTTGTTCGCAGCCGGCCGTGTTCCAAGCCGATGTACCTGTGCCCGATGGGTCATGGGACCGAACCTTCGAGCCGGACTTCGAATTCGAGATCTCGGACACGGTCAGCAAACACGATGTGTTCATCGACGTGCGCCATACCGGGGATTACCCCTTCAGCGACCTGTTCCTCTTCGTGGACCTCGAAGGGCCCGGTGGCCGTTCGGTGAGGGATACGGTGGAATGCCTGCTGGCGGACCCCAGCGGGAGATGGTACGGAAAGGGCCTCGGCTTCATCTTTTCCGACCGCTACCAAGCCCATGTATTGTACAAGTTGAACAATAGGTTCCCAGCTCCCGGCCGTTATAGCATCACCTTGGAGCAAGCCATGCGGACGGATGAGCTGAAAGGGATCTTGGACGTTGGGATAAGCGTTGAGCGATCGTCGCAGTGAGCCTTCTTCCACACCGGGATACCTGATAACCAAGGCCCATGGAACGAGCTTCCGTGCGGATGAAGGATAATTTCGCACGATCATGAGCGCCAAGTCGACCCCTTCAAGGACCAGGCGCCGCCTGCTGTGGTGGGCGCTGGTGCTTTCCCCGGCATTGGGCCTGTTGGGAATGCTCGTCCTGGCCTCCAATAGCGACCTGCCGAGTACGGAGGACCTCGAGAACCCGCGCAGCGATCTGGCCACGGCCATCCTGTTCAGTGACGGGACACAAATGGGGCAGTATTACCGGGAGAACCGGATCCCGGTGAACTACGACCAGATCAGCCCGAACGTGGTGAACGCCCTGATCGCAACGGAGGATGAGCGTTTTCGAGAGCATAGCGGGATCGACCTCCGCGGCACGGTCAGGGCGGCGGTGTATCTCGGAAAGAAGGGAGGAGCGAGCACCCTGACCCAACAATTGTCGAAAATGCTCTTCACCGAGCGTTCTTCCAACTTCATCACGCGCACCTTCCAGAAATTCCAGGAGTGGATCATCAGTGCCCAGCTCGAACGTCAGTACACCAAGGACGAGATCATCGCCATGTACCTGAACCGCTTCGATTGGATCAATCAGGCGGTAGGGATCAATAGCGCGGCGCGTGTCTATTTCAGTACAACTCCTGATTCGCTGAGGATCGAGGAGGCGGCACTGTTGGTGGGGATGTGCAAGAATCCGGCGCTGTTCAACCCCCTTCGTCGACCGGACACCACCATGACCCGCCGCATGGTGGTGTTGGACCAGATGCGCAAGAACGGCATACTGACGACCGCCGAATACGACTCACTGAAGGTGCTTCCCATGGGGTTGAAGTTCCAACGCGTGGACCACGCGGAAGGGCCGGCACCGTACTACCGTGAGGTGCTGCGCGCCAAATTGCAGGACCTGCTTTCCTCCACCGATGATGAAGGGAACCTTCGATATGTCAAGGCGGATGGTACGCCGTACGATATCTACACGGATGGCCTGAAGGTGTACACCACCCTCGACGGGAACATGCAGCGCCATGCGGAGTTCGCGGTGAGCGAGCACCTTGGGACCGAACTTCAGGATGACTTCTTCAAGGATATCGACAAGAAGAGGAACAAGCCCTTCGACTTCAGGGTGAGCCAAAAGGAGATCGATGGGATCCTTGATGCCGCGATGAAGCGGAGCGTGCGGTACAGGATCCTCGTGGGTAAGCAGTGCCCCAACTGTGAACGGCCTTCGCGTTACATCGAAAAGAAAAAGCACGAGGGTTCGCAGCACTTCCATTGCAAACCTGACCTGGGTGGCTGCGACACGTACTGGCCAGTGGTGCCGGAGGAGGATATCCCGGCGGTATTCGATACGCCCGTACCCATGCGGGTGTTCAGTTGGAAAGGCGAGGTGGATACGGTGCTCAGCCCGATGGACTCGATCCGCTATTACAAGAGCTTCCTGCAAAGCGGCCTGCTGAGCATGGATCCGCATACCGGCTTCGTCAAGGCATGGGTCGGCGGGATCGACTTCAAGCATTTCCAATACGACCACGTTGAACAGGCACGACGACAGGTGGGGTCCACCTTCAAACCCTTCGTTTACGCCACGGCCATACGGGAAGGCATGGAACCTTGCCGCGAACTACCGAACCAACGGGTCTGCTTCGACATGCCTCCCGGTCAGCCGGATTGGTGCCCGGAGAACAGCGATGCAGAATACGGTGGGATGGTCACCGTGGAATATGCACTTGCCAATTCCATGAACACGATCACGGCATGGCTGATGAAACAGTATGGTCCACAAGCGGTCACTGTGCTTGCGCGGCATATGGGTGTGAAGAGCCCGCTTGAGCCGGTCCCTTCGCTTTGCTTGGGCGTGGCCGATCTCACCTTGCTGGAAATGACCGGGGCCTTCGCCACATTCGCCAACAAAGGGGTCTTCATCGAACCCATTCTCTTCACCCGGATCGAGGACAAGAACGGGAACACGGTGTATGACGTGACGCCGAAGACCGATGAGGCACTGGACGAACGCACGGCCTATATCATGTTGGACATGCTGAAGGGTGTGACCGATGGAGCCTACAATCCAAGCACAGGGCGCACTGTAGGTACGGGGCTGCGATTGCGCATGGGTTGGGGAAGTCGCGCCAAGTACGGGAACATCAAGTTCCCTACGGCCGGAAAGACAGGCACCACGCAGAACAACAGTGACGGTTGGTTCATCGGGATCACCCCTGACCTGGTGACCGGGGTATGGACCGGTGCGGATGATCGAAGCGTCCGTTTCAGTACCACTGACAAGGGTCAAGGTGCCAACATGGCACTACCGATCTACGGGTACTACATGAACAAGGTGTACGCCGATCCGAAGATCGAGATCAGCACCGGCGATTTCGAAAGACCCAGCGGTGAGCTCGGCGTGGAGATCGACTGTCGCGCCCACGGGCCGGTAAAGCCGACGACCAAGCCGAACTGGGGGGATTGAAGCCCCCCGCGGCCACGGTTACGATGAACGTTCCTGTTCGAACGGGGGCGCCACATTCGGTTCCACTCCGTGGACCTCGGTTATCTTCGGCGCACATCATTCCAAGAGGCATGAACAAGATCGTAGAGGACGCTGATGCGGCCCTGAAAGGCATCAAGGACAACATGACGCTCATGGTCGGTGGGTTCGGGCTATGCGGCATCCCGGAAAAGAGCATCGCGGCCTTGGTGCGCACCGGAGCGAAGGGGCTCACGTGCATCAGCAACAACGCGGGTGTTGATGACTTCGGCCTGGGCCTGCTGTTGAAGACCCGGCAGATCAGAAAGATGGTTAGCAGTTACGTGGGTGAGAACGCCGAATTCGAACGCCAAATGCTGAGCGGCGAACTCGAAGTGGAACTCATCCCGCAAGGATCCTTGGCCGAACGATGCCGTGCAGGAGGCGCGGGGATCCCCGCCTTCTACACTCCTGCCGGATACGGTACGGAAGTGGCGGAAGGCAAGGAAACCAGGGAGTTCAACGGGAAGATGCACGTGTTGGAGAGCTGGCTCAGGGCGGATTTCGCACTGGTGAAGGCTTGGAAGGGGGATCGGTTCGGGAATCTCGTGTTCAAGCGCACCGCGCGGAATTTCAATCCGGTAATGGCCATGGCAGGCAAGATCACCGTGGCCGAGGTGGAACACTTGGTGGAACCCAGCGAGATCGACCCGGACGAGATCCACACACCAGGGATCTTCGTGCAACGGATCTTCCAAGGCAAGGACTACGAGAAGCGCATTGAGCAACGTACCACCCGTAAACGCAACTGATCATGGGCTTGGACAAGAACCAAATGGCGCAGCGCATCGCGCGTGAACTGAAGGACGGATACTACGTGAACCTGGGGATCGGCATTCCCACCTTGGTGGCGAATTACATTCCGGAGGGGATGAACGTAGTGTTGCAAAGCGAGAACGGCTTGCTCGGTATGGGACCCTTCCCGTACGAAGGGGAGGAGGATGCCGATCTGATCAACGCGGGCAAGCAGACCGTTACCCTGTTGCCGGGAAGCTGCATCTTCGACAGCGCCACCAGCTTCGCGATGATCCGCGGACAGCATGTGCAGCTCACCGTGCTCGGTGCCATGGAGGTGGCGGACAATGGCGATATAGCCAACTGGAAGATCCCCGGGAAAATGGTGAAAGGCATGGGCGGTGCAATGGACCTGGTGGCCAGTGCGGACAACATCATCGTTTGCATGATGCACACCAACAAGGCGGGTGAAAGCAAGTTGTTGAAACAATGCAGCCTTCCCCTTACAGGGGTCGCGTGTGTGAAGAAAGTGGTGAGCGACCTTGGTGTTTTCGACGTGACCCCGGATGGTTTCAAATTGCTGGAACGGGCCCCAGGCGTGAGCGTGGAAGAGATCAAAGCGAAGACCGAAGGGCGCTTGGTGGTGGAAGGGGACGTGCCCGAAATGGTCCTTTGAACGCCATCATGACCACGGAACAGAGGTCGGGCGTTGCCCCCTTTACCGACTTGGATCGTATCGTTCCGTGGCTGTTCGTGGTGTTGGTCTATTTCCCCCTGTTCCTTCACCTGGACGCTTTACCGATCCGCCTATTCGACGAGTCCCGCTTGGCCACCAACACGTACGAAATGTGGCGTACCGGGGATATGATCGTCACGACCTACCAAGGAGAACCCGATCTGTGGAACACGAAACCTCCGCTGCTGATCTGGCTGCAGTCCTTGCTTTTCGCACTTCTCGGCCCAGGTGAATTGGCCATGCGCGTTCCATCGGCGATAGCCGCATTCCTGACGGGTTGGTTCCTGCTCCGAACCATCGGTCGGACCACGAGCGCGCCTTGGATGGGCCTGATCGCTTGTTTGGTGCTGTATACGAATGAAGGCTACATCAACATGCACGTGGCACGCAGCGGTGACTACGACGCTCTCTTGGTGTTGTGGATGACCCTTTCCGCGTGGTCCATCTACCGTTGGACCGTTGAGGGACGACCGAAGGACATCCTGTGGTTCTTCGCTTTTCTTGCCTTGGGTGTACTCACCAAGAGCATACAGGCCCTCTTGTTCCTCCCAGGGATCTTCCTGTACCTATTGATCGAGGGCAAAGCGCTGTTGCTTTTCCGGACCAAGCAGACCTACTTGGGTGCGGTGCTCTTCCTGTTGTTCGTAGGTGGGTTCTATGTGGTCCGGGAGATGTGCGCACCGGGCTATCTGGAAGCCGTTTGGATGAACGAGATAGGCGGGCGCTACGGTGATGCTCTGGAAGGCCACCGTGGCCCATGGCATTACTACGCCAGCCTGTTGATCGACCATCATTTCCGCGCTTGGTGGATCCTGGTGCCGGTCGGCATGGTGTTGGGCTTGGCGCACAGGGAACCGGCTTTCCGCCGCTGGACCGCACTGCTGGTATGCATGGGCAGCGCCTATCTGCTTGTGATCAGCTCTGCGGGGACGAAATTGGAGTGGTATGCAGCACCCCTGTTCCCGATCCTCTCTGCGTTGGTCGCGATCGCTCTATACGTCCCCTTTGTTTGGCTTTGGACACAACGGGCCTTCTTGGCGCAGCTCCGCGCACGTGTGTTGCCGTTCCTGTTCCTGTTCGTTGTGTTCGTCGGACCCTATTCCGAGACCGTGGGCCGGGTGTATTTCCCGGAGGAATGGCCATGGGACCAAGAGCGCTACGCCGCAGCCCATTACCTGCAGAAAGCGTATCGAAGCTCCCGGCCGATCCCGGTGGACGCCTTCAGTTATGATGACTACAATGCCCACCATGCATTCTATGTGAACCTGATGCGTGATCGGGGGGATGCCATTCGCATGACCTCGAAAGTGGACCTGAAGGTGGGCCAGCGTGTGCTGGCCGTGGAGCCTTTCGTGAAGGACTACATCACGACCCACTATGATGTCGAGGTCATCATGGAGGAAGGCCCCCTTCGCGTGTACCTGATAACCGGAGATCACCATGACGCGCCCTGAACTGTCCCTTGTCGTTCCGTTGATGAACGAATCGGCGAACATGGAGGAGCTCATGCAGCGGTCCATGGCCGCGATCACGTCGATCACGTCGAACGTTGAGGTCATCTTCGTGGATGACGGCAGTGTGGATGATACCCTTGAACGGATCAAGGCCTATGCCGCGAAGGACCGGCGGGTACGCTACCTTTCCTTGAGCCGCAACTTCGGCCACCAATTGGCCATTACGGCTGGTATGGACCATGCGCGCGGGAATGCGATCGTGATCATGGATGGGGACCTGCAGGATCCGCCGGAGCTGATCCCGGAGCTGTACGCCAAGTACAAGGAAGGGGCGCACGTGGTGTATGCCAAGCGTCGCGTCCGGCACAACGAAGTGTTCTGGAACCGTTGGGCGGCCAGCATCTTCTACCGTGTTCTCCGTTCCATCACGCGCATCGACATTCCCTTGGATACGGGTGATTTCCGCCTGATCTCACGCAAGGTGTTGGACGGACTTGCCCACATGCGGGAACGCGATCGCTTCCTGCGTGGACAGATCGCTTGGTTGGGCTTCAAACAGGACCATGTGCTGTACGATCGACCAGGACGTGCATCGGGTGAACCGAAGTATACCTTGCGAAAACGCTTCGGCCTGGCCATGTCGGGCGTGTTCTCGTTCTCCCGCGTCCCGCTGAGGATGGCGTCGATCTTCGGCGCGGTGGTCTCGGGGATCGCGTTCATCATCATCCTCTACGCCCTATGGTCCAAGTTCGTGCTCGGGGATGCGATCACGGGTTGGACCTCGCTCATCATCAGTACGATGTTCATCGGCGGTGTGCAGCTCCTTTGCTTGGGGGTGATCGGAGAGTACATCGACCGGATCAACCAAGAGGTGAAACGCCGACCGCTGTATATGGTGGGGGAGAGTTCCGAGGATGGGGGGCGAGACCATTGATCTGGACCGAACACCGAACTTCACGGCCCAATGAGCAAGTCCATCCAGACCCTCTCCATCATTATTCCCGCGTACAACGAGGAGCGCACCATCCATTTCATCCTGGACAAGGTGCGCGATGTGACCTTGGTGAACAACATTCGGAAGGAGGTCATCATCGTGAACGACGGGTCGAAGGACGGGACCAAGGACGCGATCGCGCGGTACACGACCGCGAACCCGACGATGGGGATCAAGTTCTTCGATCAACCCCGGAACATGGGCAAGGGTGCCGCCATCCATCGTGGTATCCAGGAGGCCACAGGGGAGTTCCTGCTGGTGCAGGATGCGGACCTCGAGTACGACCCACGCGAGTACAACGATCTGCTGCGGCCCGTGGTGGAAGGGTTTGCTGACGTCGTGTTCGGTTCGCGCTTCATGGGCCATCACCCGCACCGGATACTCTTCTTTTGGCATAGCCTGGGCAACAAGTTCCTGACCCACCTGTCCAACGCGTTCAATAATTTGAACCTGACGGATATGGAGACCTGTTACAAGCTCATGCGCAGCGATATCGCGAAGGGCCTCAACTTGCGCGAGAAACGCTTCGGGTTCGAACCGGAGGTGACGGCGAAGTTGGCCCGTGTGAAGGGTGTGCGGATCTACGAGGTGGGCATCAGCTACTACGGTCGGACGTATGCAGAAGGAAAAAAGATCGGCTGGAAGGATGGTTTCCGGGCTATCTGGTGCATCGTGAAGTACGGGTTGTTCTCATGATGGGGACGAGCGACCAACGTCCCAAAGCCGAGTATGCCGCGATGTCGATCGCGTCGATCCTGGCCATCATCCTGCTCATGTACCGTGCGGCCAGTGATGGGCTCATGGAACTGGGCGATGGCGTGAACCACTACCTCATTGCACGTTACGCTCAGGAGCATCCGCTGATGTTCATGGACCTGTGGGGCAAGCCTTTGTTCACGCTATTGGCCTCGCCATTTGCACAGGCCGGACATGCCGGGGTTGCAGCCTTCAATACGGTGGTGGCCATGGTCACGGCCTGGCTTGCCATTGGCTGCCTGCGCCATGTGGGTGGTTCGGCGCAGATCGCTTTTCCTGTCCTTGCGCTGCTGGCACCGCAATATGTACTGACCGTGTTAGCGGGCATGACGGAGCCCTTGTTCGGATTGCTAACCGTACTGACGATCATGCTCCTATTGAATGAAAGGCCGACGCTAGCCGCAATTGTCGCGTCATTGACACCTTTCGCCCGGCCTGAATATGTGGCCTTTATCCCGATGGTCATGTTCTATTTGGCCTTGGACAAGCAGTGGCGTTCAGTACCATGGACCTTGTTGGGTCTTGTGGTTTACGCCTTGATGGCATTGGAGTTCTTCGGTGATCCGCTCCACTTCTGGGCCTCGGACCCGTATTCATGGGCTGGCGATGTGTATGGCTCTGGACCGTGGGACTTTTTCGTCTCGCATGCTGAGGAGGTGTACGGTCGGCCCTTGCTGGTACTTGGGATCCTTGCGTTGGTACTATGGCCGGTCCTATGGCGTTTCGACAAAGGGGTGCATCGTGAACATCGCGTGATGCTTCTCGTGGCTGCTCTTCCAGTCCTTGGCATCGTAATGGTCCATTCGGTGTTGTGGTGGAAAGGGTGGAGGGGTTCCGCAGGTCTTTTGCGCGTGCTTGCCACCACTGTCCCGTTGGCGGCCTTGTTCACATCGCATACGCTCGGTCGTGGTGCCGTTCTGGTCTTTCATGATGTACGCGTCAAAGGAGCCATTGCCGGAGCGCTGCTTGTGGCGCTCACAGCTTGGTGCATCAATGACCTCTCGCTGAACGTTGACCTGCCCGTGCGGTCGGGTTCCGACCAACAGATCCTGGAACAGGCGGCCCGCAGCGTGAAGGATCATTATCAGGAAGGCGAGAGGGTGTTCTCAACACATCCGTTCATGGCATTCGGAGCTGAACTCGATCCATTCGATCAGTCCGTGTACAATCCGTTGTGGGGACTGAGCCCTGAGGAGGTCGAACAACGCTTCGTGCCGGGTGATCTGATCCTTTGGGATGCCCAATTGGGACCGAACGAATCCCACATCCCTCTGGAACGGCTACTGAACGATGAACGTTTCGCGATCCTGGAGATACATGAACCACGTTTCGGATCTCGCAGAATGGGCGGGCATGTCTATGAACTGATCCTGTTTGAGCGACGCGACGTCAAGCGCTGGTGCGAGGTGGATACGTTCATCGTGGAAGGCGAATGGATCAAGCCCCTCACAGCCCGGGTGGATACCGTTGTCTGTGAGCCAACGGGCAGTGGCCGGTGGTGTTTGGGAGAAGGGGAATTCCCATTCGAACTGGCCGACCTTCCTTTGCCGTCCATGGATCGAACATATGACGAGTGGTCGATCAGTGGAGAGATGCATATGGATGCTGGACAGGCGATCAATATCGTTCTGACACAGGATGTGCACGGGGAGGGTATTCGTTACGATGAAGAGGTCCTACCCCAAGGGGGATTTCATTTCATTCGGCGTGTTCCAAGAAGCCCCGCGAAGACCGACATGAAGATCTACTTCTGGAATATCGGTAAGCAGTCCTTTGCATTGGAAAAGGTCACTGTCCTTCGAAAACGGTGGTACCAAAGCCCGCGCTGATCCATGATCGGACCCATACCATTGGCCATCGCCAAATGAACTAAGGTCATGATAGGTAGAGACCTCAAAACCGCACGGACCGGACCACCTGGATCGACCCTTGTCGTGGGGTCGATGGTGCTTCTGGTCCTAGCCTGGTTCGCGTGGACCTATTTTCTGGAGCGTACGGCCTGTTTCGATAGCGCTTTCTTTTCGTGGTTGATGATCGACAGTGGGGAACCCGTGAGCGTGCTCGGTCGCTACGGTTCTTGGGTGGCACAACTGCTTCCGGTGGCCTTGATCCGCTCCGGAGCTTCGTTGGAGGTGGTGCTTCGCTCGTACTCCTTGACGTTCATCGTGTTCCATGCTTTGGTGTTCGCTTTGCTCGCATTCGTGTTGAAGGACCGGAAGGCGACCTATGCGTTGCCGATCGTGCTGACGGCCGGATTCCACTACATGTTCTACTATGGGATCAGTGAGCTGTACCAAGGCCTCACATTGACGTTACTGCTGTGGGCCATCCTTAAGAAGGCCTTGGCCGCGGAAAAAGGGAGTGGGCTTTGGAAATGGGTCGTGCTGGCCATCCTCCTAAACGTGTGGATCTCCTTCTATCATCAACTGCTCTTGCTGCCGTTGATATTCATGGTGGTGTTCGAGGCGATCCCCAACAACACCAATAGGCGACGGTTGATCCGGCTCGGGACCGTGCTGGTGCTTTGGTATGTTGTCAGGATAAAGGCAATGGCCACATCCACGTACGAGGAATCACGCATGCCCAAGGTGGAGGATCTGATCCACTATTCAAAAGACCTTGGTGGGCTGAACAGTACGGTGTACCTCTGCATGGTTTGGACGAAGTTCAAGGCCCTGCTCATCTTGGGAGGTGCAGCGGTGGCCATGGCCATCCATGGTCGCAAGTGGCTGCGACTGTTGTGGACCATATTGTTCTCCATCGGATTCATGGTCCTGGTGCTGGTGGTCGATCGGGATGGAATGTCGCCGATCATCTATGAGAACTACTATCCTGTTCTCGGCCTCTTTTGGGTCATGCTTCTGGTTTCCTCTCCTTCGATGGGAACAGAGAGGGTTTCGCTCATTCACACCGGGCTCTTGGTGCTCGTATGCGGAGTGGGTCTTATACAGATCCACCGAGGCCATTTCAGACTTTCTGAAAAGGTGGCCTATGCCAAACGTATTACGGATCATCAGGCAATGCATGGATCAAAGAAGTCGATCGTGGGCTTTCACAACTATCCTTGGACCTATGCTTTGGGCCATTGGGCTGCGGGCATGGAGACCGCCCTTGCTTCAGCCATTGATGGCCCTGACAAGGCCGCGACGATATTCGTGAGCGAGGACATGGCGTTCATCGACACCGCCCGAACGGGAAAGGAGCAATTCCTGGGTCCGGCGTGGTCTCCCATATGGTTCGGACTTCCCAGTCTGGACGAGCGGTATTTCCAGTTTCCGACGGACTCGGGTTACCAATACGCAAACACATGGGTTCACGACTTTCCCTTCGCCTCAGTGGTCATTACGCCTCGCGAACGCTCTTTCCGGTTGGTGCCAGATCGCTATTCGGTGGTTCTTTTGGATGTACGGAACACAAGCGTGGTCAGGGCCCCTAGTCTTTCTGAAGCAGGGACCCCATGCCGGTTCAAGTACACTCTTCATGAACAAGATGGAACCGTTTATCAGGAAAGCTCCGTCCTTTCGGACATGGAGGCCGATATACCACCTGGGGCTTCAATGACCCAGGGTCTCGTGATCGAACGACCCGTGGACAACGGGACCTACATTGTGAGAGCACGGTTGGAATTCGGCCCTGATCAAGTGGTGGACATCCCGGATTTCCAAGTGGTGGCCGATCGCTGGCCATTCTGATCACACCAGCGCCACCCTTTCCTCAGGTACCAACTCCCTTCCGGTAAGCCGTAGGAACAGCTGTGCAGTGGCCACCACGTCCTTCTTGCAATAGGTCGCTATGCGTTCCAGGTCCTTATCCTCGTAGTACACGCGTGCCACGTCGGCACCGGATATGTCGTCCTTCGGGGTGGGTATGCCGAGGATGTGCGTGAGCAAGGCCAGCGACGTGTATGCTTTCCGGTCGCCGAAGCTCCAGAGGTTCATGGTGTCGAGGTGCCCGACCTCCCAAGGCTTCAAGCCGGCAATGTCCAACAGGCGAGGTAGCGGAATGCGGTTCACCACACAACGCCGAGCGATGTACGGGAAGTCGAACTCTTTTCCGTTGTGACCGCACAGCCAGTGTTCGTCGGAGTTGTAGTGCTTGTCCAACAGGTCCACGAACTGGCGCAAAACCTCGGCCTCGTTGTCACCGTGGAACGAGGTGATGCGCATGGCCAACCCGTCCTTGCCTTGGTTCAGACTTCCCACGCCGATGCAAATGATCTTCCCGAACTCCGCGAGGATGCCTCCTTTCTCGCCGTAGATCTCTTCGGCCGTTCTGGAGTTGCGCTCCTGCTCGAAACGGGTCTTATCGCTGAAGAGCTTGGCACTGCGCTCATCAAGATCGCCCCAAGCATAGTGCTGCGGTACGGTCTCAATGTCCAAGAACAGGATCTTGCTGAGGTCGCGGGCGTGGTCCGGGCGCATGGCGGAGTTCAAGTTTCAAGAACGAAGATGTGAAGTGCCCTGGTTCCAAGAACAGGGTCGAAGGACAGCGGATCGAAAACGGAAGATACGTCAGTGGGGACCGGACAAGTGCGGGTCGGAGCCTCACTCGATCATCACCCCGCGCTTTTCCATCAGCGGGATCGCGGTGAAGTTGGTCTCGTCGATACTGCCGGCTAGGAAGATGTACTTCTTGTCGAAGAGTTTCTTGCCCACGTAAAAGCTCAGCCAATACTGGTTGCTCAGTGCGAAGACATCCTCAACGATACGTTCGATCCGGGCCCAGCTCCTCGGTTCCAAGGTGTCCAGGAAGTGTCGCATTTCACTGGTCTTGCGTGCTTCGCCTTCCAATTCTCCGTAGCCGCGGGAGCTCACCAGCACGTTCTCGATCGGGGTGTCCTTCAGGTTCAGCAGGTACACGAACCAGCCTTCAGAGCCATCCTCGTCCGGCTCGCGCACCACGGCCATGGCCACGTCCTCCACTTTCGGTTCGTTGATATCCTTCAGCATGTCGGTCCGTTCTTCAGCGAGCAGCCAGATCGCGCGCGATCTTGATCCATTGGAACACATCCGTCGGATGCCCTTCTTCATTCACTTCTTCGCGCTTCATCCCGGTACGGACGAAGACGAGGTCCTCATGCGGGATCACCACCACGTATTCGCCATGGAAGCCACGGCAGTACCAAATGGGCTGGCCTTCCTGTTCTGCCAACCACCAGAAATAGCCGTAGCGTTCGTTGGGTTTCCCTTTATCGTCGAGGTCGGCCGGCGTGATGGAGGCCTTCCAATAGGCGCGAGGTACGATCTGCTTGCCCTTCCACCTGCCGCTGTCCAGGTATAGTTGGCCGATGCGCCCAAAATCACGCGCTGTGGCGTACAGGCAGCAAAAGGCCTTGAAGTCGCCCTCCTCCGTGTCCTTGCCCCAGTAAGCATCGTGTTCGCTGCCCAGCGGGGTCCAGATCTTTTCGCGCACCAATTCATCCAGTGGTCGTCCATAAGCTGATTCGATCACCTCGGCCATGATCTGTGTGCTTCCGCTGATGTAATCGAACGACTTTCCCGGCTCGTCCCGGCACGGCTGCATCAGGCTCAGTTCGCGCACATTGGTGCCGTAATACCCCATGGCGTTGTCGCTGAAGGGGTTCGCACCGCTCTCGCTCCAGTCCAGACCGGTGCTCATGGTGAGCAAGTGGTACAGGTTGATCTTCGCGTAGCAGCCCTCTTTGTATTCCGGGATGAAATCGCCAACGGGTTGGAACACGTCGCGGATCTTTCCTTCGCCCATGGCGATCCCGGTAAGCACGCTGATGTAACTCTTGGCCACGCTGAAGCTGTTGCTTACACTGTCCGCGTCCCATCCGTTCCAATACTGTTCGAAGATCAGGCTGTCGTGCTGGAAAACCGCGAAACCGACGGAGTAGAGGTCCTTCAGGATCTTCTCCTGTTCGGGCTTCAAGGTGAGCTTTCCATAGCGTTCGGCCAATGGCCATGGCTGTGGTGCCGTGGCGGGAATGGTGCTGTAAGGGAAGAAGTCCCGATCGTCGATCTCGGGGGAGTTGCGCCCGATCAGGTAGGTATAGCGCACCCCACGCACCAAGTGGTCGTTGCCGGTGATGTAGGCGAGAACGATGAGGCCGACGACGATGCCGATGGTCCAGAGGAGCAGTTTACGAAGGAAGCGCATGTGGAATTCCGTGCTACGAAAGTACTGGTCAGGCTACCATCTCCACATCGAAGAGGTCCGCCAGCTCCAGCTTCAGTCGCTGCTTCACCGCTTCGATGTCGAGCAGCCCTCCGAGTTCCTTTGCCATGCAGGTCACACCCTTGTCGGCGATGCCGCACGGGACGATGTTCCCGAAGTAGCTCAGGTCGGTGTTCACGTTGAAGGCGAAACCATGCATCGTTACCCACCTGCTGGCCCGTATCCCGAAGGCACAGATCTTCCGTGCCTTGAAGGGATCCTCCCAGTCGAGCCAAACGCCGGTCAAGCCCGCGATACGTCCGGCCTTGATATCGTACGCCTCCAACGTCCCGATCACGGCCTCCTCCAGGGTCCGGAGGAAGCGGTGGATGTCGGTGAAGTGGTGATCCATGTCGAAGATCGGGTAGCCGACGATCTGCCCCGGTCCGTGGTAGGTGATATCTCCGCCACGATCGATCGGGAAGAACTGCACGCCCTTCTCGCGCATCTCCGCTTCGTTCAACAAGAGGTGGCTTTGATCGCCGCTCTTGCCCAATGTGTACACATGCGGGTGCTCACAGAAGAGCAGGTGGTCCTCGGTCAGTACCTGTTCATCCTCGGGCACCTTGCGGTTGGCGATCTTACGATCGATGGTGGCCTGGAAGAGCTTGGTCTGGTACTCCCACGCCGTGGCGTAGTCGATAAGGCCGAGGTCTTGGAAGTGCACTTTTCTCACGCTGCAAAGGTCGTGGAAGGGTCTTTAGTGGACGCCGCCGTCACTAACGACGAACGTCAAACCATTGACCTCGACCAACAAGTCACTACTTCACCTCCGCCAGCTTCCCCTTCAGCATGTTGATCACCGCGATCTCGCTGGGGTCGACGCCTTTCTGCTGGGCCCAGTACAGGCTCACCCAGTCGCCGAGGTTGATGAGGTACAGTTGACGGGCGAAGGAGGTATCGCCCTCGCTCCACACTTCATGGATATGCGGCGTGTACTTCTCAAAGATGCCCTTGTTGATCTCCATACGCATTTGCGTACGCTCATGGTCTGCCTTGTGACGGAAGATCACAACGGCGATGCTCTTATCCCCACCTGCCCATCCGACCAGTTCGTTGTGGTTCATTTCGGGGATCGCGTGATGCCAGCATAACTCCTTGCTATTCTCGTTCACCTGCTGCCGGAAACGGATGCTCACCGCCTCGGTATTGGCCTCGCTGTATATCACCAAGCGCTTGCCCACCAGCTTTTCGGTAAGGGCCATGGCGGCTTTCTTGATGTCCTCCTTGTCTTCCGTGAGCTGTTTCGCGGCGGTCGCAATGGCCCCTTCGAAGCCATCGCCGATGATGCCGAAGTGATGCAGGAGGAAGAATTGCTGCACCAGCGAATAGGCCAGCATGGTACGGGGCGGATTGCCTCCGGGTATCACGATATGGTCCAAGCCTTTGGCCTTCGCCATCTCCAGCATGGTGCCGCCGCTGGTCACCACACAGACACGCGCGCCCTTGGCCAGCGCTTGTTCCATGGCGGCCAAGGTCTCCTCTGTATTGCCACTGTAGCTGCACGCGATCACCAGGCTCTTGTGGTTCACGTAGCCCGGCAGGTAGTAGTTGTTGTACACCTCGATCGGGCACTTGGCCTCTTTGTGTACCAGCTGCGCCGCTATACGGCCGCCGATGCCACTGCCACCCAGACCCGTGATCACCACGTTGCTGTAAGGCCCGCCGGGGGATTTCAGAACGGCTTTGCGGCCGATCTCGAGTGCTTCTTTCAGTTGGCGTGGAAATGCGTCGATGAGGTTCTCCATGGGGTGGTTCGATGACGGTGCGAAAATAGGACCCTCCTACGCTTGGGCAGCGATCAGGGTTGCTCGGGGCCCGGCCGACGGGGGTATCTTCGCGGCCCATTCCAATTTCGGCCATGTCCCAGACCCTTTCCGATCAAGAACTCATTCGCCGTGAAGCCCTTCAAAAGCTGCGCGCACTTGGCATCGAGCCTTTTCCGGCCGCCGAATTCCCGGTGACGCACACCGCCAAGGAGGTCAAAGGGCTTTTCAAGGAAGTAGGGGAGCCCGAGCAGGTGACGCTTGCCGGCCGGATCATGAGCGTGCGGGTGATGGGCAAGGCCAG
>JAGQVV010000168.1:0-363 GCA_020437805.1 Flavobacteriales bacterium
TCGACGAAAATAGATCCAATGGGGACTTGCACCTTTTCAGCCGACTTCGCCTCTCAGATCCCGCCCTGCCCCAACAGCAACGCCGGCTCCTCCATGAACGCCTTGAAGGTGTTCAAGAACTCGGCGCCGGTCACCCCGTCCACCAAGCGGTGGTCGCAGCTCAAGGTCACCTTCATGGTGTGGCCGGGCACAATGGCACCGTTCTTCAACACGGGCTTCTCGATGATCCCACCGATCGCCATGATGCAAGCATCCGGCGGGTTGATGATCGCCGTGAACTCGTCGATACCGAACATACCGAGGTTCGAGATCGTGAAGGTGTTCCCCTCCCAATCCTCCGGCTGCAGCTTCTTGTCCTTCGCC
>JAGQVV010000168.1:467-1646 GCA_020437805.1 Flavobacteriales bacterium
CCCATGTGCACGTGCTTGTTGTACCGGATGCGATCACCCAACCAACTGCTGTTCACCTTCGGGTGCTTTGTCAAGGCCACAGCGGCCGCTTTGATCACCAGATCGTTGTAGGAGATCTTGTCCGGCGCGATCTGTGCGTTGATGGCCTCGCGCACTTGCATCGCGCGGGACATGTCCATTTCAATGGTGAGGTAGAAATGCGGAGCAGTGAACTTGCTCTCGCCCAAACGCTTCGCAATGGTCTTGCGCATCTGGCTCACCGGCACCTCCTCGAACGACTCCACCTGCGGTCCGCTGTATGCCGCGCGGCCGGAGTAGGCCTCGATATCGCGCTTGGTGATACGGCCATCAGGACCGCTGCCGGGCACACGACCGATATCGATGCCCTTCTCTTCCGCCAATTGCTTTGCAAGCGGACTGGCTTTCACGCGACCGTTCGCCAGTGCGGTGGCAAGGACCGGACGCGGAGCAGGCACGCTCTCAGGTGTCGGCTTGCTCGCTACCACAGGAGCCGGCTCCACCGTTCTGGGTGCTGACACTTCCTTCACGGGGGCCTCTTCCTCCTTTTGCGTTCCTTCTGCTGCCTCGGCCAGGAGCTTGGTGATGTCCTCCCCTTTCTCACCAAGTACCGCCAATACGCTATCCACAGCTGCTGTCTTACCCTTCTCCACACCGATGTGCAGGAGCACGCCGTCAGTGAAGCTCTCGAACTCCATGGTGGCCTTGTCCGTCTCGATCTCCGCGAGCACTTCACCGCTCTTCACGGGATCCCCCACCTTTTTGTGCCATGCAGCCACCACCCCTTCGGTCATGGTGTCGCTCAACTTCGGCATGCGTACGATCTCGGCCATACTGGAACGCTGTTCGCGTAGCTGTTTGTTAGTCCTTCACGAATGGGTAGTCGGACTGAGCGTATACATCGATGTACAGCTCATCCGCTTCTGCCATGGGGCTCTCCTCGGCGAATTTCACCGCTTCCTCCACCTCCTTCTTCACCGCTTTATCGATCTTCTCCAGTTCGGCTTCCGTGGCCCACTTCTTCTCCAGTATCGTGGTTCGAACACCCTCGATCGGGTCCTGTTTCTTGTAGCCCTCCACCTCTTCCTTGGTCCGGTACTTCTGGGGATCGCTCATGCTGTGCCCCTTGTAGCGGTATGTCTTGATGTCGAGCAGGTACGG
>JAGQVV010000168.1:1685-1906 GCA_020437805.1 Flavobacteriales bacterium
TCCTCGCAGCGCATGCCGTTCACCCCCAGGCCGGGCATATCGTAGCTCTCGCCGATGGTGCTCAGGTCATGCACGTTGCTGGTACGTTCCACGCTGGTACCCATCGCGTAGTTGTTGTTCTCGATGATGAAGATCACCGGCAACTTCCAGGTCATGGCCATGTTGAAGGTCTCGTGCAGGATCCCCTGCCGAATGGCGCCATCGCCCATCATGCACAGGGT
>JAGQVV010000169.1 GCA_020437805.1 Flavobacteriales bacterium
CTTCGTCCATATCCGTCCGCATACGACCAGGAATTCACCTTCAGTAGGATCGGTATGGTGCAACGCCGCATGGTCTGGGGTTACTTGGACCAGATGCTGCATATGCCCGGGATGCACGTGCTGGAACTGAGCTGTGGTACGGGTACCGATGCGGTCCACATGGCCCGGAACGGCCATCATGTGGTGGCCACGGACATCAGTGAAGAAATGCTGAAGGTCGCACGGCACAAGGCCCACCAACTCGGTGTCGAGGACCGGATCGTACATATCAGGGCCGGGTTCGATGACCTCGCCAGCCTTACCCTCTCCCCTACTGACCTCGTTCTGAGCAACTTCGGAGGGCTCAATTGTATTGATGCCAAGCACTTGGCCGGCCTCGTGGATCCCGTGGCCGAAGCGCTGAAACCGGGAGGGCGCTTCATCGCCGTTCTGATGCCCGATCGTTGCTTCATGGAGACCGCACATCACCTTGTGCGCGGTCGTTTCCGAGCGGCCTTTGCTCGCGGGCGGCACGATCCGGTGTGGGCCGGGCTAAGCGGTAGCGGAGCAGTAATGTGGTACCACGAACCTGGACTGGTGGAGCGCATGTTCGCTTCGCGGTTCAAGCTGATCGCCACACGCCCCATAGGTCTGTTCGTGCCTCCCACGTTCCTCGAGCATCGATATGGCCATCGGACCAGAATATTGGAGCGCGCAGCACGTTGGGACGAACGATTCTCCCACTGGAAATGGACCGCACGCTACGCGGACCATTTCCTGATCGATATGGAGCGGATCAGTTGAAAACTGCGCCGGAGGTGCGACCTCGCGACATGGCTTTCGGGTATTTTCGCGGCCATGTTGCGGATATCACTTGTTTCGCTCGCCCTTTCCGGCGTTACGCTCCTTGGCGCACAGGACCTCGACCATCGTTCCTGCGCAGCACAAACGATCACCCAACGGCACCTCGCGGCGCAGGGCCTACCTACAGACCTGCTCCATGCGATGCCACAGGTCCCCTCAGGTCAGCGCGGTGGCATTCATACTATTCCGGTGGTGGTCCATGTGGTGTGGAACACCAGTGCGGAGAACGTGGCCACAAGTACGATCCAAGCGATCATTGCTGAAATGAACGCGGACTACTCCGCCAGCAACACGGACTTGAACGGGGTTCGGTCGGCCTTCACTTCTAGCATCGGTGATGTCGGGTTCCAGTTCTGTCTCGCCCAAGTGGACCCTACCGGTGCGGCCACCACCGGGATCACGCGAACCCAAACCACCGCGACGTGGTTCGATCCGGACACCCAGACCAATGCCATGAAATCATCCCCGCTCGGTAAAGCCCCTTGGGACCCGAACCGGTATCTCAACATCTGGATCTGCGATATCACCAGTGGTGCCTCGGGTGGGACAATCACCGTAGGATACGCCTACCTCCCTACCGGCGGAACGGTGGGAAGTGGGATCGATGGTCTTGTTATCGACTATGACTACGGCACTGAACTCGGGTCACGTACCGCCACCCATGAGATCGGTCATTACTTCGGTCTCTTGCACCCATTCGATGAGGGTGGTGCATGTGTCAATGCGGATGGATTCAGCGACACCCCGACAACGAACCAACCCACGTTCAGCTGCTCGAATACGAATTTGATGCGCTGCGGTGTATTGACCCAATACGAGAACTTCATGGACTACAGCAACTGTTCTGCCATGTTCACCCAGCAGCAAGCCGACTACATGGCGGGGATAGCCACCGGAGTACGTAACGGATTGCTGGCCAACAGCGCATGCAGTGGTCCCCAGATCGGCTACTGCGTACCCACCTCTGCCAACGGCACGGCAGATGGCGATTTCATTGATGGTGTGCAGTTGGGAACCATAAACAACACGAACTCCGGCAGCACCGGCGGGCCAAGCTATTCAGACCTCACATCCACTTGGTCCGCGTCACTGGAGCAAGGCGGTTCGCATAGCTTGACCATCACCAGTGGCAACTACACCCCGGACGAATACGCGGCCTGGATCGACTATGATCAGGATGAGTCGTTCGAGGCTTCCGAGAAGCTCGGAGAATTCACCAATGCTTCGGTGGGTGAAAGCCAGAACATCCAATTCACCGTACCGGTCGGAGCAACCTTGGGCAACACGGTCCTCCGGGTACGGGGTGTGTACCATGACACGGGGGAACCTTCACCCACCGACCCATGCTTCGACTACGATTACGGCGAGACCGAGGATTACCGTATCGTTATCACAGCACCGCTCACCGGGCCATGCATTCCCACCTCCGTGAACGGGACCACGGACGGCGACTTCATCAATTCCGTGGTCCTCGAGGACCTTCAGAACATCAATAGCGGTTCTGAAGGTGGTCCAAGCTATACCGACTTCAGTGGGACGTATTCCACCACACTTTCTCGTGGTAGCATCCATGGCATTTTGGTCCAGGGAGGAACCTATGCACCGGACAGTTACGCGGTCTGGATCGATTATGATCAGGACGAGACATTCGACCCCGATGAGAAGCTCGGCGAATTCGCTACCACCACCCCCGGTGGATCGAATACGATCCCTTTCACCGTACCCCTGAATGCGAACCTCGGGTCCACCACAATGCGCGTGCGTGGGGTGTATATCGATTCCGGCGAACCAGGCCCGGTCGACCCTTGCTTCAACTATGCCTACGGTGAGACGGAGGACTATGGTATCACCATCGCGCCGGAAATGGTCGGTTACTGTGTCCCATCGTCCCTCAATGGTACGAGTGACGGTGACTTCATCAACTCCGTAACAATGGGGAACATTGCCAACTTGAATTCCGGTGGTGTTGATGGACCGAGCTATTCCGACCTCTCAATGACCCATATCACGAATCTTCTTCGGGGTGGTGAAATGAGCTTGGAGGTTCAAGGTGGCGACTATGCGCCGGATGCATACGCAGCTTGGATCGACTATGATCAGGATGAAGTGTTCGAGGCTTCCGAGAAATTGGGGGAGTTCGTCACTTCCTCTGGGAACGAAACCGGGATCATACTTTTCACGGTGCCGGAGAGCTCCCTGCTAGGCACCACCCGTATGCGGGTTCGCGGTGTTTACTTGAACACCAACGAACCCGACCCCGTCGACCCCTGTTTCAGCTATGGTTTCGGGGAAACCGAGGACTATGGGGTCAATATCGAGATCAATACCGGAATTGGAGCGATGGCGGGGTCTACGGTGAGCCTGTACCCGAACCCCACTAATGGCATTGTCCATCTGGACCTGGGTAGCACCGGGTCCGTTATGGTCGATGTATTTGATGCGCAAGGCCGAAGCATCTTGCATGACCAACAGCGCACTGACCATTTGACCTTGGATCTTGCGGGAGCGGCTTCTGGAGCGTACATGATCCGTGTTCAACGCGAGGAGGTGATCAGTACCCACCGTGTGGATCTGATCCAGATGAATTGACCTCGATCACTACGCTTCAGGACCGTACGTTCAAGAACACTTGGTCCTGGCGATCCCATCATTGAACCTTGAAGAAGACGCTCTGGTCGAAATTCCGATCAGGCTCCGTAACTCCCTGTCACTTGGCACGTATAGGATCCAACTTACGATCCTTCCAATGCGTCCACGGTCCCTTTTGCTCTTGGCAAGTCTGGCCCTCGGCGTGGTTTCCAACGCTCAGCAGGCCGGTATCGGTGTCCATGGCGGTGCGCTCCTCAGCTCTGTCAAGGCGGTCGCCATCACAACCCAGCCTATCAGCGGTGCCACGGTCGGGGTCCATGCACCTATTGGGATAGGCCCCCGGTTGGAGCTACAGCCCGAGATCGGTGTGAGTTCGCTGGGCACCCGCTACATCGAACCGGACGGTGATGCCTATACGGACCGTCCACTCTATGTCCAGGCGCCCATCTCCTTGAAATTGTTCCTCACGAACGCCTTCCATGTCAGCGGTGGCTATCAATTCGGGAAACTCCTATCAGCGCAGCGTTCGGCAGCGGAGGAAAATACCGATGTGAAGGCCTTGTACGAACCAATGGACATGGGATTCATTCTCGGAACAGGGGTGGACTTTGCTTCCGGAGTGGATCTGGAATTGCGATACTATTCTGCCATGAGCACGAACCTGGTCAATGACGACGCCCTGTACTCGAAGCACCGATCCCTGCAGCTCACGGTCGGATACCGGTTCCTGCAATTCAAACGCAAAGGTCACTTCCGAAGGAGAGGTTGAGCACGGAGCCGGTCGCACCGCGGCTATCTTTGGCCGAATGGTATCCAAACCTACGATCGCACTCTTGGGAGGAGGCCAACTGGGTCGCATGTTCCTGGAGAACGCGCTCCGCTACGACATCCCCGTGCACGTCCTTGATCCGGACCCGAACGCGCCGTGTGCCGCACTGGCAACTCGCTTCGCGGTGGGCGATCTATCCGACGCCCGGACCGTGGTGGAGTTCGCCACGGGTGCGGATGTCGTGGGGATCGAGATCGAACACGTAAGTGTTGATGCGTTGGTGGAATTGAAACGACTGGGCAAAACGGTCGTTCCTGACCCCGAGGTACTCCGCACCATCAAGGACAAGGGCCTTCAAAAGGAGTTCTATCGTGAACACGGTATCCCTTCCGCACCTTTCGCATTGCTCGACACCAAGGACGAGGTGATCACACATCTCGAACGGCTTGCACCTGCCTTCTTGAAAGCCCGCTCAGGCGGGTACGACGGAAAAGGAGTGATGGCCATCCGCGGGCCCAAGGATCTGGATAAGGCGTTCGAAGGGCCCTACCTCCTCGAACAGGGGGTCGATATCGAAATGGAACTAGCGTTACTGGTGCTTCGTTCCTGGTCCGGCGAACAACTCGTCTACGACCCGGTGGAAATGGTATTCGACCCTCGATTCAATCTGGTTGACCACCTGCGGGCGCCTGCGCGCATCTCGGCCGAGCTCGCATCCAAGGCTCGGGAATTGGCTGAGCGCGTGGCCTCGGCATTCGCGGCCCCGGGCCTTTATGCCGTGGAACTGTTCCTTTCCCGGAGCGGCGAACTTTGGGTGAACGAGACCGCACCGCGCGCCCATAACAGTGGGCATCACACCATAGAGGCCTGCGCAAGTTCACAGTTCGACCAATTGTTGAGGTCGTACATGAAATGGCCATTAGGCGATGCCACACTCAAGACCCCGGCGGCAATGATCAATCTGGTCGGCGAGGACGGAGAAGGCGCCCCCCGGGCCTTGGGTCTCCAAGAGCTACTGGGGCATCACGGAACATTCGTCCATTTGTACGGCAAGGCGCGCACCAGAACGGGTCGGAAAATGGGACATGTAACGGTGACCGCACCGGACCACGCTGGTCTTGATGCAGGTATCGCATTGACCCGGGCGTGTTGTAAAGTCGTACCAGCTTGAAAGATCAATGAACGAACAACAAGGACCAATGGTGAGCATCATCATGGGAAGTCGCAGTGATCTCGAGGTCATGCGCGAAGCGGTTGACACTATGAAGGAGTTCGGGATCCCTTACGAATTGACCGTGGTGAGCGCGCATCGTACGCCGGACCGCATGTTCACGTATGCCAAAGGCGCTGCGGACCGCGATGTCAAGGTGATCATTGCCGGTGCTGGAGGCGCTGCGCACCTACCGGGCATGGTCGCGTCATTGACCACCCTACCTGTCATCGGCGTCCCCATCAAGTCGCGCAACTCCATCGACGGTTGGGACTCGCTCCTTTCGATCGTGCAGATGCCTTCCGGAGTGCCGGTCGCCACGGTTGCGGTGAACGGAGCGCGCAATGCTGGCCTGTTGGCTGTGCAGATCCTGGCCACTTCGGACAGGAAACTGGCCGAAAAAATGCTCGCCTTCAAGGGGGAACAAGAGGAAAAGGTTCGCGACGGGATCGTCGGGTTGAAAGAGTATTTTCCAAACAGGTTCGATCGGTGACCGCGGGCAACCGGAGCGTATCCTGCCGGTCAACGGGCGTGGAAGGTCCGAAGCCGTGGTCACCGGCGTCATGCCGTGCCAGTTCCATTTTGTAAGACCATATCGAACGGCGTTTGTTGATCCTTGACCGAGGTCGTGGCCCGTGGCTTTGAACAGGAGCTTACTTTTACCGGAAATCCAGTCACCCATGCAATTGTTCCGTTACGCTCTGTTGACACTACTCCTTCCCTTCCTCACGATCGCACAGGCCAATTGGAGCGCCTTGAACCTGGGCTCCACCGGAAGCAGGAGCATCACCACGTTCAATGGGGCCATTTATGTGGCAACGTACAATTCCGGCATCCGGAAGAGCACCGACGATGGAGCGAACTGGACATTGGTGAACACCGGCCTGCCCATGAACGGTAGCGCCGTGAATGTTCAGTCCGTCGGACACAGTGCGACCGCTCTCTTCTGTGGCACGGAATCGGGCATCTACCGCTCCTTGAACGAAGGAGCGAGCTGGGAATTGGCCAACGGACCGCTTCCGGCGAACACCACGATCTACGCCAACAAGTTCTACACGTTCAGCGGTGTCACCTTTGCTGTCTTCAGTGGCATGGTGGGCCAGAACGCTGGTGGTGTCTTCCGCACAGTGGACAACGGGACGACCTGGTTACAAGGTTTCTCCGGATTGAGCGCGAACATGACCGTACAGAACCTGGACGATGCGAACGGTGTGTTGTATGCAGCGACCAGCACGGCGCTCATGAAATCCAGCGATCTGGGTCAGACATGGGTACCAGCAGGCACTGGGGGCAGTTCGAATTTCGCGGTGTATTCCGTGCAGGCCGTGGGTAACCGACTGGTCGTATTGAGCGCATTGGGATGCCGCTACTCCACCAACGATGGTAATTCTTGGACCAACGCTACGAACTACCCTACAGGTACTCCTTCTGCCGGTGCCATCCCTCAGCTCATCGCGTACGACGGAAAGTACTTCGCCATCACGAAGCTGGGAAATTCGGGTTGCTATCGCTCCTTGGACAATGGAGTCACCTGGAGCGCGTTCAACACCAACCTGGGCGATGCCGATGTCTTCTCCCAAGAGGAGTTCCACGCAAGCGGGAACAACCTGTACATCGCCTGCTTGTTCGATAGCTACAGCACACCGGGCACTACTACGGAAGTGAGCTCGATCGATGTGATCGACCTTCCTGTTCCTTTTCCAACGGTATTCACAAGCCATTTCACAGTGGATCTGAGCACCATGGCCCCGGGTGGGACCCTTCTGCTCTTGGATGCGACAGGACGTGAGGTTCGGCGCCAAACCGCTTTACCAGCTGCCTCGCTCCGGGTGGAGCGCGGCGATCTGATCGCCGGTCGGTACCACTGCGTGTTGCTGGACCCGTTGACCGGAACGAGGGACCTTCTGGGTGCGGTGATCGCGGAATGAGCACCGCTGCGGAGGTACGGCATATCGGTATCTTCACCTCCGGAGGCGATAGCCCCGGCATGAACGCCGCCATTCGTGCGGTGGTCCGTGCCGCACATGTGAGCGGGCTTCGCGTTTCCGGTATACTGGGTGGCTACGATGGGTTGATCAACGACCACGTCAGGCCTCTGGGGCCGCGCGATGTCAGCAACATCATTCAGCGAGGAGGCACGATACTTCGCTCCGCCAGAAGCGCGCAATTCCGCACCGTGGAAGGTCGGGCCAAGGCGGTGGCCACCATGAACGCCCACGGCATGGACGGCCTCGTGGCCATAGGCGGAGACGGCACGTTCACGGGTGCGAACATCCTGTTCGAGGAACATGGAATCCGAGTGATCGGGCTACCCGGTACGATCGATAACGACCTTGCCGGTACCGACCTTACCATCGGGTTCGACACCGCGATCAATACGGCCGTGGAGGCCATCGATCGGATTCGCGATACCGCTTCCTCACACGATCGTTTGTTCTTCGTGGAGGTCATGGGACGTGACACAGGCTTCATAGCCTTGGCATGTGCCGTGGCTGCCGGTGCAGAATTCGTGCTCGTACCCGAACGTCCGGAGCACATTGATGAACTCGTAGCCGTCCTGGGACAAGCGTCTGGCACGAAGTCATCGAGCATCGTGATCGTGGCGGAGGGTGAGGAAGAAGGTGGTGCGTTCGATGTTTCCAAAAAGGTGAAACAGCGGATCCCGGACGCTGACATACGGGTTTCGGTCATCGGTCACATCCAGCGCGGAGGGACCCCTTCCGTGCAGGACCGTTTGCTGGCTAGCCGCTTGGGAGTTGCCGCGATCGACGGCCTTCTGCAAGGCAAGCATGATGTGATGACCGGGGTCGTGAATGGAAGGGTCCTCCACACACCGTTCAAGGAAGCCATCGGCAAGCGAAAGGAACTGAACACGGACCTTTTCCGCGTCCTTTCCATCCTCGCGACGTGAACTCTTTGAATGGAAAGAGCCCCCTCGTTCCCGAGGAGGCCCTTTTTCCAACTTCGGCCCGTTACTGGCGAACGAGCCTCGTTTGTGCCAGCGGTCTGCCTTCCGCATCCAGCACAAGCACCATATAGACACCCATCGCGAGCTCGTGCAGATCGAGCTGCTGTCGCAACGGTGCCTCGAAGATCAACGCACCCAAGGCATTGTGGAACCTCAAGAACTCGGCACCAGGGACCGTGCAGGTCACTTGGACATTGCCATTTGATGGGTTCGGGTGGAATGAGAAGGAGGTATTGAGATCGAACTCGACCAGACCGGTCTGCAGGTCGCAGGCATCACCCACGCCGTTCCCATCGATATCAGGCTGCTCCGGGTTGTATACCCATACACAATTATCACAGGCGTCACCGATCCCATCCTCATCGAAATCGGCCTGACCCGGATTGAACGCGGTCCGGCAGTTGTCCTCACAGGGCAGCAATCCATCCGCGTCCTCGTCCTCGTTCGGTACAACCCCGGTCGATCCCCCGGCACACGTGCCGCAATCATCCATGAACGCTCCGCCACCTGGAACTCCTGCGCAGTCGACCAGCGCCAGGGTACCTACACATTCGCAATCCGAATTCCAGGTATCGCCGGTGCTCGACGCATCGCCGTCATCACAAGGCGTGCCTGGCATCGCGGATCCATTCACGACCCCCATGCAATCCACGACGTAGGCCGTGCCCGTGCATTCACATTCGTTGTTCCAAGAATCGTCCATGGTGTTCGGGTCTCCATCGTTGCATGCGGTTCCTGGCAGGGAAGGACCGCCTGGTACGCCTTCGCAATCGATCACCAGACCCAAGCACTCGCAATTAGCGCTCCATGTGTCATCTCCTGTATCGGCGTTGCCATCATCACAAGGTGTTCCAGGCACAGCACCACCATTGGCCACACCGAGGCAGTCATACACAACAGGCGTTCCAACGCACGTGCAATCACTGCTCCATTGGTCATTGGAGGTATTCGAGTTGCCATCATCGCACGACGAACCTGGCATCGCCGGACCGCCCGGCGTGCCTTCACAATCAATGGGCATACCCACGCACTGGCAATGGGGGGACCATGTATCGTTACCCGTGGAGGAGTCCCCATCGTCGCATGGTGATCCCGGGACAGCGGTACCGTTGATGACCCCAAGGCAATCCACGATCACGGGCGTACCGGCACAAGTGCAGTTGCTCGTCCACTGGTCATCGGTGGTGTTCGCATCCCCATCGTCGCAGGCCGTGCCTGGAAGAGCATCTCCACCGGCCATGCCGAGACAGTCGATCACTTGGCCCGAACATTCACAGTTCTCGTTCCAAGTATCGTTACCTGTTGTTGCGTTCCCGTCATCACATGGTGTTCCCGGTAGCGCGCTACCGTTGACCACACCCAAGCAATCGAACGTGATCGGGTCGCCTTCGCAGCTGCATTCAGCGCTCCACGTATCATTTATCGTACCGTCATCGCCATCATTGCAGGCGGTCCCGGGCACCGCCGGTCCGTTGGGCACCCCCATGCAATCCACGTTCACGGGTTCGCCGGTACACTCGCAGTTCCCGTCGATCGCATCATTGGTGGTGTTCGCGTCGCCATCATTGCATGGGCTTCCGATCTGACCAGGGGTGTTCGGACAATCATCCAACGCATTGCATACACCATCACCATCGGAATCACCGCTCGGGGTGCCGGTACAATCACAATTCGCATTGACCGCATCATTCGTGGTGCATGGGTCACCATCGTTGCATGCGGACCCGATCTGTCCCGGGGTGTTCGGGCAGTTGTCCGTGTTGTCGCATAACCCATCACCATCGCTATCCGGAACGGCGGTTCCTACGCATTGGCAGTTGGGGTCGAGCACGTCATTCGTGGTACAAGCATCACCGTCGTCACACGCACTACCAACCTGCCCAGGGACATTCGGACATTCGTCGAGGGCGTTGCAGATACCATCACCATCGTTGTCGCCGCTGGGGGTCCCTGCGCATTGGCAATTCGCATTCAGGGCATCGTTCACTGTACACGGGTCGCCGTCGTCGCACGATGATCCAACTTGACCGGGGGTGTTCGGACAATCGTCCTCTGCATTACAGACCCCATCGCCATCCGAATCCGGGGATGATGTTCCCACGCATTGGCAATTCGCGTTCAGTTGATCGTTGATCGTACAGGGATCACCGTCGTTGCACGCACTACCGATCTGGCCCGGCGTGTTCGGACAGTTGTCCTGCGCATTGCAAATACCATCCGAATCGTTGTCGCCGCTCGGGGTTCCTGCACATTGGCAATTCGCACTCAGGACATCGTTCACGGTGCACGGGTCGCCATCATTGCACGAAGAGCCCACCTGACCAGGAACGTTCGGACAGCTGTCCTGCGCGTTGCACACGCCATCGCCATCGCTATCACCGCTCGGGGTACCAACGCACTGGCAGTCAGCATTCAACGTGTCATTCGTGGTGCATGGGTCGTTGTCGTTGCACGGAGAACCGATCTGACCCGGCACTGAGGCACAATTGTCCTGACCGTCACAAACACCGTCCCCATCGCTATCGAGGGAAGGAGTGCCAACACATTGGCAGTTCGCATTCAGTACATCATTCGTTGTGCATGCATCATTGTCATCGCATGGGGATCCGATCTGACCAGGAGTGTTCGGGCAATCATCGATCGCGTTGCACAAACCATCGCCATCGCTGTCCCCGCTCGGGACACCAACGCACATGCAATTCCAATCCAGGACATCATTGCTCGTGCAGGGGTCGTTGTCATTGCACGGCGAACCGATCTGGCCCGGGGTGCTGGCGCAGTTGTCCTGCGTATCGCAAACCCCATCACCATCCGAATCGGGGATCGGGGTTCCCACGCACTGGCAGTTGGTGTTGATCTGATCATTCGTTGTACAAGCGTCGTTGTCGCTGCATGGCGAACCGATCTGGCCAGGCGTGTTCGGGCAATTGTCCTGAACATCGCAGACTCCGTCGCCATCACTGTCCGCACTCGGTGTGCCGGCACATTGGCAATTGGAGTTGATCACATCATTCGTAGTGCATGCGTCATTGTCGTTGCACGGTGAGCCGATCTGGCCCGGTGTGTTCGGACAGTTATCCTGTGCGTTGCAGATACCATCCCCGTCGTTGTCAGGGGAAGGTGTTCCGGCGCACTGGCAATTCGCATTCAGTACATCATTCGTTGTGCAAGCGTCGTTGTCGTTGCACGGTGAGCCGATCT
>JAGQVV010000170.1 GCA_020437805.1 Flavobacteriales bacterium
GAGAAAGCGCAGCGTGGTACCACCCGCGCCGCAATCCATGGTATGCGGCCGATCGCGCAACAGCTCGAACATCACGCGGGTGTCGTCGCCATCGCTGATGTGCTTCACCAGATCGATATCGCCGATGAGCGATGCAATGATGAGCGCACGGTTGCTCACGCTCTTGGAGCGCGGAAGGTTCATGGAGGTGTGCAGAGGGCCTTTAGGCCTGGTCAGAGTGAGTGCGGGCGGCATCGCGGATCAAGAGCCTGTAATGTTCGAGCGCCTCCTGTACCTGTGCTGCGGTGATCTCCACGTCCACCTTGGCACTGCCGATGCCGGTGATGAGCGTGAAGCGGAAACGCCCGTTCTCGTTCTTCTTGTCGTTGCGCATCAGTTCCACCATCCGGTGGTTCTCAGCGCTGTCGAACACATAGGGTTTGTAGAGTTGCAGCAACTGGGCCGCGATCCTGTCGTAGCTCTCGCGCTCCAACATGGCAAGGCGCCAGCTGAGCCATGCTTCGCAGATCATACCGATGGCCACAGCCTCGCCATGGAGCAATACGCGCTGTGGACTCTCCCATGAGTGCGCCTCCACGCCATGACCGATGGTATGGCCGAAGTTCAGCAGCTTGCGGATGCCGGCCTCTCGGGGATCCTCGCTCACCACAGCTGCCTTGATCGCTGCGGAGCGTTCCACGAGCGGTGCGATGGCGTCGATGTCGTGCAAGGCCGCTTCGCCGATGGCTTCCCAATGCGCGGCATCGCGCACGAGTCCGTGCTTGATCATTTCCGCCAAGCCGTTAAGCAGGTCGCGCTTGCCAAGGCTCTTCAGGAAAGGTGCATGGACGAATACACCAAGCGGGTCGTGGAACACCCCGACCATGTTCTTCAGCCCCATAAGGTCCACGCCGGTCTTGCCACCGATGGCCGCATCCACCATGCCGAGCAGCGAGGTGGGCACGTGGATGCAGCGGATGCCGCGCTTGTAGGTACCTGCGATGAAGCCTCCGAGATCGGTGACCACGCCGCCGCCCAAGCACACCAGGATAGCTTGGCGATCGGTGGCCTCGGCGGCGAGGTGGCGCCAGATGTCGGAACAAACCGCGATGTCCTTCGCCTTTTCCCCGCTGTGCACGGAAAGCGTCTTGGCCATTCGCAACTGAGGCACATGGGCCAGCAATTCCGGCAGGCAGTGCCGCATCGTGTTCTCATCGCCAAGGATGAAGGCCGTGCTATGTTCGGTGTCGGCGAGCACGCGGTCGAGCATGCGCAGTGCATCGGGCCCCAGCACCACAGGGTGCTCGCCCGCCTTGATCTCCGTCACCGCCAACGATGCGCCCATGGCTACTTTTGGCGGCCGTACCGCCCTCCCAAAGAAACGAAGGAACGGCGTACCGACACCCCCATGCACCATCCTTCCACGCAGAATATCGGAACCACACCCGACCTGCAGGATACCCGCACCGCCTTCGCCGCCCGTTCCGATCGCGAGCTTTGGCAGGCGGCATGGCTCTTCAGGATCATCGGCACACCTTGGCTGAGCGCGGTCGGGGTGGCTTGCACGAAGGTGGCCTTGGCCCTTCACCTGCCCATCAAAGGACTGATCAAGGCCACCATCTTCAAGCAGTTCTGCGGGGGGGAGACCATCAAGGAAAGCCTGGGCACGGCGGCCAAGTTGAAGGCCAGCGGCATCGGCACCATCCTGGACCACAGTGTGGAGGGGCAGGACGAGGAAGCGGAACTGGATGCCACCGTAAGGGAGACCCTGAAGAACATCGTTGTATCCAAGGAGCGAAGCGATATCCCCTTCTGCGTATTCAAGCCTACCGGCATCAGTCGCACCGAGCTGTTGGAGATCGTGAGCAGCGGACGTGCACTGAGCTCAGCGGAAGCCACCGAATGGGCGCGCGTGGAAGCGCGCATGGAAACGCTTTGCGCCGCAGCGCACAAGGCTGATGCCCCCTTGATGGTGGACGCTGAGGAAAGCTGGGTGCAGGATGCCGTGGACACCTTGGTGGAACGGATGATGGAACGTTACAACAAAGAGCGGCCATTGATCTACAACACCGTGCAATTGTACCGGCACGACCGCCTCGCCTACTTGAAGGCCGCGCATGCCAGGGCCGTGGCCGGTGGCTACCGATTGGGCTTGAAGCTGGTGCGGGGTGCCTATATGGAGAAGGAACGCGAACGAGCCGAGGAGAAGGGCTATCCATCCCCGATCCATGCCGACAAGAACGGCACGGACCACGACTACGATGCAGCGGTGCGATACTGTTTCGAACATCGGGACCGTATCGCTTTCATGGCCGGTTCGCACAACGAGGCAAGCAACCTGCTGTTGGCACGGCTGATGAACGAACACGGTGTAGCGCACCACGATCCGCGCATCCACTTTGCGCAACTCTACGGCATGAGCGACCACATCTCATACAACCTCAGCGCCGCAGGGTTCAACGTGGCCAAGTACGTGCCCTACGGACCGGTGCGCGAGGTGATGCCCTACTTGATCCGCCGCGCGGCGGAGAACACCAGTGTGAAGGGGCAGACCGGCAGGGAGCTGAGCTTGATCCAGACGGAACGGAAGCGGAGGAAGGGGGCGTGATCCGACCGCTCTTCCGATCGTGGACCCGTCGAACATATTCAGGTTATCATAGCGTGGATGGTTCCATAGACTTGCCTGTACCAAGACCCACCACCATGACCAAGCACCTTTCCACCCTTAGCGTTCTGCACTACGTGTATGGCGCGTTCATCTGCGTCGGAGGCTTTGTTGCCTTTGCCCTGATCTTCCTTGGTGGCTTCCTGAACAGCGACTTCATTGCCGAGAACGGTCAGGGTGAACCGCCACCGACGTGGCTGGGGGGCTTCTTCCAGGTCTTCGGTGCGGTGCTGTTCGTGATCCTCGAAGCATGGGGCATCTTCACGATCCTCTCCGGACGATGGATCGCCAAGCGGAAGAACAAGACGGGAAGCACGGTGATGGCCGGCTTCAACTGCCTGAACATCCCCTTCGGTATCGCCTTGGGGATCTTCACCTTCGTTACGCTTTCCGACGAGGAGGTGAAGAAGGAATACGATGCTCAACTGTTACCCGGCGGGTAACATACCGCTACTGGATCCGCCAGAGCGTGGCGGTGCTGTCAGTATCGAAATCGCGCAGTGCAAGAATGATCAGGCGGCTCTCAATTCCCTTGATCTTGGCATCCACAGCGTAGAAAATGCTATCGTCTCCACGTTGGGTGTCGGAGAGGTTGATGTCCGCTGTGGCGAGGGCTTTGCGCACATCGGTCAGTTGCAGTGAACGTTCGTCGAGCGCGGCTTGTGCTTCCGGCGCGACCGCAATAAGAGTGCTCTGTAACCGCTGCCTCACCTTGGCCTTCGGGGTCCATGCAGCGCTTATCACACGATCGCCGTATATCCCATATGCGACCACGCCACCGATGATGATCCCGACGAGGTAGAGGTAGATGCGACGTGAGAGGGTCATGGGTGATCGGACGATCGGACAATGGAACGATCAGACAATTGGATGGCCGGACGAACGGAGGGCAGGTGAGGTCATTTTCTGATCGTCCGATCTTCTGATCGACACATTCAAATCAAAAGCTCGCCAGCAGAATGTCCAAGTCCTTGAACGGGAGCTTGAAGGCCTCGGCAAGGATCGGGCTCGTGACGGTTCCGTTGTACAGGTACACGCCGTTGCGAACGCCGATGTCGGTCTTGATCAGGTTCTCAAAGCCGCCCACATCGCCCATGCTCAGGAGCATTGGTCCGAAGATGTTGCTGAGCGCGGTGGAGGCCGTACGCGGCACACGGCTGGCGATGTTGGGCACGCAGTAGTGCACCACGCCGTACTTCTTGTACACCGGATCGAGGTGCGTGGTGACCTCGCTTGTCTCGAAGCAGCCGCCACGGTCTATGCTGACGTCCACGATGACGCTGCCGAACTTCATCTCCTTCACCATCTCTTCGGTGACCACCATGGGGGTACGGCCCTGTTCCGACCGCAAGGCACCAATGGCCACGTCGGCATGGCGCAGGGCTTTCAACAGCTCGTTGGGTTGTATGACCGAGGTCCAAACGCGACAGCCAAGGTCGTTCTGCAGGCGGCGCAGGCGGTAGATGCTCTTGTCGAAGACCTTTACACTGGCCCCCAGACCCAGGGCTGCGCGGGTGGCGAACTCGCCCACGGTACCGGCGCCGATAACGACCACTTCCGCAGGTGCCACGCCGCTGATGCCACCGAGCATAAGGCCCTGCCCACCCTTGTCAGCGCTCAGGTATTCACTGGCCACCTGTACCGAGGTATTGCCCGCGATCTCGCCCATGGCACGGATGATCGGGAAGATCCCTTCCTGGTCCTTGATGAAGTCCCACGCAACGGCCGTCATGCGTTTCTCCATCATGCGCCGCAAGGTGTCCTTGGGCTGCACGGTGAGCTGCAGCGCGGAGATGAGGATCTGCCGATGCCGCAACATCTCGATCTCGCCATGCGACGGCGGGGCCACCTTCAGGATGATGTCGCTCTTGTACACTTCCTCGGCGCTGTCCACCACGCGGGCTCCGGCCTCGCTGTAGTCGTTGTCCTGGAATTGCGCCGGGGCACCGGCTCCCCGTTCGATCACCACTTCATGGTCGCGGCCCACAAGAACGGCCACGGACGAAGGATTGAGCGGCAC
>JAGQVV010000171.1 GCA_020437805.1 Flavobacteriales bacterium
TGACGGGCACCATTTCCAGGTCTACCGCCACGACGTGAACGATACGACCAGTGTCACCGAGAACTACATCACCGCGGTCCATGAGGGCCCGCATGGTGATCTGTGGGTGGGCACTGCAAGCCGCGGCTTGGATGTGTTCGAGCGGAGCACGGAACGCTTCCACCATGTTCCGCTTCAGTTCAGCGAGCGCGGTGGTTTCGTGATGAACATCGCCCATGATCCGCACGGCAACATCTGGGCCGCCACGACCAGCGGGCTGTTCCGGATCCGGCGTATCGATGGCAGCTTCCGCTTCGATATCGAGCGCTTCTTCGACGATCAGAGCCGGATAGCGGTGGACACGCATGGACGGGTATGGGGCTACCTCAAGAGCAGCTTTCCGTTCCGCATCCACACCGCGTCGGATGGTCAGGTCACGCGCATTGATACCATGGACATGGCCTATGCCGGCGAACGCTGGTCCGGCGACCTGAACACGAACGTGAACGGCCATTTCGCCGTGGACCCTGACAACGGGAGGGTCTTCGGGGTGTTCCCCTTCTTCATCGCCGAGTACGACACGGCAAGCCTGGACGCCCGTATCCTGCATCGCGTCGACTACCCCAATGGTGCCCGGCTGGAAGGGGACCAACTGCACGTGGACGACCGGCATCAGCTCTGGATCGGGTCCACACTCCTCTGGCGTTTCGACACGGAACGGGAGCGCATGACCCTGGTACAGGCTGCGGATCCCAATCTGGAGGAGATCCTGCGCAGCACGAACTGCACGTTCCGCGATCGGAACGGGCTGCTTTGGGTCAGCACGCTTGGCTATGGCGTGTTGACCTACGATCCGCGGATCGAGCGCTTCCATCCCGTGCTTGATGGAAGCGTGTATTGGATGCAACGGACCAACGCCGATCGGTTGATCTGCCTGCGCATTGGAACCTTCGTCCGGGTCTTCGATCCCGGCACCATGACCTACGACCTGGACATCAGTGATTCGGAACAGCATATCGTCGATCAGTTCCCGAGCTATGTCCGCGAGACCCGCGCTGCGGTGCAGAACGAGGATGGGAGCTTCTGGTTGTGCAAGGACATCCTGGTGCACAGCGATGCGGGTGGGCAGACGCTAAGGCTCCTGCCACTTCGCACGGAGGACGGGGAGATCGTGGAGCAGGTGAAATCACCCTTCCCCTTGTTGGCGGACGGCAGGGACCTTTGGTTCGCTTGCGACACTCACCTGTATCGCTTCGACCGGAATACGGAACGGTTCAAGCGATGGCGGTTTCCCGTACCACCCATCCATATGCCCTACAACTTCACGCAGGCCATCCACTTGGACAGCGATGATGTGGTGTGGGTGGGCACCATGCTCGGACTGCTGCGCCTGGACATCCGCACAGGGACCTGGGAGCACTTCCAGCACATCCCCGAGGACGGTGCATCGCTCAGTTTCGACATCATCTTCTCGCTGCTGCCCGATCCGCAGGAACCCGAGCGCTATCTCTGGATCGGCACGAACGGTGGTGGATTGGACCGCTTCGACAAGCAGACCCACCGCTTCACCAATTACGCTGCCCAGGAAGGCCTGCCGAACAATGTGGTGTACGGGATCCTCAGCGATGCGAGCGGCGACCTGTGGATGAGCACCAACAAAGGCCTCTCCCGCTTCACCCCTTCCACGGGCACCTTCAAGAACTTCACCTCCGCCGACGGCTTGCAAAGCGACGAGTTCAACCGCAATGCGTTCTGCAAGCTGAGCGACGGCACCTTCTTCTTCGGCGGTGTGAACGGCCACAACCACTTCAAGCCCGAGGAGCTGCAGGACGATACCAGTGATGCCGAGGTCCGCATCATCTCCATCAAACTGCTGAACAGGCCGCTGGACGTGCGTGACGGAAAGGAGGGCCTGGGCCAGCCGCCGCATATGCTGCAGGAACTTGAGATCAGCTACCGGGAGAACATGATCACGTTCGAGTTCGCCAACATGGAATACTCCTCCAGAGGCCAGCATGAATTCCGATACCAGTTGGTCGGCTTCGATCCGGAACCCATCCTGGCAGGCAGGAACAACACCGCGGTTTACACCAACCTCGACCCGGGCATTTACGCCTTCCAGGTGCATAGCCGGAACAGGGACGGCATCTGGAGCCGGACACCCGCAACGCTCCAGCTGACGGTACTGCCGCCTTGGTGGCGGACCTGGTGGGCATACTCCCTCTACGCGATGTTCCTGGTCGGCGGTATCGTGGGGTACGTGCAGGGGCAACGATGGCGCCGCATGAAACTGGAACGGACCGTGGAGGAACGCACCCGGGAATTGAGCCGGGAAAAACGTCGGAGCGAGGAATTGTTGCGGAACATCCTGCCCGGGGAAGTTGCCGACGAGTTGCGCTCGGCCGGTCGTTCGGAGGCCAAGAAATACGAGCAGGTCAGCATCCTCTTCAGCGATTTCAAGGGATTCACGGGCATCAGCGAACAGCTTACCGCGGACGAACTGGTGGACGAATTGAACGTGTGCTTCAAGGCCTTCGACCGCATCATGGAAAAGCATGGCGTGGAGAAGATCAAGACCATCGGCGATTCGTACATGGCCGCTGGCGGCGTGCCGGACCCGGCGCATGGTCTGCCGCGCGATGTCGTCCATGCTGCGCTGGACATGCAGGAGATCATGCGCGAACGGAAGGTCGAACGGCTCGCACAGGAGCGTCCCTACTTCGAAATGCGGGTGGGGATCCACACCGGCCCGGTGGTGGCCGGGATCGTGGGCCTCAAGAAGTTCCAGTACGACATCT
>JAGQVV010000005.1:0-10505 GCA_020437805.1 Flavobacteriales bacterium
AGGATGTCGCTGGCCGGGGTGATCGGGTAGCTTCCATAGAAGACATCGAGCCCTGACTTCTTTCCTGCGGCCACCAGACCGAGGGCCGTCCCTTGATTGCCGGTGATGTTGCGGTACGTGCCTTTCGGCATCGGTGCGGGCTTCACCTCGAACCGCGTCGTGAAGGTCTCGCTGGTATCGCCATAGTTGTAACCGGCGATCAGCACTTTCCGGTTCGCATCGAGCAACTCCGGTCTACGACCGAACTTCTTCTCGAGGAAGGCTTCCGTGGGGGCGTTGCCCCTGCTGTACATCCAATTGATGAAGCCAAGAACGAACATGTTCTTGCAGCGATCCTTCTCTTTCATCCCGAGGCCGGTATCCTCAAGGGCGGCCCGGGTCATCTTCGTGACATCGATGGTGTGGAGCAGGAAGTTCTGCAGGGTACCGTCGGTCAGCGGGTCCTCCCTGTCAGGGAAGCCTGCCAAGCGCAGGTTCTTTGCATCGAACCCATCGCTGTTGGCAATGATGGTCCCGCCGGGTTTCAGTTTGAGCAGATTGGCCTTGAGCGCTGCTGCGTTCATCACCACGAGCACATCGCACAGGTCACCAGGTGTGAAGATCTCCTCACTACCGAAATGGAGCTGGTAGCCGCTTACACCGGCCAAGGTGCCTTGCGGCGCGCGGATCTCAGCTGGATAGTTCGGGAATGTGCTGACATCGTTACCGAACAATGCATTGGTATCCGTGAATTGGCTGCCGGTCAGCTGGATCCCGTCGCCGGAATCACCGGCAAAGAGGATGACCACATTGCGCCGTTCCTCAACGGTCTTGATGGGAATAGGGTGTTCCATGGAAACGCGGTGCAAAGGTACGGCAGGGTAGCATGGACCTACCGGGTCTGATCCGCTGCGAGCGGAACACCGACCCCGCCCGGATGTTCGGTCGCTTCACACGGTTTCACCCAGGTTCACGGCCACCACCCCCTTCACATGCGGAGCAACGCGCTTGATGGCCTCCTCCACACCCGCCTTCATGGTCATGGGGCTCATGGCACAGCTGGTGCACGCCCCGTGCAGCCGTACATGCACCACCCCCTCCGGGGTCAATTCCTCGAACGTGATATCGCCGCCATCAGCAGCAAGGAACGGGCGTAGGTCGTTGAGCGCCGCTTCGATGCGCTCGATGGTGATCTGTTGTTCTGGCAATGCCATTGGATCTACACGGTGACCTTCGAGCGCTGCTCCAAGGCGGTCATTCGCTCTTGGAATGCCGTACAAAGTTCGACAAACGCTTGCGCTGCAGGTGTATCGCCTTGCAGCACCGCCGGTCTGCCCACATCACCAGCCTCCCGGATGCTTTGCACCAAAGGCACCTCGGCCAAGAAGGGTACCTCAAGTTCGCTGGCCAGTGCGCGAGCCCCTCCCTTTCCGAAGATGTAGTACTTGTTCTCCGGCAATTCCGCAGGCGTGAACCACGCCATGTTCTCCACGATGCCCAGGACGGGCACATTGATGCTGGGCAAGCGGAACAGGCCCACACCCTTGCGAGCGTCGATCAGGGCCACGTTCTGCGGCGTACTCACAATGATGGCTCCGGTGAGCGGTACGGCCTGCACCAGGGAGAGATGGATATCGCCGGTACCGGGAGGCAGGTCAACAAGAAGCATGTCCAGTTCTCCCCAATCAGCATCCTTGATGAGTTGCTCCAAAGCCTTGGTGGCCATCGGTCCGCGCCATGCGATCGCCTGGTCCGTTTGAGCGAAGAACCCGATGCTCAGCACTTTCACTCCATAACTCTCCACCGGAACGATCCAGTGCTTTCCGTCCTTCTCGCGCGTGGCCGGCTTCTCCTGTGCGATGTCGAACATCAAGGGCATGCTCGGACCATAGATGTCCGCATCCACAAGACCAACTTTCAGGCCCTTGGCCGCCAAACCCGCAGCAAGGTTGGCCGTGACGGTGCTCTTTCCAACGCCCCCTTTTCCGCTGGCGATGGCCACGATGTGCTTCACATGCGGCAGGACCTTGCGCAGGTTCCCACGCTCGCCGGAAAGAGGAGTAACATTGACCATGACACCGACCTCTTTTCCGAAGGCCTGTTGGAGGTTGAACGTAACGGCCTCTTCCATGCGCTTGCGGCTGTGCATGGCGGGATTGCTCACTTCAACATGGACGCTGATGGTGTTCCCGGTGATCTTGATCTCGCGGATCAGGTCCAATTGGACGATATCCTCTTTCAGGTCCGGCTCGATGATCCGTGACAGGGCCTCATTGACCGCCTCTTTCGTGATGCTCATGATCAAGGGCAAAGCTACGGTTGTAGCGCTCGAGTACGAAGCAGGATCAGTCGTTCCTCACACTGCCACGGGGGGTCCAAGCCACTCTGGTGTTGGTCTTGCTCGGGTCCATCAGCCATAACTGGGCGATAGCCGGGTCCTCGAAATAGGCGATGTCATACGTGGCGTCCGACGGGGTTTCATTAATCATTCGATCCACGGAAGAGTGGCTTGATCGATCATCGCTTTGTACAAGCGCGATACGACGTAATCCTGCTGCCATGAGCCGGGGGGTGAATTCCTGCATGGTCCAATGTTGGTCCTCCATTGGAAGGGTGCCTCCTCTCCTGCCATCGTTCAACCAAAGACGGATCCGGTGTTGCTGCACCGCCTCCAAAAGCCGCCCGAGAACACCGCGGTATGGTTCTCCCACAACGGTACCCTTCCAGGTCAATCGCACCAATTCTTGCGCGGGATGCACCTCGATGGTCGCATTGCTATCATCATGCGTGATATGGTGGAACATGCGCCGCTGGTTGGAAGGCTGAATATACGAACAAGAAGACGGACGGTGTCCGTATCGTGCAACTCAAAGGGTCAATTCCTTGGAAGGGTCCCAGAACAGCCGCTCGAAGTCCACCACCTTGTCATTCTGAACACGTACACGCTCCTTTGCCAGCAATTCCATCATGCGGCTGGGCGTGGCGAAATGATGTTTGCCCGTGAGCAGCCCGACCCGGTTCACCACACGATGGGCAGGGACTGCAGGTTGAAGACCATGGGCCTTGTTCATACAGTACCCCACGATCCTGCTGCTTCGCGAAGCGCCCAGGTATCGTGCTATGGCACCATAGCTCGTGACCCGCCCCTCGGGGATACAGCGAACCACGGCCATGACATCCGTGAAGAAGTCACGTTCGTGGACCGCATTGTCCAGGATCACCTTCTTGGCCATCGTCACGTCCTCGTGTTTGGGTCCGCTTCTTTCAACGGGAACAAAGACCGGGCTCACCGGATCCCGAAGCGAACGTAATGGATGGTGCGCCCCTCCTCCAACCACATGCTTTCATAGTATGTACGGATGTTGAGCACGGTCCGCTCCTCCTTGGAAACACGGGCCACCAGGTCAGAATAAACGTTCGCGCTGTTCTCGAGGATCGGAAGTCCTTGTTCCGCGATCATTTCCAAGGTGTACTCGTACAGTTCAGGGCTATCGGTCTTCAGGTGGATGATACCTCCTGGTGCCAATACTTGTTCGTAACGGTCAAGGAACAGGGGGCTGGTGAGGCGTTTCCGTGGTTTTCCGAGTTGCGGGTCGCTGAACGTGAGCCAGATCTCGTTCACTTCATCCGGCCCGAAACACTTCAATAGGTGGTCCACATGGGTGCGCAGGAATCCGACGTTCTCCAATCCCTCCTCCTTGGCGGTGCGTGCGCCCCGCCAGATCCGCGCACCCTTGATATCCACGCCGATGTAATTCTTTCCGGGTGCCAAACGGGCCAGCCCGATGGTGTATTCGCCGCCGCCGCATCCCAACTCCAGCACCAGCGGTGCATCGCGCTTGAAGAAGTCGCTGTTCCATCTTCCTCGCCAGGGGAACTGGCCGGACATAAGTTCCCCGAATGTGGGTTGGACCACATGTGGGAACGTCAGGTTCTCCTCAAAGCGGGATATTTTGTTCTTGCCCATTTCGGAAAGGCGCGAAAATAGGATGAAGACATGGAGGCCGGGACCAATGGCTTTCATCCACTTGATGCACCTTTGGTCCGCACATGTTCAATGGCGCGCGCATCCTTGTGGCGCCCCTTGATTGGGGATTGGGACACAGCACACGCTGCATTCCGGTCATTGAGCGATTGATGGCCTTGGGTGCCGTTCCTGTGATCGGCGCGGACAATGGGCCATTGAAGCTGCTGATCCGTGAATTCCCGGATCTTGAGCACGTGCGGATCCCCGGGGCCGAGGTGCGCTACGCAGCGGGAACCGACCAGCGGTGGGCCATGCTGCGTCAATTCCCCCGAATGGTGGACAGTGTTCGCAAGGAACGTGCGCTCCTCGAACGGATCCGACCCGGCTTGAAACTCGACGCCGTGATAAGTGACCAACGTTTCGGGATCCGCTCCCCTGACCTACCGAGCATCCTTATCACACATCAGGTCTTTCCCTTCAGCCCTCTGGCCCAAGGCCTGCTACGGAAGGTGGGCAGGCACCTCATCGCCCGCTTCGATCGATGTTGGGTAATGGACCTGCCAGAGGCCCCGGGCTTGGCAGGTGAACTGTCCCACGGTGCTTCAATGCCGTCCAACTGCACGTATGTCGGAACCCAGAGCCGAATGTCCAGCAAGGACCCGGATGTATTGACGGGAACAGATAAGAACTATCGGGTGGTGGTGGTGATCAGTGGTCCGGAACCGCAACGGACTTTGTTCGAGGCCCGGGTGACAGCCCAACTGGGCAACCTCTCCGGCAGGCATCTGGTGGTTCGTGGAGTTCCCGGAGAACATTCGAGCGAACGTTCCGGGAACATCGATCTGGTTCCACACCTATGCAGCGGTGAGCTCGCATTGCACATGACGGCTGCGGAGTTGATCGTTTCGAGGAGCGGCTACACGACATTGATGGACCTGAATGCGCTTGAACGCAGCGCACTGGTCGTGCCCACCCCCGGGCAGGCCGAACAGGAATATCTGGGCCGGTTGCACGCTCTAACGGGACGATTCCTGGTCCAGACCCAGGAGGAACTGGACATCTCACGTGCCTTGAACTCCATTGGTGCACTTCCGCGACCGTACCACGACCACCAACCCGAACTCTTGGAACGAGCTTTGAAAGAGCTATCGGAAATGCTCCACTGATCTTAGCCTGCTACTTTTATCGGATCATGCGTGCACCCCTGTTCTTCGCCATCTGCTCCCTCCTTGTCCGGACAGTCTGCTTTGCACAAACCGACCTCAATGGGAAATTGCATGCATTGGAGGCCGAGATGGATCGGTTGGAAGAGGAAAAGAACGACCTGACAGCGCGCATGGATTCCACGAAGCTGGCGATCATTCGACGCGATCTTCGGACCAAGGGACTTCCTAAACTCGAGCCTGGCGAGGAGTTGATCGTGCATCCCGGACATATGTTGGTATACAGCGAAGAACATGAACAACCGAAGTGGACCGTCCACATCGCGGCGACCGACCTGACCGAAGGAAACCTGGCGCGGATCGATTCCTTCCTTCCGGACCCGTTGGTCACTACCGGAACAGCGGTGACCGCGGACTATTGGTACAGCGGTTATGACCGTGGGCATATGGTGCCAAGCGCGGACATGCGCTGGAACCTTGAGGCCCTGCAAGCCACTTACCTCTATTCGAACATCGCCCCTCAGGTCGCGGATCTGAACCGCGGGGCCTGGGCCGAACTTGAGGACTGGGGTCGACGCTATGTGAACTTCAGCGGACACCGCTTATTCGTGGTGACCGGGCCCGTGTTGAAGGATGGACTACCCACCATGCAGAAGGCTGACCGAAAGAACGAGGTGAGCATTCCGGAACAGTTCTTCAAGGTATTCGCGGATCTCGACAGCGACCAGCCGAAAGCGATCGCTTTCCTGATGCACAACGCCAAGCAGGAGTATCCGCCGATCAGTTATGCCGTTCCCGTGGATAGTGTGGAGAAATTGACGGGCTACGACTTCTTTTCCGCCTTGGAGGACGCCATGGAGGACCGGATCGAGGCCATGCGCGAGCCGAATGATTGGTATGCTGAAGGAGACCCCTTCTTCGGGGAAGTGGAACCGCTGAAAGCACCGCTACCGAAAGGCATGTTCAATACCGTGCAGGCCAAATACCACATCGGAAAAACGGTAACGGTATGCGGAACGGTCGTCTCTTCACGGAAGACCGCCAAAGCCAAGGCGATCTATTTGAATTTCGACCGCATGCACCCGAACCAGGATTTCTACGCAACGATCTGGGAATACAACGGTATCAATTTCAGTTATGATCCCGAGGTCGAGCTGTTGGACCAGCAGGTGTGCGTCACGGGCAAGGTCACGATCTTCGACGATATCCCTCGCATCAGCATCAATAACGAGAAGGAAGTGGTGCTTTACAAGGATGCGATCGCAGCGCCTTGATCTCAGACCGCGCGCCTCAACGTGAAGCTGAACGTGGTCCCCTCCCCTTCGGTGCTTTTCACCGTGATCGTCCCCCCATGGGCCTCCACGATGTGCTTTACGATGGCAAGGCCAAGACCGGACCCACCCTCGTTGCGAGCACGGCTCTTGCCAACACGATAGAATCGCTCGAACAATCGTGGTAAATGCTCCTTGCTGATCCCGATACCATCGTCGCTGACCTCCACCAGCACTTGATCGTCCAAAGGGTAGCTGCGCACGGTGCATGTGCCGCCGTCTGAACCATAGTTGATCGCATTGTTGAAGAGGTTCGTGAACACTTGTGTCAGGCGGTTGCGGTCGGCAAGGACCGGTAAGGCCGGCCCGAGCCCGTTCACCAGCTTCACGTTCTTCTCCTTTGAAGGGATCTCCAGGTTCTCGATGGTCTCCGTCACCAGCTCGCTCAGGTCCATTCGTGCGATCCGAAGGTCCATCACACCACTTTCTAGCTTGGTGATGAGGTCCAGGTCCTCCACCAATTTCATCAGGCGGTCCACTCCGTTGGAGGCCCGGTTCAGGAAATCCCTGTTCACGTTATCGTCCTCCAACCCCCCTTCCAGCAAGGTCAGGATATAGCCTTGGATATTGAAGATCGGCGTCTTCAGTTCGTGCGCCAGATTGCCGATGAACTCACGTCTGAACTTCTCCCGCTCGCGGAGTTCCTTGATCTCCGTCATGCGTTCGGTGCTCCAAGCCGAGACCTCAGCGCTCACCTGTCCGATCACATCGCCTTTCGGGTCCAGACGCTCGGGGTCCTTGCGGGTCCGTTTGAGGTCGTGCACGGTGCGATAGAGGACCTTGATACGGCTATTGATGAAGCGATCGATACCGAAAGAGAAAGCCCCGAAGGCGGCGAAAAAGATGATCAGGATGGAAAAGGCCAAGTGCCAAATCGGGAAACCCGGCGACCACCAACTGCATAGTACCAGTGTGCCTGCAGCCACTGCTCCGACCGCGAGAGCGGCGAGCAATGCGACCTGACGTGGTGAGAGCTGGCCCATGGGTGTACGAGGCGACATCTGCGCCGGTCGATCAAAGATAGAAGGGGACGCAGTGCTCCTATGAACACGCACGTTATCGCTCCATCAAGGAACGAGGATCTCACCGGTATTCACCTCATTGCTCCGGTTCAGCGCGCGATCAACGAGCACCACACTGTAACGAACGGTATCCGAGTTTCCAGTGATGAACAAGGGGAACGGGTCGATGGCCACGGCGATCTCTCCTTCGAGGGCCTTGTTCTGACCCGTTGGTGTGATCCTCGGAATACGATAACTGATGGGCTCCTCGAAATCCACGTCGACCCATTCACCATTGAGCTTTTCCGAGTAACCGAGGAACAGGTTGTAGTAGTATTCCGAGGCGGTATCATAAGGCGGTGCAACATCCGATGCCCCGAGCCCGATATCGCCATCCCCATCAGTGAAGGAGATCGTCAGCGATGCACTGTCGCCGAAGAACTCGAACGAATCGAAAGTGATTCGGGGCTCCACGGGGAACTCCTCGGTCTTCAGGCAGCCGCTTAGGAGCAGACCCAATGCTCCGACAAGCAGGACTACTTTTGGTGCTGTTCCACAATGGGTCCTCATGCTCATCAAAGGTACGTAGGTCAGCGCTCATGATCGCTCATCCCGGTCAACTGTCCGAACAGGATCTTGAGCGACCGTTCTTGGTGAACGGTCCCGAGGGATTCAACGCATTGGCGATGGACCTGTTTCACCTTCACGCGGCCCACAATCCTGTTTACCGTGGATTCCTGAGCGGATTGGGCGTCGACCCGAGCGGGATAACCGCAGTGGGAGCGATCCCCTTCCTGCCCATTGCCCTGTTCCGAAGCCATCGTGTCCTATTGGACGGGTTGGACCCGGGAAGCCATTTCACTAGCAGTGGCACGACCGGTGCGATCACCAGCCATCATCATGTGCCCTTTCCGAAGTTGTACGAACGATCGTTCATGAGCTCGTTCACGGCGGTATATGGTCCACCGTCCGAATGGCGGGTCCTGGCCCTGCTTCCGGACTACCTGGAGCGGGAAGGAAGTTCGCTGGTGTACATGGCCCAAAAGCTCATCGAAGCCTCTGGCGACCCCTTGAGCGGAACCTATTTGTACAAGTATGCCGAACTCGCCGAGGTACTGCGTCGCTCGGAATCGGAGGAACGGAGGACGCTATTGATCGGAGTATCCTTCGCACTATTGGATCTGGCGGAACAATTCCCGCAACGTTTGAAGTATGGTGTGGTCATGGAGACCGGAGGCATGAAAGGGCGCCGACCGGAAATGGTGCGCAGTGAACTGCACAGGATCCTCGAGGACGCATTCGACCTCGATGCCATACACAGCGAGTATGGGATGACAGAGCTCCTGAGCCAAGCCTGGTCCACTGGGAATGGACTCTATGGATGTCCCCCATGGATGCGTGTTTCGATCCGCGAAGTGAACGACCCCTTGAGCATGGCATCGGTCGGCCGCACAGGAGGGATCAACGTGATCGATCTGGCGAACATCGCAAGCTGCCCCTTCATTGAAACACAGGACCTTGGTCGCCTGCACGGAAATGGAAAATTCGAGGTACTGGGCCGTTTCGACCATAGCGATGTACGCGGCTGCAACCTGATGGTGGATTGAAGGTGCCGAACCCTCAGATCACCCTCACGAGGAAATAATTCTTCTTACCGCGCTGCAATAGGAGGAACTTGCCGTCCAACAGGCTTCCCGCATCAACGACATGGTCCTCTTGGACCTTGGTCCGGTTGATGGAGATGCTCCCTTCCTTGAGCGCACGCTTGGCCTCGCCCTTAGAAGGGAGGAAGCCGGTGCGGTCGGTCAACACCTCAACGACACCGATACCTGGACCCAGTTCCGCCTTCCGGAGTTCTGCTTGAGGTACGCCTTCGAACACGTCCAGCAATTGCTGTTCGCTCAACTGGGCCAGTGCTTCGGTCGAATTGCTGAAAAGGATACTTGAGGCCTCAACGGCAGCATCCTTTTCGGCCGCTCCATGCACCAGTGCCGTAATGAACCCGGCCACCTCTTTTTGCAGCTTTCGCTTTCCGGGGTCCTTCGCATGGTCATCGATCAAGGTCGTGCACTCCTCTTCATTCCAATGGGTGAAGATCTTGGCGAAACGTGCGGCTTCGTCGTCGGTCGCATTCAACCAGAACTGGTAGAACTTGTATGGCGATGTGCGCGCCGCATCCAACCAGATGTTGCCTCCCTCGCTCTTCCCGAACTTGCTTCCATCGCTCTTTGTGAGCAACGGCGTGGTGATCGCGAAGGCTTCACCACCATCCATTCGACGGATCAATTCGGTCCCGGTCGTGATGTTGCCCCATTGGTCGCTGCCTCCCATCTGCAGGCTGCACGCCTTGTTCTTGTGAAGCCAATAGAAGTCATATCCTTGGACCAACTGGTAGCTGAATTCCGTGAAGCTGAGCCCTGTCTCCAATCGGTTCTTCACACTGTCCTTCGCCATCATGTAGTTCACCGTGATGTGCTTGCCCACCTCACGAATGAAGCGCAGGAATCCCATCTCCTTGAACCAGTCGTAGTTGTTGACCAGCTCAGCGGCGTTCGTGGGATCGTTGAAATCGAGAAAGCGTTCGAGCTGGGCTTTGATGCAGCGCTCGTTGTGCCGCAGAGCATCCTCGTCGAGCAGATTCCGCTCCGCGCTCTTGCCGCTTGGATCACCCACCATTCCCGTGGCACCACCCACCAACGCCACAGGCCGATGGCCACAGCGTTGGAAGTGCACGAGGATCATGATCTGCACCAGATTTCCGACATGCAACGAATCCGCGGTAGGGTCGAAGCCGATGTAGCCCCTTCGAGGCCCGTTCGATAAATGCTCCTCAACGCCGGGCATGCGGTCCTGCAACAATCCACGCCAACGTAGCTCTTCAATGAATCCGTTCGTCATATCGATGATCCGTGGGATCGGCCCACGGTGTTGCATCCTTTCAGGGTGGCCAAAGATAACCGGGGCGTGCCGTGCCCGCGCCTAACTTGCGCCACCGCCATGCCACACGGGCCCTGCATATGGAATTGATCACCGGCGCCACAGGCATAGTGGGCATTCATCTGCT
>JAGQVV010000005.1:10631-16066 GCA_020437805.1 Flavobacteriales bacterium
ATGGTGCGAAGGTGACCTGATGGATAGCGATGCGTTGGCCGATGCGATGCACGGGGTGAAGGTCGTCCATCATTGTGCCGCCGTGGTCTCCTTCGACCCTCGCGATACCGACCTGATGGACCGGGTGAACGTACGCGGGACAGCGAACGTGGTGAACATGGCATTGGAAGCCGGCGTTGAGCGCTTGTGCCACGTGAGCTCGACCGCGGCGATCGGCAGTGCTGCACCCGGCGTGGTACGGAACGAAGCGACCCCATGGACGGGTGGTCTGGATCCATCACCATACGCGATCAGCAAATACGATGCGGAGCTTGAAGTATACCGCGGTATCGCCGAAGGCTTGGATGCCGTGATCGTGAACCCATGCATCGTGATCGGTCCCGGATCGACCGGTCGCAGTTCAATGACGCTGATGGAACGATTGCACAAAGGCACCCGCTTCTTCCCACCCGGGTCGAATTCGATGGTCGACGCCCGGGATGTGGCAAGGTGCATGGTCGAGCTGATCCGAACTGCACCGACAGGGGAGCGCTATCTGCTGGTCGGTGAAAGCCTCTCTTATGGCGATGCGTTCAGGACCTTTTCGAATGCCTTCGGGAACCCAGCGCCACGGACGGCCATACCACCTTGGATGTTGGAGGTGGCCTGGCGGGTGGAACGCCTGCGATCCTCTTTGACAGGTGCCACGCCATTCGTCACTAAGGCCACAGCGCATAGTGCGTTGATCGACAGGGCCTACAGTGCGCAGAAGGTGGAGGACCTTCTCGGGCATCGTTTCTACACGGTACAAGCGATGGCGGAGAACATGGCCCGTTACTTCGCCACCAAGGGTCAGTGAGGGATCTCGTCCTTTCGACGGCTCAATTCGGTGAAGATCTCTTCATAGATCCCCCTCAATTCATCGGGCCGCTCCGTGTAGTATTCGAAGGTGCGTTCGAACTGTTCCTTCGTCGTCCCTTGCTGAGCGAACAGTTCGGCGTAATACCGATCAGCTGGGATCATAGGAGCACGATCAACGACCAGTTCCTGGTTCATTCGCGCCTCCACAAGTTGGGCCTGCAGCAGCGTTTCCTTGAAACGATCGCGGTCCAGCAAGCCATCGGGCACCTGTTCCGTACGGGTACAAGCCGACAACAAGAACAACAAGGGAAGGAGGCTCCTCATCTATCGAAGAGCAGGCGTTCGCCACGCACCGTGGTATCCACAACTCCGTCGGCGTATACGCTTTGCCCATTAACCCATGTACGCACCACCTTGGCGCTGAAGCGTTGTCCTTCGAAAGGGGACCAGCCGCACTTGTACAAGAGACCTTCCTTTCCGACGGCCCATGGCGCGTTCCGATCCACGAGCACAAGATCCGCATGATAGCCTTCCTTGATGTATCCACGTCGATCCACCTGGAACATCCGTGCGGGGGAATGACACAACTTCTCCACTACCTGTTCCAAGGTGAACACTCCTTGTTGGTGAAGTTCCAACATGGCGACCAAGGAATGTTGGATCAGCGGTCCGCCGGATGGACATTGCGCATACGGCGCTGCCTTTTCCTCCGTTGTATGTGGAGCGTGATCGGTGGCCACCACGTCAATGCGGTCGTCGATGACGGCTTGTCGGATAGCGGCCCGGTCCGTTGCGGTCTTCACTGCCGGATTCCATTTGATGGACGCTCCTTTTGACGCGTAGTCCGCATCGGTGAACCACAGATGGTGGATGCACGCTTCAGCGGTGATCTTCTTCTTTTCCAAGGGGCCCGGTTCGAAGAGTTCACACTCCCGCGCGGTGCTGATATGCAATACGTGGAGCCGTGTTCCGTGTTCCTTCGCCAAGGCCACGGCGTTGCTGCTGCTCTTGAAACATGCCTCAGCACTGCGGATCAGGGGGTGCTCCTCCATGGGGATCGTTTCTCCCCAGCGTTCCACCGCAGCTTGCATGTTCGCCTTGATGGTCCCCTCATCCTCGGCATGGATGGCAAGCAATAGATGCGCTTTGAGGAACAAACGCTCGAGCGTGCCGGGATCATCCAGCAACATATCACCTGTGCTTGAGCCTAGGAATGCCTTGAGCCCGCATACCGTCCGCGGGTCGGTACGCAGCACCTCATCGAGGTTGTCGTTGCTCGCTCCCATGTAGAACGAGTAGTTCACCAAGGACCTTGCCGCTCCCAACTCGTACTTCGCAGCGAGGAGATCCTGCGTCAGCGTTTGCGGGATGGTATTGGGCATCTCCATGAAACTGGTCACGCCACCAGCCGCGGCTGCTGCGGTAGCGTGCGCGATATCCTCCTTGTGGGTCAGGCCAGGCTCCCGGAAATGCACTTGGTCATCGATCACACCCGGGAACAGTGAACGGCCCCCGGCATCGAACTCCTTGGCGTTCATCACAGCACCAACACCCTCTTCCGCGATCCATTCGATGATCCCGCTGCGAATGAGGACATCGGCCATGCGAACACCATTGGCATCCACCACTTCAGCGTTCCGTATCACCCAATTGTTCATCGCCGTGCTATCCTGGTTCGCATTTGAAGGACGCCGAGAAAAGCCTCCTTGAAGATGCCCGAGTTCATCTTGCTTTTGCCCTTCACGCGGTCCACGAACGTAATGGGGACCTCCTTGATCTTGAATCCCGCCGCATGCACACGGTATTTCATCTCGATCTGGAAAGCATAACCGATGAATTGGACCTCATCCAACGGCAATGCCTCCAGGACGTGACGTTGATAGCAGACAAAGCCAGCGGTCGTGTCGCGTACACCGAGCCAAAGCACGGTTCGCGCATAGAGGGAAGCCGAAAAGCTCAACAGTATCCGGTGCCAGGACCAGTCCTTCACCTGACCACCTCTCACGTAGCGCGAACCCACGCTCATGTCAGCGCCGCCATTCGCACAAGTGTCATATAAACGAAGCAGGTCGCTCGGGTCATGTGAGAAATCCGCATCCATCTCGAACACGAAGTCGTACCCGTGCGCTATTGCCCACTTGAACCCTGCGATGTACGCAGTGCCCAGACCGAGCTTTCCCTTCCGCTCCATCAGATGCACCCGACCTTCGTGCTGTGCCTGAACGGTACGTACGAGTTCCGCCGTTCCGTCAGGCGAATTGTCATCAACCACCAGAACATGGAACGATGGTTCCAAGCGGAGCACATGCGCGAGGATATCGCGGATGTTCTCCTTCTCATTGTACGTGGGAATGATGACCAGACGGGAGTGCACGTTCCGGAATTGCGAGCCCAAAGATAGCCGTGTGCCCTTAGGCGATCACCGGACCAAGGTGACGTGTCCGATACGCTCGATCCGAGCGCCGGAATAGGGGTCCTTCGCCACAAGTCTCCACACATAGACACCGATCTGCACCTCAGTGCCATCAGCGGCGCGTCCATCCCAGAAGGCATTCGGGTCGTCCGTACCGAAGAGCGGTTGTCCCCAGCGATCGAATACGTCGAACCTGTAGAAGTCCGGCGACACTCCTATAACGATCGGCTTGAAACCGTCATTGAAACCGCTCCCATCCGGTGTAAAGGCGTTGGGAACATGGATGGTAGGACCATCCTCCACCTCCACCGTGCGGCAGATCGAATCGGTACAATTCGCCGAGGCGGCCGCCCTCAAGCAGACCGTATACGCTTGTCCGAATTGGGAAGCGAAGCGATAGCTCGGGTTCACCTCCGTGGAGGTGGCCAGTCCAGCGAAATCCCATTCGAAGTGGATCCCACCTGTGGAGGTGTTGTTGAATTGCACCACCGGGTCGAGCGTATTCACAGCTTCCGGCAGCGTATGGAAATCCGCAATGGGTTGTTCGTATACGGTGATCAGATCATCGGCAACAAGTGTATCGGCACCGCATCCATTGCCGGCATCCACCACCAAGGTGACACCATAGGTGCCGGCTTCCTCCAAGACGCGCTCTATCGGTGCGCAATCGTTCACCATTTCACCGTTCCAAAGGACCCACATGCATGAACCCGGACCCGTGTAGCCACTTGTCAAGGTGACCTCGGCAGGCGTGCACCCTTCGTTGCCTTCAACATCGACCTCCGCAACGGGAACCTCGACAACATCCACGTCGACCACGGAGAACACTGCAGGGCAAGGCGCTATTCCTGGTACCGTGTACGTGTGATCACCTTCTTGATCCACTCCAACTGTGAAGGACCCATCCATCGGCAATCCATCCGGGCCTGTCCAAGTGCCGTTCATGTCCGGGTTACCCGTGAGTTCATCGAACAACTGAACAGAGCCTTGCGAATTCTCGCAGAGACTGACGGACCCATTCCCTCCTGCATCAGAGGCGATGCTCACCGATACCGTGACCATTGATTGGTCGTTTCCGCATGGCGGTATACCGGTGATCGTATACGTGTACACGCCAGGTGAACTTGTCGCTGGAAGGAATGTCCCCGTGAACATGGCACCGTCAGGTCCCACCCAAACACCATCCGGTTGTGGAGTTCCACCCAGCAATCCGAACAACGCGACAGGATCCGCAGAGGAGCAGAGCGATGTTGACGCATCCTCACCCGCATTCGGCAGGGGTGCAATGAAAACGGTCACGGTCGATGAAGCATCCGCGCACGGTGGAACACCTGCGACCGTGTATGTGTAATCCCCAGGACCATCCGTAGCGGGATCGATGATGGTGGCATGCGGTGATCCATCGGGTCCGGTCCAACTACCGCCAGCATCCAATGTGCCGGTAAGGCCTTCGAACAAGGATATCGATGGCGATGAGACGCAGAGGTTCAGCGCACCGGAGTTCCCTGAACGCGGTGCTATGTTGACCATTATACTCACCAATGCATCATCATCCGGACAATTCGCAGTTCCCTCGACCGTGTACGTGAGATCCCCACCCGACGATGTGGCTGGATCGAATACCGATGGAACGACCACTCCAGCGGCATTGGTCCATACTCCACCAATGTCCGGAGTGCCCGTTAACAAGGTGAAAAGATCGATCGTTCCATCGTCGGAACAGATCGTTGTGCTTTGGCCCGTACCCGCATCAGGCCCAACCTCCACGGTCATGATCACCTCGGAAACAGCAGTAGGACAAACATTTCCCGTTAAAGTGTAGCTATAGGTCCCACTTGGGTCGGAGCCCGGATCGAAGGACCCGTTCATGGCGCCGTTCGGCCCACTCCACGTACCGCCCGATTGAGGTGAGCCAACAAGCAAGGCAAAAAGATCCACTTCAGGTGCACCTGAACACACCGTGGCATTTCCATCTTCGCCAGCATCCAATGCCTCTTCAACAGCGACCACAACTTCCGCGCTGACGGATGTACATGGTGCAACAGCAGCGATCGTATACACATACGCGCCGGATAGCATGGAAGATGGGTCGAATTGCCCTCCTACCACCGGTGATGGGCCGGACCACGTGCCACCACCATCGGGTGAACCACCAAGCTGCGTGAAGAGATCAACGGACGCA
>JAGQVV010000172.1 GCA_020437805.1 Flavobacteriales bacterium
GTGGCGTTGGACCTCTTGTCCAGCCCGAACATTGCAAGCAAGCGGTGGGTGAGCGAACAGTATGACTCCATGGTAAGGACGAACAACATGAGCACCAATGCACCGAGTGATGCAGGCATCGTGTTGGTCAAGGAGACGGGCAAAGGACTTGTGATGTCCGTGGATTGCAACGGTAGGTATGTGCACGCGGACCCTTACATCGGGACCATGGTCGCAGTGTGTGAGGCCGCAAGGAACATTTCCTGTTCAGGTGGTGAACCATGCGGCGTGACCAATTGCCTCAACTTCGGTAATCCGTATGACCCGGAAGTGTACTGGCAGTTCACGCAAGCCATCAAAGGAATGGGCGAGGCCTGCAGGGCACTGGAAACACCCGTTACCGGAGGGAACGTGAGCTTTTACAACCATACGGTTTCCGGGGACCGGAATATCCCGGTGTTCCCAACCCCTACCATCGGAATGGTCGGTGTGATGGCGGACATCTCCAAGCGAATGAGCTTGGACTTCAAGACGAAAGGGGACTTGATCTTCCTCTTGGGAAAGAGCGTCGAGGACATCGCGTGCAGTGAGTACCTCGTACGGCACCATGGGATAGAGCGATCTCCTGCGCCATACTTCGACCTCGAAGAAGAGCGGCGATTGCACACCATGCTACTGATCCTCATCCGGAAAGGAGTGATAAACGCAGCTCACGACATTAGCGATGGAGGCCTCTGGACCACCTTGGTAGAAATGGGCCTTCCTCGGGGCCTCGGCTTCGATGTGATCACGGACAGCGAGATCCGACCCGATGCATTCATGTTCGGGGAGGCGCAGGGAAGAGCTGTGGTCGCCGTGAACGAGGATGAGGAGACCGATTTCCTGGACCTGATGCAAGCCAGTAGGGTGCCTTTCATACTGCTCGGCCATGTCACCAAAGGCAAACTCATGGTGGACGATGAGCCTTTCGGTTCCATCGAGGACGCGCGAACCATATATGAAAGCGCCATTCCCAAGGCCATGGCCGAACAATAGCCATCGAAACTTGGTTCCTCATGCAGTCCGGCGTGCCAGACCCGGATCCTTGAACCATGCCACTACCTGCATTGAACGGCACTCTTCCTGCCATTGGGCAACCGGCCCCGGAACTACGATTCGTGGGGGTCGATCGGGGGAATGATGACTTGATGAGCCTGCGTGGACAGGTGGTGATACTCCTCGCTTTTCCAAGCCTCGATACCGGTGTTTGCGCTGTTGAGACCCGAAAATTCAATCAATTGGCCGTGGGCCTTGGGGCCACGATCCTTGTGGTAAGTGTGGATACCCCTTTCGCGATGAAGCGGTTTTGCATCGCGGAAGGGATCGAGAACGTTCGTATGGGCTCCGACTTCCGTTTCCATGACCTTTTCAGGAACTGGGGAGTGGGCATCCTTGAAGGCCCATTGGAAGGGGCCACCGCCCGTGCCGTTTGGGTCCTTGACCGGGATGGGGTTGTTCGATATGTTGAACTCGTTCCCGAGATCGGCAACGAACCGGACTATGACGCTGCGCTCAAGGCCACCAGGAACCTGATCGAGGCTTAGACCACAAGGGGGCTGCGGCGTCGAAGTATGATCGCGTGGTCGATCAGTACCAAGGCACCCAAGCAGGCCATGGCGGCCAGAACCCAACCCGATCGCAACCATTCAGCGAATTCCCCAACACTTTCCCCGAACGTTGATGTGACCGGGCCGGTCGGCGTGAAAGCTCCTTCGGGTGAATGCATCGATCCGATCATGAGGACCGTGAGAAGGAGAAACACCAGGATCAACCATGCCTGTATACTGATCAAGGATGGAACCGTACGCGCCACCTCGGCTGGTGTGCCAAGCGCTCTCACGACCCTTTCTTCCAAACCTGCCGATGGGGCAATGTGCCCTGCTTCAATGAACAGGGACCGGACCGGGTCTTGTACTTCTATTCGTTCGTATGCATCGTCCATAGCTCGTCCTTCAATTGAAGGCGGAGTATCTCGTGCAGTTTTTTCCGCCCACGGTGCAATCTCACCTTCACATTGGACGCACCGAGCCCGGTCACGGTTACGATCTCCTCCACGCTCATTTCTTCCAAGTGGAACATGGTCAGGATCGCCGCGTCCTCAGGTGCCAAGGTCGCCAAGGCGTGTTCCAGTATCTTCCGTCGGTCAGCCAAGGAAGCGTCGTGCTCGGCGTACGGTTCCGTACCTGATTCCTTCAATTCATCCAAAGAAGCTCCCGGGTCCTTCCTACCGCGGATCGCAGATATCGCAGTTCGGTATGCAATGCTGTAAAGCCATGTGGAGAACTTTCCGGTCCCTTCGAATTCCTGAAGCCGTTGAAAGGCTTTCACGAACACGTCCTGTGTCACTTCTTCCGCGTCCATGGCGTTGCGCATGACACGACTTGTGACCGTATGCACCATGTATTTGTACCGGCCGATCAATGCAACGTAGGCAGCTTGATCCCCGGCGAGGCATCGGGATATGGCTTCGTGGTCTTCCAATAGGTGAGCTCATGGGACGCGAAACGTTGTCCCATTGGTTACATGAAGATGAACCGAGCAGCTCCATCGCCGATCCGAATTCGGATGAACGGCTCAACCGAGGTCCGCTGAAAGCGCAACGGGTTGAAGGGCGGATCGTAACCGGAGTGCAATGGCATGCGTCCAATGGATCAAGATCAAACTGAACCACCTGCAATGGATACCCCAGCTTCGGAAGTACTTGTTCCCTTCATTGTTTTCGCCTCGATCTTCGGCGTGGTCTACATCGTGGTCACCGCACGTCATCGCCAACGCATGGCAATGATCGAAAAGGGTATCACACCAACGGACATGATGGAGAAGAAGGACCCGTACCGCAGTTTGAAATATGGATTGGTGAGTGTTGCTATCGGTATCGGACTGTTGCTGGGCTATCTTCTTCAGACCCGCGTAATGACGGATCGGGCTGAAGATCCTTTGCCGTATTTCATCATGGTCACGATATGTGCTGGAAGCGCTCTGATCGGTCACCACCTTATCGTGTTGAAGAATAGGGAAAGGAAGCTATAGGGTGCGGTGGATACGGATGTCCCGCAGGTATATTCGGCCCCACGCCATGATCCATCTGCGAAACATCTTTCGGCCCGTTGCAGCGATCCTATTCTGGTTCGTGATGATTTCCGTGCTATGGGTGGGCCTGTTGGGTATCGTTGATCCACCGGTTACATGGGTCATGGCGGACCAGCACCGGGCTGAAGGTCGTATCTCGCGTACCCAGGTCGACCTCGAGGAGATCGCTCGCAGTTTGCCGCTCGCGATCATTTCCGCAGAGGACCAACGCTTCATGACGCACAATGGATTCTCGTGGGCGGCCATGCGCAAAGCAATGGAGGGCAACAAGACCAGCAAACGCATCAAGGGAGGGAGCACCATCAGCCAGCAGACCGCGAAGAACGTGTTCCTGTATCCCGGGCGGAACTATTTCCGCAAGGGTCTGGAAGCTTGGTTCACTGTATTGATCGAAGCATGCTGGACCAAAGAGCGCATCCTCGAGGTGTATTTGAACGTGGCCGAGATGGGCAAAGGGGTCTTTGGCGCTGAAGCAGCAGCACAACATTGCTTCGGTCGCCCTGCGATCGCGTTAACCTCGTCCCAAGCGGCCGTCATTGCTGCCACCTTGCCGGCACCGCGTCGCTTCAATTGTGCCCGCCCTTCCGGTTATATCCAAGGAAGGAAGCAATGGATCCTTCGACAGATGCGTAACGTGGGTGATGTATTGGATCCGGAGGTTCTCCGTAAACGAAAGGAGAAGATCCGGAAAGAGGAAGAACGCAAGGCCGCACGCTCGAAGCGGAAGTGAGCATCCTGTCCATTGTGGGGTCCAAGATCATGCGCAACCGCGCATTCGAGGCCGTGGCCTAGTGGAACGCATTAAGGGAAGCGGCGGACAGTATGGTTCCGTTACGCTTCCAGGAGCTCCGATACATTTGCATGAGAGCCGGGACATTTCCTCGGGCCTCAGGGTCGATCGAATACACGCAACAGCTTCATGTCATCAAGGGATACGACGGAACCAGGACCGTGGGTGGTTGTAACTGGCGCAAGTAAGGGCGTGGGGCGTGAGACGGTGATTTCCTTGGTCATGGACCATGGAACGAACGTCTTGGCGGTCGCTCGGGACAAGGATGCTTTGGACCAACTTGCGATCGCATGCGAAAATGGTCCAGGGCGAATAGCCGTTCGCGAAGAGGACCTGGCCTTGCCGGGCGCTTCCGCGCGGATACGCCAAGTGATCGGGGCCGATAGGGTGATCGCACTGATCCACAATGCCGGCCAACTTCACCATCGACCCATGGGCCGACATGAACGAGAGGAGCTTGCGCACCTGTATGCGGTGAACGTTTTGGCCCCTTTGGAGTTATCCCAAGCATTGGCCGATCCCCTGCGTGGATCTCCCCCCGGTCACATCGTTCACATCGGAAGTATGGGAGGCTTCCAGGATAGCGCCAAGTTCCGCGGGCTTGTGGCCTACAGTGCAAGTAAAGCGGCGCTGGCCTGTATGGCCCAGTGCCTGGCCGAGGAGTTCAAGGACATGGACATACGCAGCAACTGCTTGGCCCTCGGAGCGGTGGATACGGCCATGCTGCGAGCGGCGTTCCCCGGATACCAAGCACCTGTGAGCGCAAAGGCGATGGGCCGCTACATAGCGGACTTCGCGTTGAATGGCCATAAGCTCTTCAACGGTAAGGTGTTGCCGGTTGCAGTGACGACCCCTTGAGGAAAATCTTCAACAATTTTCACTCGACCTATTGCAAGTGCAGAAAAGACCCTTACATTTGCAGCCGCTTTCGGAAAAACGTTCTTTGAAGCGCCCCTCGGAGGAGGTTGAAATGGTGGAAGTTGGCAAGGGTTGAAAAGATTTTTCAACAACATCTTGCAGGTATCTTAAAAGAACCTACTTTTGCCGTCCCTCTCGCGGAAACGTCCGCAATCGAGAGGCGCTGAACGACTGAACAAGACTGGAAAGGGGCTTCGGCCTTGACCCATAAAGTTCTTTGACTTATTGTCCAATCTGAGAACAGCAGGTGTCCTTGTGATCAACAGATCAACATGAGAGACCTCGTCAACGAACCAGATCGAACGAACATTTACAATGGAGAGTTTGATCCTGGCTCAGGATGAACGCTAGCGGCAGGCGTAACACATGCAAGTCGAGGGGTATGCGGTGCTTGCACCGCGGAGACCG
>JAGQVV010000173.1 GCA_020437805.1 Flavobacteriales bacterium
CACTTGATGATCAAGCCCTGTCGCGAAGCGGCGGGGCTTTTTCGCAACAGCCGGTCCGCGCTTCGCTCGAACGCGATGGAGGGTCCTCACCCCTACCTTCGGGCTCATGCTTTCCGAACTGCTTGTACTCGAAACCGCAGCCGTGCTGGCGGGACCAAGCGTTGGCATGCACTTCGCTGAATTGGGGGCTCGCGTGATCAAGCTCGAGAACAAGCGTTCCGGAGGTGATGTCACCCGCAAGTGGAAACTACCGAACGAAAACCCCTCGGCCCCGTTGAGTGCGTACTTCAGCAGTGTGAACTGGGGCAAGGAACACCGCATGCTGGATCTCAAGGACCACGCGGATCGCGCCGTGTTCGATGATCTCTTGACCAAGGCCGATGTGCTGATCACGAACCACTTGTCCGGTGATGGACCGAAGCTCGGATTGACCCGTGAACGGCTGCGTGGGATCAACCCACGACTTGTGCACGGCCACATCAAAGGCTTCGCGGATCAAGGGGACCGGCCAGCCTTTGACGTGGTCCTACAGGCCGAGACCGGCTACATCAGCATGACGGGGACGGATGATGATCACCTCGCGAAGCTCCCGATCGCGCTGATCGATGTTCTGGCAGCTCACCAATTGAAGGAAGGGGTCCTATTGGCGTTGTGGCAACGCGAAAAGCACGGTAAGGGTGCCTATGTCGAAGTATCATTGGAAGAGGCGGCTTTGGCCGGCCTTATCAACCAAGCCAGCAACAACCTGATGACAGGAACCGTGGCCGCTCCGATGGGAACCCTCCACCCGAACATAGCACCATACGGAGAACTCTTCACCTGTTCGGATGGCGGACGGGTCATTTTGGCCGTAGGAAGCGATACCCAATTCCAAGGACTATGCCGTGTCCTGGGTGTACCGGAACTTGGCATCGAGGTCCGCTTCGCCACCAATGGTGAACGCGTTCGGAACCGCAGGGGCTTGGCCAAGGAACTCTCGGTACCCATTGGAGCGAGAGTGCGCGACATACTTCTCTGCGATCTGGAGCAGGCTGGTGTTCCTGCCGGTGCCGTGCTGCGAGTGGACGAGGTTCTTGCCACACCTGTAGCCCAACGAATGATCCTAGAGAGCCATATGGAGGGTATGGTGACACGCCGGATCAAGGGCAACGTGTTCCGGATCGAGACCGCTTAGCACCCGGTCGCAGGCTTTGCACGCTGCTCGGTCAAAGCACGCTTCAGCAATGGAACAAGCCGCCTTGCCTCCTCTTCGGAGAGCCCTTTCCCGAACACCACCTTCCTGCCCATGTGCTCAAAGCCCAAGCGTTCGCCACCGATCACCCAACCGCTCTGGTTCAATTGCCACTTCCAAGAGCGGGGATCGATGTTCAATAGACCCATCCCATGGATGTTGTCCACGAAGTATGAAGTGGCCTTTCCGTAACCGAACAAACTGTCCTTCACCGTCAGCGTACCATCCTTGACACGCCAAAGCTCGAATCCCTTCAGTCGCCACAACACGGCTTTTCCCACAAGGACCGCGAAATACGCCCAGAATGCCAGAAAGACCAAGAAGTACTGCCGAGCAACATCTCCTTCCGGAAGCCTGGTACGCGCATACATCACGTATAGCCCGCAAATGAGCCAGGCCACGAACCAGGTCACGAGCATGGTCTGCTTCGCACCCGACAAACGCGCACTGATGACCACGCTCGTTCGGCCATCCTTTCGGTCGACACTCACCCGTTCGCTCAAGTACTCCATTATGCCTTCACCTGTTCCACCACGCTTGCGTACATGGCTTCGTACCGGGGCAGCACGTGACGTAGGTCGTAGCGCATGGCCTGTTCCAAGGCGCCTTCACGAAATCGGGACAAAGTGGCTTCATCCTTGAGGATCTCGAGAGCGTTCGATGCCATACCATCGGTGTCACCCACTTGGCTCAGGTAGCCACTTACCCCATGGATGTTCACTTCCGGTAGCCCGCCGGTATCGGTGCTCACCACTGGGATACCACAGGCCATGGCCTCCAGCGCGGCAAGTCCGAAGCTCTCACTTTCGCTGGTAA
>JAGQVV010000174.1 GCA_020437805.1 Flavobacteriales bacterium
ACCTCCACCCAGCGACCACCCGGGCTCATCACGGTGGTGTGCAGGCTTTCATAACCGTTCGCCTTCGGCAAACTGATCCAATCGCGCAGCCGGTCCGGGTTGGGTTGGTAGAAGTCGGTCACGATGCTGTAGACCTTCCAGCAATCGGCCTTTTCCAGTTCAGGTCGGCTGTCGATGATGATCCGGATGGCGAAGACGTCGTACACCTCTTCGAAGCTCACATGCTTCTTCAGCATCTTGTTGTAGATGCTGTGCACGCTCTTGGGCCGGCCTTTGATCAGGTAGTTGAACTGTTCGCGATCCATCGATTCACGGATCGGCAGGATGAAACGGCTGATGAACCGCCGACGTACGGCCTCACCCTTCTTCAGCCGTGCGCTGATATCCTCGTAGATCTCCGGTTCCTTGAACTTCAGGGAAAGGTCCTCCAGTTCGCTCTTGATGTTGTACAGGCCCAAACGGTGGGCCATGGGTGCGTACAAATAGCTCGTTTCGCTGGCGATCTTCAACTGCTTGTCCCGCGCCATGCTGTCCAATGTGCGCATGTTATGGAGCCGATCCGCCAGTTTCACCAGGATCACACGCACGTCCTCGGCAAGGGTCATCAACACCTTCCGGAAGTTCTCCGCCTGCACGCTGTCGGAACTGAAGCGCATGCCGCTGATCTTGGTCAGGCCATCGATGATGGTGGCCACGGTCGGGCCGAACAGGTCCCGCACATCATCCAGGGTGAGGTCGGTATCCTCCACCGTGTCGTGAAGCAGGGCCGCCACCACGCTGGTGGTTCCCAAGCCGATCTCTTCGGCACAGATCCGCGCCACGGCGATGGGGTGGTAGATGTACGGTTCGCCTGTTTTGCGGCGTTGGTCCTTGTGCGCTTCCACCGCGATGTTGAAGGCTTTTCGGATCAGCCGGGTGTCCTCCGGGGTGCGCTCGCCCCGTATGGAGCGCAGCAGACCCCGGTACCGACGGAGGATCTCCGCCTTTTCCTTCACCAGGTCCACTGCCACGTTCTGAACTGTGGCCTTGTCAGCTGCCGCTTCGGTACCGCTCATCCGCCGAAAGTTACGGCGATGCGCGATCGTTGCTGGTGTTTCCGCCTAGCGATCGAAGGGCAGGGCGGCCATCACCCTGGTCTCCACGGCCCCGAATCCGACGCGAAGTCCATCCTTTTCGCAGTGCCCGCGTTGGATCACCGTGTCGCCGTCGGCGATGAATTTGCGTTCCTCACCATTCGCGAGCGTGAGCGGCTTGGTCCCGCGCCATGTCAACTCCAACATGCTGCCGAAGCTGTCCGGTGTGGGGCCACTGATGGTGCCGCTCGCCATAAGGTCGCCGCAGCGCACGTTGCAACCGTTCACCGTGTGGTGGGCCAGTTGTTGCGCCATGCTCCAGTACATGTACTTGAAGTTGCTCCTGCATACGGTGCTTACCTCCCCGTTCGCGGGCCTGATGTCCATTTCCAAGTGGATGTCGAAAGCATGGGCACCGTTGCTTCGCAGGTAGGGTAGCGGTTCGGGGTCCTGCTTCGGGCCAGCGGCGCGGAAGGGCTCCAAGGCATCCAATGTCACCACCCAGGGCGACATGGACGAGGCGAAGTTCTTGGCGAGGAAAGGCCCGAGCGGCACGTATTCCCACGCCTGGATGTCGCGCGCGCTCCAGTCGTTGAACAGCACCAGCCCAAAGATGTGGTCTTCGGCCTCGGCCATGCTGATGCGCTGCCCCAAGGCTTTTCCATCGAAGGTGAGGAAGCCCATCTCCAGTTCAAAATCCAATTGCTTCGAGGGACCGAACACGGGAGCTGCGTTGGGGTCCGGGCGGGTTTG
>JAGQVV010000175.1 GCA_020437805.1 Flavobacteriales bacterium
GGGTCCAAGTGGGTCAGGGTGGCTCTCATGGCGTGTTGATCGGCTATACCAAGATAGAAGACCGCAGGAGTTTCCGGGGCCTTGTTCCTTGGATATGGCCTAGGAACTACAGTCTACCCACGTCCAACGCCTCCAGCACACCTGCCGTGTGCACCAGGTGGTTGCGCAGCACGGGTATGGCGCGTTCGAAGCTGCTCTCGTTCACCACGTGCAGGTCGCAGAGGTGGCGGTAGGGCAGCAGGTAGTTGCGGTAGGCGGGCAGCACGTGGTGCTCCCATTGGTACAGGACATCCTCGGCGCCGTAGCCGCGTTCCTTGCTGTCGCGCTTCAGGCGGCGGTCCAACTGGGCGCCTTCGCTGGCATCGATGAAGATGCGCAGATCGAAGAGCTCGCGGATGGGTTCGTGGTGCAGCACGAAGAGGCCTTCCACCAGGATCACGGGCGCGGGCCGCAGCTCGATCAGCTGGGCCGCTTTGCCTTCCTGGTTGAAGGTGTATTCCTTCTTGAAGATGGAGCCGCCGGATACCAGGGTGCGCAGGTCGCGCGCAAGACCGTCAAGGTCCACGGCGGTGGGCAGGTCGAAGTTCACCTTGCCGTTGGGGTCCAGCTGCTGGGCCTCCTTCGGGTGGTAGTAATCATCCTGCGATACCTGGCATACCGCACCGGCGGGCAGCGATTCCCGGAGCGCACGCACCAGCGTGGTCTTCCCCGACCCACTTCCTCCTGCTACTCCTACAAGGTAGGCGCCCCGGTGCATGGCCGCTAAGGTAGTGGGAGGGGCCGCTGCGGCGGGTGCGCGGCGCTGCAAGGTCCTCCAAAGGGTGCTGAACAGGTTTGTTGGTCGGCCGGAAAGTGCCGTCCAATAAGGCATACAGCAAATGCGTTGCACTTTGGCACGCGGATCGCAAAGCATCCCACGAACGAATACATACAACCATGCTGAGCCCCAAACAAGCCTACCTGAAGTTGAAGCGCCAAGCCAAACGCCTGATGCTTACCGGCGATGTGGAACGCTACCTGCAAACCCTGCGCGCCCTGAACGAGCTGCGTATGTTGCAGCGTAGGGGGTTGGCGTGAGTCCTGTTGTCAATTGCCAGCCGTTGGTTGTCAGGGCCGCTTGGTCGAGGTCGGCCTGATGTCCCGGGCGGGGATCGATGGAATGAACCACCAGAGTGGCCGCGATCGCACGCTGACAGCTGACAACCAACAACCGACAACTCCCCTCACCACTGCATTTCCAAAGAATCTTCACCCGCCATGGATCTTTTCCCCCGGCATTGCCGTAGAAGGCCCCATGACGAAGAAGGATAAGATAGCCTTCATCAAAAGCAGCAAGCGCAAAACGCACGTGTACAACAACCTGGACCGCTACACGGACCAGCAGTTGAACGACGTGATCCGGGAGATCGTGCAAGGCTTGATCCGCGAAAGCGAGATCATCGCCAACGCATACATCAACGGATACCGGTAGTTCGGCTGAGCGTTCGCCCTGCTTGAAGGCTGAAGCCTCAGGTAACAGAGCCCTTACGGAAGTAGGGGCTTTGTTACGTTCCGGGGGTGCTTATCGCACCGCCCCCTAGTCCCAACCGATGCCCAGGATGTACTGGAAGGAGAAGAAGAGTTTGTTGGGCAGGTCCTTCTTGTTGAGGTACACCAGTTCCAAGGCCGATGGATCCCCGAACTGGGTGCCCACGGAGAGGTTGATCTCGGTGAACAGCCCTTCCATGGGTGCGCGCCACCCGAAGGTGAGCCCCACCGGGAAGAGCTTGGCATTGGTGCTGGTCTTGCGCGCCCACGAGGGGGGCTGCGTTCCCGTGTAGTTGAAATAGGCCGGGTCGGCATCATAGGTAAGGCTGCGGAAGCCTACCAAGGGACCCAGGTACAGCGCGCCATCGCTGTTGTCCGAAAAGAAGTACTTGGAGCGGTACGTAAACCCGACACAGTTGCGGATGAGGGTGTAGCTCACGTATTCACCACCCACTTCCCCATCGCGCGGATAGTCGTTCCTGCCGAACAGGTCGAATGCGAAGTTCACCTCCAAGGCCGAGCCGTTGCGTTCCGAGAAGTCGCGGTCGAAGCCGAGCACACCGTTCCACGTACCGCGCGGCGCAAGGGTCTCGTAGCTCAACACCGTGAACCGGAAGCCCCATTGGGCCATGCTGGGCGCGGCGGCAGCGAACAGGGCGCAGCAGAGCGCCAAGCGGAGCATGGGCCTCTTCATGGTACCACGTGGATGTTCAGCATTTCCAAGGCCACCGAGATCGGCACACCGAAGCCCAAGCCTTCCAGCCCGCGGCCACTGATCTTCATCGTGGCGATCCCTACCACGGCCCCGGTCTCATCGATCAGCGGGCCACCACTGTTCCCGGGGTTGATGGTCACATCCGTTTGGATGTAGGTGCGCCCTTCGATCTCGCGCTTTCCGCTGAGCACGCCACGTGAAACGCTTTGGCCGAGGTTGGCATCCAC
>JAGQVV010000176.1 GCA_020437805.1 Flavobacteriales bacterium
TCCCGAAGGACCGACCGCGCTACCTCATGGGCGTGGGCACACCTTGGAACCTCTTGGAGAACATGGCGCGCGGCGTGGACATGTTCGATTGCGTGATGCCCACAAGGAACGGCCGCAACGGCATGCTCTTCACCCGACAAGGCGTGGTCAACATCAAGAACAAGCAATGGTCCGAGGATCATGGCCCGCTGGACCCTGACGGCACTTGCTGGGTGGACGGCTTCTATTCAAAGGCCTTCGTTCGCCACCTGTTCCAAAGCGGTGAATTCCTCGGGCAGCAGATCGCGAGCCTGCACAACCTCGGCTTCTACCTTGCACTCATGGAAGAGGCACGCACGATGATCACCGACGGCACGTTCAGCTCTTGGAAGAATGAGCTGTTACCGAAACTGAAAACAAGGTTGTGAAATTCCGCCACTGGCTATTGGCCACTGGCTACTTCCGCATACGTATTCCCGAACTTCGTCCCGTGCTGAAGACGCTCGATCGCTATATCATCCGACAGTTCCTGGGGACGTTCTTCTTCATCCTCGTTACCATCATGCTCATCGCGGTGGTCTTCGACATCAGCGAGAAGACGGAGGATTTCGCGAAGATGAAGGCGTCGACATCGGAGATCGTCCTCGAGTACTACCTCAATTTCATCATCTACTACAGCAACCTCTTCAGCGGGTTGTTGATCTTCTTGGCGGTACTGCTGTTCACCAGTCGATTGGCACACCGGACCGAGGTGATCGCCATGCTCAGCGGTGGGGTCAGTTTCCCCCGTATCATGTGGCCGTATTTCCTGGCCGCTACGTTCCTCACAGGCCTATCGCTCATCATCAACCACAACGTACTGCCTGCGGCCAACAAGGTGCGATTGGCATTCGAGGAAGAGCATATCCGTGCCACCTTCAGGGTCGATGCCAAGCATATCCACCGGGAGATCGCGCCTGGTTCCATCGCCTATTTCGAGTCCTTCAATGCGCAAGAGAAGATGGGGTTCCGCTTCAGTCTGGAGCAATGGGACGGGGACTCGCTCACGAAGAAGCTGACCAGCGATCGCGCCCAGTACGATAGTGTGGCCGGACATTGGAGGGTGAGCGACTATTTGCTGCGGACGATGGACGGGCAGAAGGAGCACATCGTGAAGGGGCACATGCTGGATACCATCATCGATCTGAAACCCTCCGATCTGGGTCAGCGCTGGGAGAGCTCAATGGCCATGAGCTGGGGTGAATTGAACGCGTACATCCGTGCCAAACTGGCGCAAGGCGATGGCTCGTTGATGCCTTTCCTGATCGAAAAGCACCAACGCACCTCGTACCCCTTCGCTACCTACGTGTTCACGCTGATCGGCGTCAGCATCGCAAGCCGAAAGGTCCGTGGTGGTACTGGACTGCATCTCGCATTGGGCGTACTGCTGATCCTCTTGTACATCTTCGCCATGAAGCTCACCACCGTTGCAGCCACCAATGCGGGGCTCGACCCCTTCATCGCGGTGTGGATCCCGAACGTGTTGTTCACGTTGGTCGGCATTTGGATCTATCGCAAGGCCCCGAAGTAGCGAACGGTCCATCACTTACTTTCATCGTAACAATACGATGAAAGGATATTCATCGTAATATTGCGATCACTCGATCAAGATGGGCATCACCAAGACCGAACTCTTCACCCGCGACCAGAACCGGACCGCCCAATGGGCCAAGGTGCTTGGGCACCCGGCACGTATCGCGATCCTCCAATACCTGTTGAAGCAGGACACCTGCGTATGCGGCAGTCTGGTGGAGGAACTCGGCCTTGCCCAGGCCACGATCAGCCAGCATTTGCGCGAGCTGAAGGAGGCGGGGTTGATCACCGGCACCGTGGAAGGGACGAGTATCTGCTATTGCATTGAACCGAAACAATGGGCCAAGGCACAGGCCGCATTCAACACGCTTTTCAATTCATACACGCCGGTCGGCTCGTGCTGCTGACCGTATCGATATCCGAAGCGATGACGAACACCGAGAACACGAAGGACATGGTCCGGCGGAAATACGCCGAGATCGCCCAACAGGACAGAACCACCAATGCCAGCAGCTGCTGCGGTGCCGGTGGCTGCAGCACCGAGGTCTACAACATCATGAGCGAGGACTACACGACGCTCGAAGGCTATTCAGCCGATGCCGACCTCGCTTTGGGCTGCGGGCTACCCACGCAGTACGCTGGGATCAAGGCCGGTGATACGGTGCTCGATCTCGGATCGGGGGCCGGGAACGACTGCTTCGTGGCACGCGCTGCCGCAGGTGTGGATGGACGCGTGATCGGGGTGGACTTCACGCCGGAAATGATCGCGAAGGCAAAACAGAACGCCAAGGACCTGGACCTTCAGAACGTGGAGTTCCGCTTGGGTGATATCGAAGCACTACCGCTGTCGGCGTGCATGGTCGATGTAGTGGTGAGCAACTGCGTGCTGAACCTGGTACCCGATAAGCGACAAGCCTTGAGCGAAGTGTTGCGTGTGCTGAAGCCAGGAGGCCATTTCAGCATCAGCGATGTGGTCCTGAACGGCGAACTCCCGGCGGCGATCCGGGAGGCGGCAGAGATGTACGCTGGATGCGTCAGTGGTGCATTGCAAGAGGATGAGTACCTCGGCATCATCCGCAAGCTCGGCTTCGAGGATACCAGCGTGCAACAGCGTAAACCGATCGTGATGCCCGACGATATCCTTTCCAATTACATGAACGCTGAGGAGATCGCGGCCTTCCGGGCTTCTGGGACCGGCATCTTCAGCATCACGGTTCGTGCTTCGAAGAGCGCAGCCCCATGTTGCGGCCCGGAGAAGATGGCGAACGTCGAAACACTGAAGGACCTTTCACCAACAGCCATTAAGGTCGGGGACCCGGACCTGGGTTGCTGTGACCTCGGCGTAGCCTGCTGTTGAACCATGCGTATCCTAGTACTATGCACCGGCAATAGCTGCCGCAGCCAGATCGCCCACGGTTACTTGCAACACTACGCCGGGAAACGGGCGGAGATCCTCAGTGCCGGCGTTGAAACGCATGGTGTGGATCCGCGCGCCATAGCCGTGATGAAGGAGGACCACATCGACATCAGCCATCACACCTCGAACAACGTTGACGAATACAGCGATATCGAATTCGACCACGTGATCACCGTGTGCGACAATGCCCGCGAAGCCTGCCCGGTCTTCCCGAGCCACGCAACGAAACACCACCACAACTTCCCCGACCCCGCGAAAGTGACCGGTACCGAGGTGGAAGTGATGAATGCTTTCCGTGAAGTGCGTGGCGAGATCAAGGCCTATTGCCGCGACTTCGTGGAACGGCACGTACTGGTCCTGTGAGGTGATGAGCGGGACAACACCTACCATCGGCTTCTTCGAAAAGTACCTCACCGCCTGGGTGCTGCTGTGCATCGTTGTAGGGATCGCTCTCGGTGAGTTGGCCGGCAGCGGCATGCAGGTCATCGCCGACCTCGAGATCAACCATGTGAACATCCCTGTGGCGATCCTCATCTGGTCGATGATCTATCCGATGATGGTGCAAGTGGATTTCGATAGTGTGCGGCGCATCGGTCCGCAGTTGAAAGGGTTGGGGCTTACCGTGGTGGTGAACTGGCTGATCAAGCCCTTCACCATGGCCTTCTTCGCTTGGCTCTTCTTCAGCAAGCTCTATGCAGCATGGATCACACCCGAAATGGCCACGGAATATGTCGCCGGGGCCATACTGCTCGGTGCGGCGCCCTGCACGGCCATGGTCTTCGTATGGAGCTACCTCAGCGGGGGCGACCCCAACTACACCTTGGTGCAAGTGAGCGTGAACGACCTGATCCTGCTCGTGCTCTTCATCCCCATCGTGCAACTGCTATTGGGTATCACGGGCATCGCCATCCCTTGGGGGGTCCTCCTCACCTCGGTGATCGTCTTCGTGGTGATCCCGCTCGTGGCCGGCTACCTCACGCACCGATGGCTGATGCGCGCCAAGGGCGAAGTGTGGTTCAAGACCCGCTTCCTGCCCGCCTTGAAGCCGCTTTCCATCACCGCCCTGCTGCTCACGTTGGTGCTGCTCTTCGCCTTCCAAGGCCAGAAGATCCTGGCCAAGCCCTTCGACATCCTTCTCATCGCCATCCCCCTCGCGCTACAGACCTACTTCATCTTCTTCCTCAGCTGGAAAGGTGGACGGTGGCTGGGACTCGAGTACCGCACATGCGCACCGGCCAGCATGATCGGCGCGAGCAACTTCTTCGAGTTGGCCGTGGCCGTTGCGATCGCACTCTTCGGCTTGAACAGTGGCGCTGCTTTAGTCACCGTGGTCGGCGTGTTGATCGAAGTGCCCATCATGCTCCATTTGGTGCAGATCGCGACGCGTTGGCGATATTCCTGATCATCGGTCGACCGACCCTCGAGCAGGTACCTGGAATGACAAAGGCTCCCGAAGGAGCCGTTGTCCTTTGGATCGACTCTGCGCCTTAGGCCGGTTCCAATTCCTTCTTCGCGAGGTAGAAGTCCACGAATTCGAGGTCCTTTTCGGCCAAGCGCGCATCAAGGTCCTTCAAGGTCTTCGGCGGTGGCACGATCACTTTTTCGCCCTTCTTCCAGTTCAAGGGCATCGCACAACCCTTGGCATCGGCGGTCTGCATGGCTTCCAGCACGCGCTTGATCTCGTCCATGTTGCGGCCCACGTTCAGCGGGTAGTACATGATCAGGCGGATGAGCCCTTTCGGATCGATGAAGAACACCGCACGCACCGCTGCCGTGTTGCTCGTGTTCTCGTGCAGCATGCCATA
>JAGQVV010000177.1:0-5287 GCA_020437805.1 Flavobacteriales bacterium
TCGATCTGATCGGCCTTCGCGATCTCGAAATCCTGCGGCAGTTGGTCGGTGATGAAGGACTTGGTCAGCTCCAACACGTTGCTGGTGCTGTTCACATGGTCCTGTTTGGCGCGAAGACCGATGAAGTCCTTGTGCCAGAACTCGGTGCTTCCGGTGCCATCGATGGTGAAGATCGTATAGTTCTCATCCGTGAAGAGCACGAGGCAGGCCTTGCTGGGCTTGATGGTCCCGAGGCCGCGCTTCAGCTTCATCGCCACGTTCCTGCTCGTCACCTTGCTCTCGATGAAGACCTCCTTGTCGTCGAACTTGTATATACCGATGGCCGGGTAGGATGCACTGCCCAGCTCCACCGCGTTGAATTTCACCACATACAGGTCGCCCCCTTTCACCTCGTGTTCCTGTGCCGCGTGGATCATGTGCTGGGCGATCGCCACCGAGATGGGGATGAGCCCTTCTCCTTCCTCCACGTTCGCGCAGAGGCCATGCAGCACACCTTTCTTGGCACCCTTCGCACGTGCGAATTCGCAGGTATGGAGCACCGTGCTGAAGGGCTTCAGGAACAGCTTCCGCAGGAAAGCCTGCTCCTCGGGACCTTCCAGCACCGCGCTGTAGTCATTGAACACGCTCTGCGCCTCACTCGCACCAATGTGGTGAAGGACGAACTCCTCCACCAAGGCTTCCCTACCGTTGATCATGGCCGTAAAGATCGGGAGAAGGGAGGCTCAGCGCCCCGTCGGGTCCGGAATGTCCAGTGCGATCGTGCTTCATAGATCGCTGGGTGAGTTCAGGTTCTTGAACAGATCGGCAGGCCAGTCCTCTTCACCCGGGCATATCTGCACGTAGGTGGCCTTCACCTTGGCCAAGGCATCGGAGACCTTCCACAGCCCTTTCGCAATGCACCCTTCGAAGACCGGTCTGCATCGTCGATGGTATGCGGCCACGAGGGGTTCGATGGCACCATCACAGGCCGGGACGTACGCATCCATTTCGTGACCGAAACCGAGCTTCAGGCGTTCGATCAATGCACCGTTCACGTTCGGCATGTCCACTGCGACCACCATCACGCGATCGTTCAGCGCATAGTGCAGCGCCGTGCTGATCCCGCCCAAAGGCCCGATCCCCGGCACATCGTCGGGCATCACGAAAGGCCCGACATGTCCGTACTTCTCAGGGTCACCGATCACGAGCAGGTCGTTCACATGCGGCTGCAGCGTATCGAGGGCACGATCAAGGAGCAAGCGCCCATCGATCGTGATCAACGCTTTGTCCCTGCCCATGCGCGAACTCCTGCCACCGGCCAGGACCACACCGGTCCATCCTGTTCCACTGGAACCAGGCCAGGAAGGTGCAGTGTGCATGCTCATTGCGGTAGGTAGTGGACGCGTATCGGATCACCAGCGTTCCATGCTCGTTCACCCTTCGGCACTTCGACCAAGGCATTGGCCGGAACCATGGAAGTAAGCATATGCGATCCCTCGGCCTCAAGGAGGAACACCGCCCCATCCCGCACCAGCGCGGACCGGAGCTCGTGACGTGGACCATGCATCTTGAACGAATCGCCGAGCGGCAGTGATCCACTGATCAGGCCGGGATGCCCCGAATGCTGCATCCGTCTAAGCATGGGCAAGCCGTACATGTATGCCAGCACAAGCACGGCACGCGGATTTCCGGGCAGCCCCAGGATGGGCTTGCCGTTGAGTTCAGCGAAGAGCATGGGCTTGCCGGGCTTTTGGGCCACGCCGTGGAAATGGATCTCGGCACCCAGCTCCTGCAATACACGGGCAACGAGGTCGTGTTCACCGACCGATGCCCCACCCGTGGTTATCAACACATCATGCTCCGCGACCCCTGCTCGGATCCTCGATGTCAATTCTTCGGTGTTGTCGCGCACATGTGCTGATGACACCGGTATTCCTTCCCTAGCCAGCACGGACAGGAGCATCACATCGTTGCTGCTGAAGATACGCCCGGGTCCCGGCTCGATCCCTTGCGCGAATTCGTTCCCGGTGATCAACAACTGCACCGAAGGTCTTCGATGCACCTTGATGGAACGCTCACCGACGGTCGCCAGGATCCCGATGAGCGGCGGGCACAACAGGTCCCCTTCTTCCGCGAGGCAATACCCCTTCTTGATGTGCTCACCCCGTACCCGTACGTTGCCGCCTTTTCGCAATCCCGTGTCGCTGTGCGTGAAGCGCCCCTCCGAACGTTGCACCAGTTCCTGCATCACTACCGTATCCGCACCTTCCGGAAGCGCGGCCCCGGTGAAAATGCGCACCGCTTCGCCGGAACGGATGGCGCGCGGAAACACCTCGCCCGCAGCGACCTCCCCCACCACAGCCCATGAGCTGCTCCCGTCCATGGCGAAGGCGTAGCCATCCATGGCGCTCATGTCGAAGATCGGATGCTCGTGCCTTGCAAATACCGGGTCGGCCACGTAACGACCATTCGCGTTGGACAAGGGGATCGTCTCGGTCGGCATCACAGGGACCCGGTCCAGTATGATCTCCAGAGCTTCCTTGATGCCGATCATGCAAAGAACAATTTGAGGGAGGCGAGCATGAGAACAGCGCTCAAGACCTGTTTCAGGCGGACCTCGGTTATGCGCAAGGCTCCTGTTCGACCACCGATCGTTCCACCGACCACCACGGCAACGATCCACAGCAAGTGATGACCGGTCAACACCGGCGAAAGGTCACCAAGTCCGATCAAGCCCGAGGCACTGTTCACGAAGATGAAAGCAGCACTGATCCCTGCGCTCTCCTTCGCCGTTGACCAGCCAAAGACCAGCAACAAAGGGCTCAATAAGATGCCACCACCGATCCCGATCATGCCTGATACCAAGCCGAGAACGGCACCAATGAAGAGGGCCAATGATGGTGGTGGTAAAGTGACAGGCCGATCGCCACGACCGAAAAGACCGAGCAACCTGGCTACCGCGACCAGGAGACAGACCGCTAGAATGCGTTCGTAGATCAACGGGTCCAGGTCGATCCGGGCACCCAGCCAGGCGAAAGGCATCGACGCCAAGGCGAAGGGCCAGAACAGGCGCCACTTGAAATGACCGGCCCGTTGGAATTGGACGAATGCGATGCCACTGACGAAGAGGTTGAGCAGCAATGCGGTAGGTCGCATCACTTCCGCGCTGAAACCGAAGAGCGCCATAATGGCCAAGTAGCCACTGGCACCACCATGTCCCACGCTGGCGTACAGCATGGCAACCACCAGCAGGATCAGTGGGATCCAGATCTCGTTCATGCGATTCGGAGCATTGGAATGGAGCATCCTAACGTTCCACATTCGGCGATCCGATGTCGAATACCCGCGATGACGTGGTGGATGCTTCGCCCCTCACCCGACAACATTGTACGAATGTACTGTGCAGGAGCACCGACAAGAAGGACAAAGCCCCCGCTCCGACAAGGAACGGGGGCTTTGCACGATTCCCTACGGATCACTGCAGCACCACCCGGTGCACGCTGCGGCCACCGTCGTGGCGGATGTTCAGCGTGTACTCGCCAGTGACCAAGGCACCCAGGTCCATCGTGAGGATGCCTTCACTTTGCATCGCACCACCGGCGTTGGTGGACTTCACCAAACGTCCGGCGATGTCGAGCACGTCGATCGAGATCCGGCCGGTAGCATTACCCAATGTGATGGAGACCAGGCCATTGGTCGGGTTCGGCCACACGGCGATGCCGGCCTCACCGGAGTTGCCAGCCAAGCCGGTGCTGCCAACGAGCACTTCCACCTCGGTACGTGGACCACGGCAGGTCGTGCTTGGTGCTTCCACTTCGATGTCATAGAAGAAGTAGTAGTAGTTCAAGGCATTGGCGCCACTGGCCGTGCTGCTGTACATGCTGCCCAAGGTGCCCAAGGCGAAGGGATAGGCCGGGTTGCTACCCGTTCCATCGCGCCAAAGCTGCGGATTCCCACCAACGACCCGCAAGCCGTATGGACCACCCGCAGGAACGGCATAGTTCAATTCCACCCGGCTCTCGCCATTCGGGATATTGAAGTCGCCGGTGGCCAACGTGCTTCCAGTGGCCTGGTCCACCAAGGCGATCGTGCGTACCCCGGCCCCGTTTGCGTAGACCTTCACGCTCCGGATGGTCATATCCTCGAAAGCATTGAAGAGCTGGTAGTTGTTATCGTTCGTATGGTAGGCCCCGTTGGCAGCACTATTGTCGGTCTTGCCACCGAAAGCATGCTCACCACCATGTACAATGGCCGAAGACACCCAATACATCGCGTCCATGGTGAGCACCGGAGTGGTGTAGTCATTGCCCGTTCCCACGATGTTCCCACCGACCGCCTGATCGTACCATTCCACATTCTCACCCGTGGCGAAGAGGTCGGCGCTGGTGTTGATCGGGGTGGTCACCCCATCCGCAACAGGAGCGTCAGGCGAGTCGAGCACATCCACCGAAACGGTGGAGCTGGTGAACTCACCACACACACCTTCAATGGTGACCTCGTATTGGCCGCTCATTTCAACGGTGATGCTCCGGGTAGTGGCGTTGTTGGACCACAGGTACGAGGCCGCTTCTGAAGAGGTGAGCACCACGGCATCGCCCTCGCAGAATATCGTTTCTCCGCTGCTCGTGACAGTTGGCGTCTCGTCCGGGCTCTGTTCCACGAAAATGCTCGTTACAGCGCTGCACCCTTCGCCATCGTCGATGGTCACACCGTAGCTGCCGGCCTCGGTGATCTCGATCGACTGCGTTGTGGCACCAGTGGTCCACTCATAGTTGTACCCTTCGTTCGCTGTCAGGGTGAGCATATCCCCATTGCCGCATATGATCGGTGCCTGGGGTGTGGTGATCATGGCCACCGGGCTGATGCAAATACCTTCGATGACCGTGATCGTCTGGTCCGCACCAAGATCATTGAAGGTCTCCACAAGACCGCTGGGCCAGGTGATCGTCAACGTCGGGATCGTGGTGTGGGCACCGAGGCCGAAATTGCAGCCGAAGGTGGTGACCATGCCGTAGCTCTCGCCAGCCTTCACTTCGCGGACTTGTGTACCCCACGGGCCTGTGATCGCCACGCGCGCTCCGACCGCATCGCGATTGCTCACGGTACCCTGCAAGCGAACCGTGAACCAATGGTTGTCATTCCCATTGTTCATCCACAAGCGGTCCGGGTTGTTCGGGTCGGCGTTGATATATCCTCCACCGTAATTCGCGAAAACGTCCTGAAAGCCATCATTGTTAAGATCACCGGTGGCGAAGCTGTGCATCGCCTTGCCCGATGGGAACAGGTTGTTCGTCTGCTGGAAAGTGCC
>JAGQVV010000177.1:5354-31965 GCA_020437805.1 Flavobacteriales bacterium
TCGTTATCGAAATCCACGAACTTGCTCTGAAGAAAGAACCCGTTCACTTCCATGCCGCAGCCTGCGGTGATATCGGTGTAGTTCCCCGTGCCGTCGTTCTCGAAGAGTTGGATCGTGGCATCGTGGTTGGTGGCCACCATGTCCAGGTCGCCATCGTTGTCGATGTCACCGAAATCCGCGGTCCAGGTCTGGTTGCGGATCTGGATCCCGTAAGCTTCGGCCTGATCCGTGAAGTTGTTGTTCCCATCATTCACGAACAGCCGGTTCCAGCGGCGGGGATCATCGGGGCTGTTCACTCCTTGACGGCAATGGGCGATGTAGAGATCGAGGTCGCCATCATTATCGAAATCCGTGAAGCAGCTACCGTAGTTCCCGCTCATATCGCTCGTGGGGTCCGTTGCCCAGTTGATGTATGCGTTATTGTTCACCGGAACGCCGCTCGCATTGGTGAACCACAAGCTCGGAGGACCATCATCATGGCAGGCGAAAACATCCAAGCGGCCGTTGTTGTCAACATCGCCGATGCTCATGGCTTGGGTGAAGATATCCGGACCGTTCAGGTCTTGCAGCGTGGCATTTCCTGCGGAGGTGATGCGCAAGTAGTGCGTACCATCATAGCTACCGCCACTGACCACATCCTTGTGGCCGTTGTTGTCCATGTCGGCGATCGCCCAACCCCATTGACCTTGACCAGCGATATTCCCGTAGTCCACCAGCGTAAAGGTCCCGTCGGCATTCTGGTAGTCGACCATGAATTGCCGTGAGTTGTTCAGCTTGGCGATGTCGTCGAGACCATCACCATTCATATCCACCACACCCATGCACCCACCACTGGTCGTGGTATTGCTCATGAGATTGGTGCTGTTGGTGAAGCTCAGCTGGGCATGGACCGAGGTCGTGCCAAGCACGGTGAGCAGACCGAGCGCGGAGAATTTGATCATTTGAGGTTTTAAGGGTCGGTTCCTATCAGGTTCTTCTTGCAGGACGCCGAAAGTACTAGGAAGCCACCTTAGCTGTCCAGCCCATTCGAGAGGGATCGTTGTGATCCTTCGGTCGAAGCGTGCGGACCCTCGTGCCCATCCCCGGTCTGTCGCCGGATACTCTCGCGATGCACCGCATCCATGAATTCGTTGACGAACGCGGCGCTCAAGCCCAAATGCCCGGCCAGCTTCAGCTGCTTGCGCATGACCCGTTCCCAGCGTTCGGGCTGAAGAATGGCGACCTGATGGTCACGCTTGTGGTCTCCTATCCGTTCGGCGATGTCCATTCGGGTTCCAAGCTTTTGGGCGATCTCATCGTCGAGTTGGTCGATCAGGTCGCGCAACTCCTCCAAGCGATCACGCATCGGTGCCGTCGGAGCCGCTTGCCTGAAGATGAGGCTTGAGATCAGTTCGCCATAGGCTGCAGGTGTCAATTGTTGCTCCGCATCGCTCAAGGCCGTGGCGGGGTCCGTATGCACCTCCATCATCAGTCCGCTCAGGCCAAGGTCCAGCGCTTGTTGCGCGATCCCCCCCAGCTTATCCCGGCTGCCAGCGATATGACTGGGATCGCACAAGATCTCCAACTCCGGAATGGCCGCCTTGAGCCGCACCGGGAATTCCCACATCGGACTATTGCGGTATGGGGTGCGCTCGAACCAGGAGAACCCGCGATGCACGGCGGCCAGGCGGCGCACACCGGCGCGCTCGAAGCGCTCCAAAGCGCCAAGCCATAGCTGTAGGTCCGGATTGATCGGGTTCTTCACGAACACAGGGATATCCACGCCCCGCAAAGCATCTGCCAACTCCTGAATGCTGAAGGGGTTCGGTGTGGTACGCGCACCCACCCAGAGCATATCGACCCCGGCCTTCAAGCAGGCATCAACATGGTCGCTGGTGGCCACCTCCGTCATCGTGAGCATTCCGGTGGACTCCTTGACCCGCTTAAGCCATTCCAACGCGATCGGACCAGTACCCTCGAACTGCCCCGGCCTGGTCCTTGGCTTCCAAAGCCCGGCCCTGAACACCTGGGCCTTGCCCGTTGCGGCGATCCCCTGGGCCGTGGCAAGCACTTGCGCCTCGCTCTCGGCGCTGCACGGACCGGCGATCAGGAGAGGACGCTCCAATTGCAAGCCCCAAGCCCCGAAAGGCAGGGTCCTCAGGGGTCGGGAGGTGCTGCTCGCCATGCCGCAAAGGTAGATGGCCGTGCCTGAGGGGCGACCCGTGCCCTTGGCATTCCGATCGGGACCATGGATCGGTCAGGCATCGGAAAGGGAACTTCGCACGTCTTAACGATATTCGCTGCGACCAAATCGATCTTCCCGTGAAGAAATTCGTTCTGTTCCTGTTCGCCTTGGCCATCGTTCTGATCGCCTGCCGTAAAGAAGAGCTCCATGATACCTCCTCGGCCACCTTCGATGACGCGGACCGTTTGGTGCTCGATGTGAACGAGTTCCCCTATCAGTTCCTTAGCAGCTACCGGTTCTTCAAAGGCCCCATGGCCGAACAACGCCCGGTGGCCGGGGTACTTCCGTACGTGCCGATCACCCCGCTGTTCACGGACTACGCGCACAAGCATCGCTTCGTTTGGATGCCCGCGGGTGTCTCCGCCCAGTACAACGGTGACGGTGAAGTGCTGGAGTTCCCGGACGGTTCCGTATTGATCAAGAACTTCTACTACGACCGGGTGCTTCCCGCTGATGGACCGCGGATCATCGAGACCCGGATGCTGTACAAGCGGAACGGGCATTGGGAATTCGCCGATTACGTGTGGAACGAGGAACAGACCGAGGCGGTATTGGACCTGAACGGCTCCACCACTCCGGTTACGTTCATCGACGACAACGGCACCGAACGCAGCATCGACTACCGGATCCCCGCCGAGGCTGAATGCTTCACCTGTCACAAACAGAACGACCTGAACACGCCGATCGGACCCAAACCCCAAAGCCTGAACGCGCCCTTTGATTTCCGCGACGGTGCAAGGAACCAACTGATCAAATGGGTGGAGGAAGGTTATTTGGCACCGGGTTATCCAAAGAACATCAAGACCACCGTTCGTTGGGATGATGAAAGTGCGGACCTCAGTGAGCGTGCACGCTCCTATATCGACATGAACTGCGCGCATTGCCACCGCGAGAACAGCCACTGCGATTATAGGCCGATGCGCTTCGCATACAATGAAACGACCGATCCGGTGAACCTCGGTGAATGTGTGCCACCGGACGACCCTATCGCTCCAAGCCAGACACACATCGTATCACGCGGCAACCCAGGCCGATCCATGCTCTACTACCGGATCACGACCAACGAGGAGTCCGAGCGCATGCCCCTGTTGGGCCGCACCATCATCCACGAAGAGGGTGTAGCACTGATCGAGGAATGGATCAACAGCCTATCCCCTCCCTGCAACTAAGCAAAACCCTTGAACATGAGAACAGCATTACTCGGTGCGAGCTCCCTCCTTTTCGCCATCGGCGTCAACGCACAGAACACCTGTGGTACCGCTTTGCCCATTGGTGCAGGGCAGCATACGGTGCTGGCCATTGATGGCACGGAGAACACCCCGGCGAATTGTGCCGAGGTGATCGGAACTGGCGTTTCCAGCGCCGCCGAATGGTATTCATACACGGCCACGGCGGATACCAATGTGTACGTCCGAACGGATCCCGCTGGCTTTCCCCAAGTGGATACACGGATCCAGGTCTATACAGGTGCCTGTGGCGCTCTCGTGTGTTATGCCGGTGATGACGATGGAGGGGCAGGCTTGACCTCGTACGTGGTATTCGCGGTTGAGGCCGGTACCACTTACACGATCGCCTTCGACAACCGATGGACAAGCAATGGCTTCACCTTCGAACTCGGACTGATGGCCGGACCGCCACCAACCCTGGAACTGATCTCCTTCACACCCTTCGCAACCGGGCTTTCCGGCACTTCGCGTGCGGTGGTGGACATGAACCGTGATGGCTTGGATGATCTGGTGGGTGTTGGTACCGATTATGTCAACATCCTTCAGCAGCTCGAAGGCGGTGGATTCCAGTCGGTCACCATCCCTACAACACCAGCTGACAACAGCCCTTCCTGGAGCCTTGCCGCCGGGGACATCGATGGGAACGGGTACAATGACCTGCTATACGGCGGCGGACAAGGAGCCACCTTCATGATGGCGAACAATGATGGCACGGGATTCACGGAGGTGTCCTTTCCCCAATACATCTTCAGCCAACGTACCAATATGGTGGACATCAACAACGATGGGCACCTTGATGCTTTCGTATGCCACGACGTGGATGCGAACGTTTCCTTCATGAACGACGGGATGGGGAACCTCACCTTCGGACAAGGGGGCTTCGGCCTGACCTGCGGGAACTACGGCTCGGTCTTCATCGACTACGACAACGATGGGGACATCGATTGCTTCGTGGCGAAATGCGGATGCGATCCCGTGGACTTGTTGATGCGCAACAATGGGGATGGGACCTTCACGGACGTTGCCCCGTTGCTTGGCTTTGCGGACAATCACCAGAGCTGGAGCAGTGCCTGGGGTGATTACAACAACGACGGCTGGATGGACGTGCTCGTGGGAGCCAGCTCCAGTGGGTACCACAAACTGATGATGAACAACGGCGATGGGACCTTCACGAACGCCACGGCCGGTTCAGGCGTGGACCTGCACACCGGACAATCCATCGAATGGACCACGCACGATTTCGATAACAACGGCTACCTGGACATCTTCGGAGGCGGCGCGATGCTGATGAACAATGGCGACATGACCTTCTCGAAGGACAACACCGTGCCACAGAATGGATCCGTCGGTGACCTGGACGACGATGGCTTCCTGGACGTGGTGAACGGCTCCACCGTGCATTTCAACGATGGCAATGACAACAATTGGCTGAAGATCAACACGGTGGGCACGGTGAGCAACACGAACGGAATTGGTGCGCGGGTGGTGTTGGTAAGTGCGATGGGTACGCAGATCCGCGATGTGAAGAGCGGTGATGGTTTTCGTTACATGAGCAGCTTGGCCACGCACTTCGGGATCGGAACGGACACCGCAGTGGAGCAGGTGGAGGTCCATTGGCCATCGGGCAACATCGACATCGTTGAGAACCCGACCATCAATTCAACGATCGAGATCGTAGAGACGGTGACCACTTCTGTGGCTGAAACGAAACGTACGGAGCTGATGCTGTACCCTGTTCCTGCGAACGATGTGCTCATCGTGTCCGGGACCCACGCCCCCAACAGCCCGATCCGCGTTCTTGACACCATGGGGCGAGTTGTGCTGATGGACGTTCTGAGCAATAACAACCTCGATGTTTCCGCGCTATCGAGCGGCATGTACATGCTCGAAGTGGGAACCACCGAAGGAACCTTGAAGCGCTCATTCGTGAAGCAATAGCATGAAGCCGGAGCCTCTTCCGGCTCCGGCTTCGAACGCTATCGGCGGACGGAAAGACGTTGAACACCGACCTCTTCTACTTCTTCAGCGTTTCCTGCAACACTCGCACGGCGGCTTCCAACTGCTGGTCGCGACCTTTGCTGACCACACCCGGATCCAACGCTTGCTTCACATCCGGCTCCAACTGTTGGTTCTCCAGGTAGTTGCCCGCGTTGTCTATCATGCCCACTTGCGGTATACCGAACCACATATCGTTCTGTAGTCCTTCCCACCAGACCGCTGTGCCTGTGCCAGGGACCGGCATTCCGACAAGCTTACCGATGCCCAAGGCGCGGTATGTGACAGGGAACATGTGCGCATCACTGTAGTTGCTCTCGCTCATCACCACCACGCTCGGGCGCTGCCACTTGAACTGGGGTTCGGTGCCCATGTCCTGCCCGCGCGGCTCGATCCGCATATACGTTCTGCCACTAAGGAATGTGGCGAGATCGTCGTGCAACCACCCACCTCCGTTGAAGCGGGTGTCCACCACCAAGGCTTCCTTACCGTAAAAGCGACCCAACGCATCCTCATAGACAGTGCGGTAGCTTTCGTCGTTCATGCCGCGCACATGCACGTAACCCATTGTTCCGCCGCTAAGACTATCGACCAAAAAGCGGCAGCGCTCCACCCAACGCTCATACAACAATTGGTTCTCCGCACCTCGCCCGATGGGCTCTACACTCTCCTCCCAACGCGCAGTCGTTGCCGGGTCGTACATGCTCAACAGGGTCGGTTTACCCGCCTTGCGATTCAACAGGATAGCCGGATCCTCACTGGCTTTCAGGAGTACTCCATCGATCTTCTCTATGATGTGTCCCGCTTTCACCTTGCTGCCTTTCTTCACCAAGGGGCCCTTCTTCATCACCTCGGTGATCCGCAGGCCATCCAACGCGGGGTCCTCCGCGTAAAACGCGCCAAGGCTTGCAGTGGCATCGCCGTTCTCCACCGACTTTCGGTAGCCGGCTCCGGTGTGTGAGGCGTTCAGCTCACCCAACAACTCACTAAGCACTTCGGCAAGGTCCTCGTTGTTGTTGATATGGGGCAGGAAACGGGCGTACTCCGCCTTGAGCGAATCCCAATCCACACCATGCAGGTCCTCGCGGTAGAACTTCTTCTTGGCTTGCCGCCACACGTGTTCATAGATGTAGGACCGTTCAGCGCTCTCGTTCAAGCGCATCTCTCCGGAGATGCCTACTGACTTCACTTCCCCGCTCTCCACTTCGGCCTTCTTGATCGCTCCTTTGGCCAGGAAGAACAGGACCTTCCCTTCCTCGTCCAAAGTCAGTTCACCGGCCCAGTCCTCTCCGAGTTGTGCCAACACCTTGGTCTCGCGCGTACGGAGCTCCAATTGCCAGAGATCAAAGTCCTTCTCGAACTGTGCAGTGAAGAACAGCTTCTCCCCATCCTTGCTCAGGACCACATCACTGAGTTGGCTGCTGTTCGGGGTGAGCCTTTCGCGTCGATCATCGATGCCGTCCAACTCGAACTCGAGCGGTTCCACTTTCTTTTCAGCTTCCCCGGTTTTCTTATCCTTCTTCTTGTCCGATCCATCCTCCTTTTTCTCCTTGTCCTTCTCTTCGGCTTCCTTCTTCAATGCCGCCGCCTCCTTGCTCAGCTTGAAGTCATCATAGGCTTCCTGAGTGAAGAACAGGATGTACGCATCCGATTGCCGGCCCCAACTGGCTTCGTTCTTCAGGCCGTCCCGCCCGCTCAGGTAGGTCATCGCCTTGCCATCCATGGCCCACTTCGGTTCGTAGCAATCGAAACCACTATGGGTAAGATCGACCACGGGCTTTCCACCCTCCGCACTCACCAGACCCACTTGCGTGATCCACTGTGCCGGATGCAGGAACTGCACCATCAACCACCTGCTGTCCGGTGACCACGTATAGTACTGGTCGCCATCGCTATAGCTGTAATTCCGATCGCCAGGGACGATGACCCGTGTAACCTTCGTGCCGAGGTCCAAGACCTTCAAGGTGGTGCGCTCCTCCAGATACGCGACCTGCTTTCCATCCGGAGAGAACGCGGCTTGGAATTCCTCTGCAGGTGTGGCGAGCAACGCTTCCTCCTTCAGAACGGTGGCATTGAAGAAGAACTGCTCCTCCTTCCTTGTCAGGCTGGAAGTGTACAGGTCCCAGCTGCCATTCCGTTCGCTTGCATAAAGGATCGTGCGCCCATCAGGAGAGAAGCTTGCACTTCGCTCCTGCTCAGGTGTGTTCGTGATCCTGCGCGTTGTACCCTCGGCAACCGAGGTGACGAAGACCTCTCCGCGATGCACGAACACCGCCTCCTTACCGTTCGGTGAGAGGTTCATCTCATCCGCTTTGTTCACGCTGATGGTGCGTTCAATGGGATAGCGATCGTCCGCCGCGATGGAGACCCGGACCTTCGTCGGTGAACCCCCATCGGTCATCGTGTACAACTCGCCTCGGTATCCAAAGCATAGTATACCATCGTTGCTCATGCTCAGCCCACGTATCGGATGGTCGGTCAACGAACTGACCTGTATGCTCGGGCCTCCACCGGCCGGCATCTTGAAGATGTTGAAGGAGCCCTTCTCCTCGCTCAGGTAATAGATGGTCTTTCCATCCGCGCTGAACAGGGGATGGCGATCCTCGCCCTCGAAACCGCTCAACTTCGTGTAGGCCCCGCTACCGGGGTCATAGCTCCAAATGTCACGTGTGACACTGGAGGTGTGATGCTTGCGAAGATCATCCTCGTAGCCTTTCACATCGTGGAAGACGATCCTGGAACCATCTGCATTGAAGCGTGCTGCTATAGCCGGAGTGGTCAGCAGTTGCCGGGCGCGCCCACCACCAACGGACACCTGGTAAAGTTCGCCGAAGCCACCCACGGGGAACTGCTGGTTGCTGACGGCGTCCAAACGCATACTGTAGAAGATGACTGCGGAATCGTCCGGTGTGAAATCACTGGGCACATCCCCGGCGGAATGGAAGGTGAGCCTTTTGGCACCCCCACCCATCGCGGGCATCACGAACACATCCCGATTCCCGGCACGATCGCTGCTGAACGCGATCATCTTTCCATCATGCGACCAGACGGGGTCAGCATCATAGGCATCCGTGGTGGTGAGCATTCGAGCCACGCCACCATTGGTCGCCACGCTCCAGAGATCACCTTTGTATGTGAATACGATGGTGGACCCGTCAGGGGATATGGCGGGTTGTCGTAACCATAGTGGTGCGTCTTGCGCCATCGCCGATACGACGAGGCCGATCGATGAACAAAGAGCCACGATCCGTATGATTGGGTTCCTCACGTTGGTATTGATTGGTCCGGTTGCAAAACTATCCGTCCCGGACCAGGCACCATCCCTTGACGAACGGTTGGAACGAACAACGCCCCCGGGCACCCTGTTGCGGAGGCGCTTCCGGGGACGTGTCCGACCCTGACGGCCCTTCAGCGCGTCAACACCACCTTTGTCGATCGCACTGAATCGTCATCGCGGATACTGAGATGGTATACGCCGTCAGGAAGGGTGGAAAGGTTGAGGTCCCGTGGACCGTCATGGGCCACCAGTCGTTGTTGAAGGACCACGCGACCATCCAGTGCCATCACCTCCACCTGCACATCCGCGGGCGTGGTCACCACGGTAACTGAACCGTTCGTGGGGTTCGGGAACGCCTTCAACTGTCCACGTTCCTGTCGTTCAAGTATGCTGACCAATGCGTTCTCGTCTATGATCCGGCCGGTACGAGTGACCGTACCGTCAGGGTCGATCAACTTGGTGAAGCGCAGCAAGGGGAACGGCACGCCGGACAAGTACCAATCGTTCACGATGTAGACCGTGGAATCATCCCCTTCCTCCACAGGGACATGTATGCTGGCCCGGCGCGTGGTGACCCGTTGCACATCCGTGAAAGTGCCGATCGAAAGCTGCAAGGTGCCGATGGCATCAAGCGTTATCCGCGTGGTTCCGCAATGGTCCACTGCTCCTGAGATGGTACTTGAGGTATAACAGAACCAATCGTCATTGTCCACTCCTGGTTCGAGGGGGAACACATAGGCCTCCGCCGGTGCTCGATAATCCGTATCCAACACCGGACCGCGAGAACCCAATTCCAGGATCGCTCCGGACCGGACTTCGTAGTATGTATCCGTGATATGCTCAGGGTCGTTGTCCAAAACAGTGCGCAGAACGCGATCGGCGGTCGGGAATTCATCGCTCCCGGGAACTTCTGTGGGGTCCAACACGGTATGTGTGGCGCCGAAGAGATCATTCCCTATGGCATCCCCATACGCCCAAACAATGGGTTCGATCAGGACCTGTTCCTCGGGAACCACCTGTAAGGCCTTCATGTGCCAAGTGCTCCCGATCGGTGCGATAAGGTCCTGTTCAACAAGAAGCTGCGCGTGGGCGGTGGGTAAGGTGAAAAGCAGCCCAACGAGCAAGCCGGAGGCTTTGAAAAGAATTGTTCTTGGATGTTCCATGGCGGTGTTCTTTGAGGATGATGTTCATGCTATCGTTCTCCATCCTCAAAACTACCGGGAGCCATAGGGGAATAGGCTCTCCATTGGACACATGGCCAACGCTTCACCGTCGTCGACCGCACGTTCCATCACCGCTTGCAAGGCCGAATGGTTCAACCCCGCCTACCAGCGGACAACGACCTTCCCTATCGTTCCGCCACGGTCCAACGCGGCCATCGCTTTCGGAAGTTCCTTAGCCGCGAACTCCGCATGGACACGGGGTAGAAGATGACCTTTGGCGTAGGCGGTCGCGACTTCGGAAAGACACTCGGCCAACAGCGATGGCTTGTGTTCCGCGATGCGAAGCATGTTGATACCGAGCACGCTGCGGCTCTTCATCATCAGCAGTATAGGAAGTTGAATACCCATACGCCAGACGAAGCGCAGGGAACCGAAAGGCTTCAAGCGGCCACGTTCCGAACCACCGTACAATACGATCCTGCCTCCGCTTCCCACCAAGCGCATATCCTTCGGATAGGTGGACCCACCAACAGCGTTGAAGGACACATCCAAGCGCTCCTTTCCCAAGAGCCGGTCGATCGCCCTCTCGTAATTCTCCGATGATCGATCGATCGGGTATTGCACGCCAAGACCACGCAGGTACTCCACCTTTTCATGGCCGCTTGCCAAGGCGAATACGATGCACCCGCTCTGCAATGCAAGTTGAACGAGCAATTGACCAACACCCCCGGCCGCACTGTGGACCAGGACGCGCTCCCCCTTGCGCAAGGGGCAAAGCACCCTTGCCGCGTACCATGCCGTACAACCTTGCGTGGCAAGGGCGGCCACCTCTCCCAACGGGGCATCCAATGGCACCTCCGCGAGGGCACGGTGGTCCGTCAAGGCATATTCAGCATATCCCCCGAAACGGGTCATGGCCACCACGCGCTTGCCAACCAGTGCCATTGGCGCGCCGGCACCGACTTTCTCCACCAAACCCACCACCTCGTATCCGAGAATACTCGGTAAAGGCGGTGCTTCGCGGTATAGGTCCTTCACGGCCATCACGTCGGCATAGTTCAAGCCGAAACCTTCCACGCGGATCAAAACCTGACCGGCGTCCGGAATCGGTACAGGGCGCTCTTGAATGGCAAGGACCTTGTCCGGGTCGCCATGGTCCAGCAGGGTCCATGCGCGCATCATGGAGGTTAGCATGGCGTGAAGATGCAGGTTCCTGACCAAGGACCGAAGAACGGCCTACCTGTTCACCTCCAGTCCCGCCTCGAAGTCGACGACACATTGCCGCGTGCGGTCCATGTCCTCCGAGGCTCCTATGCACGTGCAAAGCCTCTCGAGCTCAGGATGTTCTTCCCGGAAGCGGCCACTGATGGAACGAGCATCTCCGTCCTTGAAGCGCGCCGGCACGATCGGGCTCTTGATGTCCTTGCTGAGGTAGGCGCTCTGCCCGATCTCGTATTCGGCCAATTCCACATTGTCCCGTTGCATCTTCAAATGGGCCACCCCGTTCTCATAGTAACAAACTTCACCTTCGGTCATCAATCGCACCGGGATCGGACCTTCGTCGGTAATGCGGAAGAGGATGCCCTTGTACGTGAAGCCCCAGATGTCCTTGCACTTCACTTTGCGCTCGACGCTGTCCTTCAAGAAGAACAATGTCCATTGCCCGAACACCGGATAGAGATCCACGAACTCTCCCACCGGTTCACCGATCGGCAATGTTGGATCGAATGTGCGCAGCTTTAGGTATTCGTCCGGTGTTACATGTATGAACGCCTGGGCCTGAATCACTTGCACACTCATGAAGCTTCCAATGAAGAGTGCAAGAGCGCTTCGCATGAACGAGGTTATCAACAGGGACATGTTGACAAAGTAAACACGGGAAGTCCATAGTTGGATCGCCTAACACTTTCCTCGACCCTATCGGTCAGCACCGGCCACCACCAGCACGAATTCTCCTTTCGGCTCCCTCGAAGTGAAGTATGCATGTAGCTCCAACAAACCACCACGGACCGTTTCCTCGTGCAACTTGCTCAGTTCGCGGGACATGCTGGCCTGATGACCGGGCCCGAAAACCTCGACCAAATCCTTCAGGGTGCGGACGATCCGATGCGGGCTTTCGTACAGTACGATCGTGCGAGGCTCGTTACGCAGTTCCTCGAGTCGGGTCCGTCGGCCTTTCTTCACGGGAAGGAATCCCTCGAAGACGAAGCGATCACAAGGAAGCCCGCTATTCACCAACGCGGGAACGAACGCCGTTGCACCTGGAAGGCACTCCACGGAAAGACCTGCGGCGATCGCTGAACGCACCAACAGGAACCCGGGGTCGCTGATGCCCGGGGTACCAGCATCGCTCACCAATGCGAAACGCTCTCCTTCACCCATGCGCCGGACGAGCTGGTCCACCATCCGATGCTCATTATGCGTATGGAAGCTGATCAAGGGCCGAGTGACCCCGAGGTGTTGCAACAAACGGCCGCTCACACGCGTGTCCTCGGCGATCACCGCATCGACATCCTCCAAGACCTTCCCGGCCCGGATGGTGATGTCGTCCAAGTTGCCGATGGGCGTTGGAACAAGGGTAAGAGAGGAGTTGGAAACACTCATGCAGCTCGAACAAGATCTACGCTCTGTATTAGTGTAACGTCCCTATTGGACCGACCTTCAATGACCCGGGCCACGAGCGCATCATCTCAGACCAGCCACGAAATCCTTCAACAGAAAGAACAGGTCAGGGAATTCCGTGAGCGGCAAGGTACTGGCCTTATCGTCCAGATCATGATAGGCCGCTATCCCTCCCAGCGTATAGATGAACACTCCCGGAACACCACGCTTCACCAATGGACAATGGTCACTGTTGCACGCCGGACCGCGCGACTTCACCTGGGCCAGGTAACCCTTTTCCGAATTGATCTTCACCAGCTTGTCGTACGCGGCCTTCTGTTCCGTGGCGTTCACCACGGTGATGCCGTCATCACCCGTCCCCAGGATGTCGAGATTGAGCACGAAACGGATGTCCTCAAGGTCCACCCAACGATCCACAGCGAACCACTCCGAACCGACCAAGCCGACCTCCTCCCCGGCAAAAGCCACGAACAGGATGTTGTGCTTCGGCTTGTGCATGGCAAAGTATTCCGCAAGCGAAAGCAGCATCGCCACTCCACTCGCATTGTCATTGGCTCCGGGGAACATGGCGTCCGGCCCCATCTCGCCTAGATGGTCATAGTGTGCGCTGATGATGATATACTTACTACCGGAACCCTTCACCATCCCGACCACGTTCTTCGATTCGTGACGCACCAACAATTCGTTCCGGACACTCAGATCGATGGTCCGTGAGCTGTCCGTAAGCCGATCACCAGACACCTCGATCAAAGGGAAAGGCAATGCCTCCTGCGATGCGCCCCAAGTCAATTTTCCGTGTGCTTTGCGCACCACCGGACAGAAGTGCATGAGCTCGCGTTCCAGGTCCGCGTACATACGGAGGGTGTCCGCGTTCGAGGTCCCTGGCAGGTCCAAACATGCGGCCCGGCCGTTCAAGACGCCCATTGCCATGGACCGTCGGCCCTCGTCGAGAACGACATCGGGGGTCAAGTGGACCAATGGGAACCTACCTTCGGCGCTGCCCGATGCCGGGCCGACCAGAAAGTCCACGCCCGGCACCAAGCGTACCCCATCCAGCACCACTTTCATACTGTCGGGGAAACTGTTCACGTTGAAGTGGAAGCGCTGGAAATGATCCTCCTTCATTGGCTTCAACCCGATACGCTCATATTGCTTGCCGATCCAATCCGCGGCCAATCCATCACCATTCGATACGTAGCCCCGACCATGGAACTCGGGAGCACACAGTTGTTCAATGGTCTTTCGGGCGTTCGCACGCAAGGCATCGGGGTCCTGAGCCTTGACACCTGCGATCGGGGCCAAGACCAGTAGTACGGGAAGAAGTGTCTTCATGCGTAGCGGCGTTGGACCAGGTCCGTGAAAGTGGCCAGGGCTTCGGCATCAGCGGGTTTCTTGAGCTTGGAGAGCACCTCCTGCTCCACGAAGGTCTCTGCTTCCTTTCGATCCGCGAATTGATTGAGCTTGTCGATGGACTTCTCGTACGTGATCCTGTCACCATTGAAGAGTTCCGCAACGAACCAGAACTTGTGGCTGAGTGAAATGGCCTTGCCCAGGTCGTCCACCGGTGCTTTCTCGAGTTTTTCCGCGACCGATGGGGTGGCTTTGGTATCACCCATATTCACCGACCTGGACGTTGTGCCGTCCACCCTGTGCCCTGCGGCGCCCGTCTTGTTCGTGGTATCGGCCGTTTCCTTCTCCGTGCTTTCGATCGCCTCGATCAATGAGGTCTGGCGCGGGGACACCTCCACGGGCCTTGTATCCAAGCGCAAAGGCTCGGGTTCCTCTGCCTTGGTAACCGGCACTTCTTGGTTCGGGGTCTGCTCGGGGGGCGGCACGTTGGCACGACCGGGTTTCGTTTCCCTGGCCTTATGGCGCAGGACCACAAACCGTTCGAACAGCTCACGGGCATCATCACACGCTGTCTCCAATCCCTCCAGGCCCAAAGTCCCGGCGGCCATACCGCGCTCGGCTTCGGCCAAGGCCTTCACCAGCTCTTTGATCTTTCGAAAACGCTTTTCTGTGCTCATCGGAAACCGTCCATCAGGAACGGGGCCATGCGAAGATCCCTAATTTCGTGCACTCTGCAAACACGGCGGCCCACTTCCGGCCGAGCACTTCTACGATGTTCCTGGAACAAACCGGACCACAAGGTCCACGAAAAGGCTGGATCGAAGTGATCTGCGGCAGCATGTTCTCGGGTAAGACCGAGGAGTTGATACGCCGCTTGCGCCGTGCTGAATTCGCCAAACAACAGGTGGAGATCTTCAAGCCGGGCGTGGACACCCGATACAATGACACTGAGGTTGTGAGCCACGACCGCAACTCCATCAGAAGCACACCGGTGCCGAACAGTAGCAACCTTCTGCTCTTGGCCAGCGGGATCCAAGTGGTGGGGATAGACGAGGCCCAATTCTTCGATGATGGGCTTCCAACGGTTTGCGAACAACTTGCGAACTCAGGGGTTCGCGTGATCATCGCGGGACTGGATATGGACTTCCAAGGACGACCCTTCGGACCCATGCCGAAGCTGATGGCCATGGCGGAATACGTGACGAAGGTGCATGCCATTTGCATGCATTGCGGCGGCTTGGCCACCTTCAGCCACCGTACCGCGGCGAGTGATGACCTGATCGTGCTCGGTGAGACCGAGAGCTACGAACCGCTCTGTCGGACCTGTTTCGAACGTGCACGGCGTAAGGACGTGGACTCAAGGAGCACCGAACAAGTGAATGGTCGATGACGGCCTTTCCCTACCCCCTTAGCATGATCGCCGAGGTGCTCGGCGCAAAGCTGGTCGGGACAGGGAACCCACACATCGCCCATCTCGCGATCGATTCGCGAAAACCACTACCCGCAGAGGACTCGCTGTTCGTTGCGCTGCCGGGTGAACGGCACGATGGGCACCGGTACGTTCCAGAACTCGTTGGCCGAGGGGTTCGCGCCTTCATGGTGCGGGATGAACCGGGCAAGGATCTCATGGCGAAAGCCGCCTTCGTAGTGGTCCCCGACCCACTGCTCGCCATGCAACGCCTTGTCGCTTGGCACAGGGCATCCCATTCGCTCCCGGTGATCGGCATTACTGGGAGCAATGGTAAAACTGTCGTGAAGGAATGGCTATTCCAACTTCTGCGTGGCGAAGAGCGTATCGTTCGCAGCCCGGGAAGTTGGAACAGCCAGGTGGGAGTACCGCTAAGCGTGTGGAACATAATGCCTTCCCATACGCTCGGGATCTTCGAAGCGGGCATCAGTAAGCCTGGGGAGATGGAACGCTTGGAAGCGATCATCCGCCCCACCATCGGCGTGTTCACCAACCTCGGACCTGCGCACGGCGAGGGGTTCGATGGTGATGCAGCGAAAGTGGAAGCCAAGTTCAAGCTCTTCAAAGGTTGTGAAGCAGTGGTTTGCTGCACGGATAACAGCAACGTGCACGAGGCAGTGATCGCCCTTCGGCGACCTCGGCTGTGCAATTGGTCACGGAAAGGTGAGGCATTCGTTCAAGTGGTCCATGAGTCGGTCCTTGGCTCCAGCACGAAGCTCTTGGTACGGCATGATGGGAGCGATCTGCGCTTCATGCTTCCCTTTACCGATACGGCCAGTGTGGACAATGCCCTGACCTGCATCACCTTGCTGCTGCACATGAAGCGTTCCCCGCCGTGGATCGCGGAGCGCCTCACAGAACTGGAGCCTGTGGAAATGCGCATGCGCACGATGGAAGGCGTCCATGGCACCACCATTATCGATGACAGCTACAGCAACGACCTCGCTTCGCTGAACATCGCACTGGACCATCAGGTGCGCGTGGCGCATGGACGAGAAAGGGTGGTGGTATTGGGCGATATCGCTGAGAGCGCGCTGGACAAGGGCGAACTCTACGCAGAAGTTGCGCAACAACTGGCCCGAGCTCGGCCCGACCTTCTCATCACCGTTGGCACAGCACTGGCAACCCAAGGCGAACGCTTGCCTATGGTTGCTCGGCATCATACGAATACTGAGACCCTTCTGGAGAACGAGGACCCAAGAGCCTTCTCGGGCTCCGTGGTCCTGGTAAAGGGTGCACGGCATCTTCACCTGGAAAAAGTGGTCCAACGCTGGCAACATCAAGTCCATGGGACGGAACTCGTGGTCGACATCGAAGCCATACGCCATAACCTCAACCACTACCGTGGGCTCATCGGTCCCGGGGTGAAGGTGATGGCCATGGTGAAGGCATTCGGGTACGGCAGCGGAGCCGTTGAACTCGCGCGGCTCTTCGCCCACGAGCGCGTGCACTTTTTGGGCGTGGCATACGCGGACGAGGGCATCGCTCTGCGGCAACAAGGGATCGATACACCGATCCTGGTGATGAACCCGGAACCCATACCGCAAGAGACCCTCCATCGTTTCGATCTGGATGCGGAGGTGTACGACATGCGGTCCTTCCAAGCCGCCATCGACCTTGCCCGGAACGTCAAGGCGGGGTATCCGATCCATATCAAATTGGACACCGGGATGCATCGACTCGGATTCATGGTGGATGAACTACCCGACCTACTTGAGCACTTGAAGGAAGCACCGGTCCATGTAGCATCCATCCTTAGCCATTTGGCGGCGAGCGAGGATCCAATGCACGATGCTTTCACGCGGGACCAGATCGCCTTGTTCACCACAATGGCCACCCGCATCGGCAGCGTGCTCGGGTACAGGCCGCTTTGGCACATTGCCAACAGTGGCGCGATCAAGCGCTTCCCTGAAGCCCACTTCGACATGGTGCGACTTGGGATCGGGCTGCACGGTATAGGCTCCACCGTGGAGGAGACCAATGAACTTCTGCCTACCGCATCGCTACGCACGGTGGTAGCCCAAGTGAAACGGATACCCGCAGGGGATACGGTCGGTTACGGTCGTGCAGGGTCCGCCAATGTCGATATGCGCTTGGCAGTGCTCCCCATCGGTTATGCGGACGGATTCCCAAGACGAGCGGGTAATGGCATCGGTCGAGTTTGGATCCGAGGAACCGAGGCACGCACGGTGGGCAATATTTGTATGGACATGTGCATGGTCGATGTCACTTCCATCGCCTGCCAAGCCGGCGATGAAGCGATCATCTTTGATGCACAGCATCCTTTGTTGGACTATGCCTCGGACCTCGACACCATCCCGTACGAAGCCCTCACGGCGATCGCCCCGCGCGTGAAAAGGGTTTACGCGCACAGCTGAGAGGCCGTTCAGCCTTCCAAGCTGCACGGCGATCGGACCGGATCCAACGGCCCCCGGAGGGAGCCTAAAGCCCTAAATTTGTGGTAAGCCCCTCCATCATCCATGCGAACGTTGCGCGCTTTGTTGCTCTTGGCATTCCTTGCTCCTATCCCAGCACTGGCACAAGGGCCCACTGTGATCCCCGGTGACCTGTTGGTGATGCTACGGCCTGGTGCGAATGCAGCGGACATCGCCTCGGACCTGCATGGACCCAATTATACCATGACAGGGTTGCGAGTGGTAAAGGAGGTAAGCGCCCCGATGCGGATCTGGCTCCTGCGTTTCGACCCTGACCAGGCGGACCAAGCGGTGATGTTGCGCCGGATCCAGGAACATCCCGATGTGGAGATCGCCCAGAACAACCATGTGGTGAAGTTCCGCAACACGCCGAACGATACTGGATACGGTGACCAATGGCATCATCAGAACATCAATAGCGAAGGCGCCTGGGACATCAGTACCGGAGGTATCACGGCCACCGGCGACACCATTGTGGTGTGCATCATTGAGAACAGCGATCTACCGCACCCCGACCTTCTCGCCAACGCGTGGTACAACCATGCCGAGATACCCGATAACAACTTGGACGATGACGGGAACGGCTATGTGGACGATTTCCGTGGATGGAGCCCGAACGACCAGGACGATGACGTCTATGGTGGAGGTCATGGCACCCAGGTGGCCGGCATGATCGGTGCCGTGGGAAACAATGCTGAAGGTGTCACCGGCGCGAACTGGAACGTGAAAATGATGGTCGTTTCGAACTCCGGCGCTTCGGATGCCGGGGTCATCGCCTCACATACCTACCCTTTGGTGATGCGTCGCCGGTACAATGCCAGCAACGGGGCCGAAGGAGCGTTCGTGGTCGCGACCAACGCGAGCTGGGGGATCGATGGCGGCCAACCGGAGGACTCCCCGTTGTGGTGTGCCATGTACGATACCCTGGGAACCGCCGGGATCCTGAACTGTGGGGCCACTTCCAACAACAATGTGAACGTGGATGCCATCGGCGATCTGCCCACAGCATGCCCGAGCGACTACATGATCAGTGTAACAGCCACCAATAGCAGCGACAACAGGACGTTTTCGGGCTATGGCCTCACCACCATCGATGTGGGCGCACCTGGTGAGGATGTGTACACCACGCGGATCGGTGGGTATGGCTCAACCTCGGGGACTTCGTTCGCAACGCCCTTGACGGCTGGGGTGATCGGCCTGTTGTACAGCGCGCCGTGCGCGTCGATGATGACGCTCGTGAAAGGCGACCCCGCGGCCGGGGCGCTCTACTTGCGTGACAAACTTTTCGAAGGGGTGGATCAGGTCGGGAATCTTGCCGGACAGACCGTGACAGGAGGTCGCATCAATGCCGGCACCAGTATGGCGTTGATCATGGAAGGTTGCGGTAGCTGCCCAACTCCATACAACCTTACTGCACAAAGCATCGCCGTAGGCACCACGATATTGGGCTGGACCGCGGTGACCGGCTCGACCTTCGACCTGCAGTATCGTGCCGTGGGGGCTTCCACTTGGACGGAAGTAAGCGGCCTCACGACGAACAGCTACACGATCAACGGTCTCGATCGCTGCCTTGCCTATGAATTCCAAGTGCGCGTTGAATGTGAGGACGAAACCAGTGATCTCAGCCCTTCCTTGGTATGGACCAGTGAAGGGTGCTGCACCGCGCCGACCGGGGTCTCGGCCACCGCCAGCGCGGACGAGAGCATCGACTTGTCGTGGAACGCCGTGATCGACGCGGATAGCTATGACGTGCGCTACCTTCCCGTAGGGACCTCGACGTGGACAGTGATCCCTGGCAACACGGATCCATCCATCGTCCTGAGCCCGCTACTGCCTTGCACCAACTATACCATGGAGGTCCGTGCACAGTGCCCGGAATTGGTCTCGGACTGGACCGTTGCAGTGAATGCGCGTACCCCGGGATGCGGAGCATGTGTGGACAACTCGTACTGCGATTCCGATGCGGACAATGCCTCATCCGAATGGATCGCCTTGGTGCGGATAGGTGCCATCGACAATGAAAGTGAAAGCGATGGTGGATATGGGGATTATACCTCGCTCTCCACGGATCTGGCCTTGGGCTTGGCGTACCCCTTGAGATTGGAACCAGGCTTTTCCAGCTTTCCCTTCAACGAGTGGTTCCGGATCTGGATGGACCTGGATCACGATGGTGCGTTCGACACGGAAGGTGAATTGGTATTCGACACCCAAGGTCGAAGCAATGATCCGGTGGATGGCTCGATCACAGTTCCCGTTACCGCCACACTGGGCCCTACGCGGATGCGGGTGGTGATGCAATGGGACGATGCACCGGAGAATGCGTGCATGGCCAACTATGACTATGGCGAGACCGAGGACTATTGCGTGAACCTGGTTGTCGGGCCAACGACCGTGGAGGACAAAGGGCGGATCGCCGGGACGCTGCTGTATCCGCAGCCTGCCGATGACCAACTGTTCATTCGACTGCCCGATCGGTTACAACGCGAAGGCCTCGTGATGGTGGTGTTCGACGCCACAGGCCGCACGATCTCCACCACCGCCTTGTCCCAAGAACGGAACTGTTTGACCACTGCGGGCCTCCCGGATGGTCCATACACATTCATGCTGTTGAGCAATGGCGAATACACCGGCCAAGGACGCTTCATGGTGCTGCATGCGCGGTGAGCCTTGATCCCTTGTTACCTGGACAGGACCGGTGCGCCTAACTTCGACGGCGCATGACGGGGATCTCAGCAGTGATCATCACACGCAACGAAGCGCACAACATCGAACGTTGTATAGCGTCCTTGACCGGTGTGGTGGATGAGGTGGTTGTTGTGGATGCCGAGAGCACGGACAACACACGCGAACTGGCGAGCGCCATGGGTGCCCGGGTGATCGTTCGCCCATGGACGAACTATTCCGATCAGAAGAACCACGCGAACGAGCTGGCATCCTCGGCCTTCATCCTCTCCATGGATGCGGACGAAGCCCTTTCCGGTGCGCTTAGGGCCTCCTTGATGAAGGTGATCGATCAAGGTCCTGAAGGTGCATATCGTTTCAGCAGGCTCACGAACCACTGCGGACATTGGGTGCGCCATGGCGGATGGTACCCCGATGCCAAGGTGCGCTTGTTCCCAAGGACCGGAACGCGATGGGAAGGCGAACATGTGCACGAAACACTTGCCCTTCCGCCGAACACGGCGATCACCGATCTACAGGGCGATCTGCTGCACTTCTCCTATCCCACGATCGCCTCGCATGAAGAGCGGATCGAACGCTATAGCACCTTGCATGCCGAAGGGATGCACGCACGTGGAAAGAAAGCCGGTCCGGTCAAACGTTGGCTTTCGCCCGTGGCCAAGTTCATCCAAGGGTATTTTCTCCAGCTCGGCTTCCTCGATGGTCGGGCCGGTTGGAGGATCGCGACGTTGAGCGCACGAGCGGTGTTCCTGAAATACCGGAAGTTGCACGCAATGTATCGAGCGGATGCGAACACCTGAGCACATCATCCTCTCCCGCACGGACAGTATCGGTGATGTGATGCTGACCTTGCCAACAGCGGGACTTTTGAAGCAGCATTTTCCTGGTGTGCGCATCACCTTCATCGGTCGCTCGTACACCGCACCGGTACTTGCCTGTTGCGAACATGTGGACGGGATCATCACCTTGGAGGAACTCGCCATGGACAATACCAACCACCCGGTGGAACGCTTGCGCTCGCTCGATGCCGACACCTTGGTCCACGTGTTCCCACAACGGGATATCGCACGCTGGGGAAAACGGGCGGCGATACCACACCGCATCGGGACAAGCCATCGCCTTTGGCATTGGAGCACATGCAATGAGCGCGTACCGTTCAGCCGCAGAAAAAGCAACCTGCACGAGGCGCAACTGAACGTCAAGCTCCTTGCGCCTTTGGGGGTCGAGGACGCCCCATCCTTGGCTTCACTTCGAAGGTTGTACGGCTTCAAAGCCCCATTGCCGACCGAAGCGGTGCGAAACTACCTTCGACCAGACCGGATCAATGTGGTGTTGCACCCCGGCTCTCGAGGCAGTGCGGCGGAATGGGGCTTGTCCAATTTCGCTGCGCTCATCAGCATGATGGACCCTTCCGTATATCAATGCATCATTACGGGGACCGCGATCGAGCGGGAAGGCTACGCAACACACCTTCCCTTGGACCTGCCCCATGTAGTGGACGCTGGGGGGGCGATCACGTTGGAACAGCTCGTCATGCTCATCGGTGGTGCCCAAGCTTTGGTAGCTGCCAGCACCGGACCGCTGCACATCGCGGCGGCCACAGGCATCCGGGCCATCGGTCTGTATGCTTCCCGTCGGCCCATCCATCCCGGACGCTGGGCACCCTTGGGTGCTGATGCCCACGCCTTGGTCAATGATGTCGACTGTACGGATTGTGCCGCTGGGAAGGCATGCACATGCATAGGGCGCATCGACCCGCAACGCGTTATGGACCTGATCATCGCCCTGCGTTGATCGGGCGCGGGGAGGCGAACACGAAGAGTGCATAGAACAGCGCGAAGAACGTGGCCCCGGCCTGTGTTTCGATCGTATCGTCCGTAAGACAGGAGATACCGAAGATGATGGACCATGCAATGAAGTAGGGGTCGTGCCATGCACCCATCGCCTGTGCCGGCCACCACCAAGCGAACAAGCTCCACAGCAGACCGCATACACCAAAGCTGATCCACAGGGTCAGGTACTCGTTGTGTGCTCGATGTCTCCATTCCTCCGAAAGCATGGACTCCATCCGCTCGTACTGTTGGGCGAAAGCGATCTTGGTATCACCCGTTCCCACACCCATCGTCCAATTCCGCTTGGCGATCGCCGCACCCGCCTTCAGGAATTCCAGACGCATCGCTACGGAATGGCCGTCCGCCGCGCCATAGGCTTGGTAGTGTTCCAGTTCGAACAACACCTCTTCGATACGTTCACGGATGCCGCTCCGCTGTTCCTGGGAAACACTGGGCACACCCTGTTCGATGGCACGTACATCCGCCTCGCTGAGTGCCATCACGGCCATACTGTCCTTGCGCTCTCCTTTGGAAGCCAGGTAGCGGACCAAGGTGGACCAGATCGGATGACCCTTTCCATCCAGATCATCCATGCCCAATCCACTTCGCAAGGGCCAGGCGGAGCGTAGTTCACCCCACGCGATATAGGTCCACACATAGGTCCCGTTCTCGGTCTGGGGGTTGCTCAGGTCATGGATGTACCGTTCACCACCTGCAGTGTACTCCGCTTGACCATAGTTCTTCGGATCAGGCAGCCCCTGATGACCCCTCGCCAAGTGCAGTACCATGGAACCACCTGCGACAAGCAGCAGAACAATGCCCATTTGCACCGACCAGCGTACGCCCCGCCCACGACCCGCGGCCCAGCGCCAGACGAACACCACGGACAACACACCGAGAATGATGAACCCTTGGATGCTACCCAATGCATCGATGAAATAGAGTGCCCAAACCGACGCGGAGTATCCAGCGATCCGCAGTGAAGAACGCGCATCACGATCCAGCAGAAAGATCACGATGCTGAGGCACAGGAGCAACGATAACCGGATATGGCTGATGAACATCGATAGCGAACGATAGTCCATGGCGTCGCCCGTGCGGAGCACCGAACATGCCATCGTGCTGGCTATCACGCTCCACGCGCCCAAGCGCAGGATAAGGCGGAATTCACTCCGGTCCAACCGCCGGGTTCCGGCAAGCACGGCCCCGAACGAAAGGACCGGAAGGAGGATGCGGACGAGATCCGTTCCCCACTCCATATCAGTGGTCCAAACGAGACCGACCACATGTAATCCGAAGAAGGAGAGGAACACCAATGCAGGCCAGGAGGTGAACGTGGTGCGGAATCGAGCGGCCAGGTCCTTGCGCACCACGCCCTCCGCGAGCCAGTTCACCACCATCAACAGCTGCGCGATGCTGAGGAAGGCCGTGCTCCACGGCAACATGATCGCACAAAGGGACAGCGCCACTACGTGCACGCTGCGGAACACATCATGCTCCCGCATCGGCACTGCGGCGCTCAAGCTCATTCGCGGCTATTACTTGCCCTGGGCTGTTCCGGCCAACACCTCGTTGTAGCGTGGGCCGTTCAATAGATCGATGCTGCTCTTCACGTACGGGTCCGTGGCCAGTCCTGCTTTTGCACGACCGGTCTGGAAGTAGTAGCGCGCAACGATCTCGTTGCGAAGCACTTCTTCGATATCACTTCGGAAGCGGGTCAATTCCTCGCTACGGTCCGGGGCAAGCTCAGCCTGAAGCGCCTCCATTTGTGCCTTGGCGTGTTCGTAGTATCGTTCTTTCTTCGCTTTCTCCTCCAATTCCTTGAAGGCCGCCATCGTCTCTGTGTCGTAACTGAACTCCTTGTCCTTCACGAAGTCCACGAATTGCTGGTATAGTGCATCGTCAACAGCGAACGCTTCGGCAGGACCGATCTCCGCATGGGTCAGGCGATACTTCGTAGCGAAATCGAAGAAGAGGTCCTTGGTGTACAGGCCACCTACCACCTTGGCAAGCTCGGGATCCTCCACATCAACGTCCGGCAGGATCCCACGACCATCGAATACCGGACGACCGTTGCGTGTCTTGAATTCGGCGATGGTCTCCTCCTTCACCTCCTGTACGGTCCCAGCGCTATCGCGGTGCGCGTAATCCAACTTCTGGATGCACCGCCCGCTCGGGATGTAGTACTTGGCGACGGTGACCTTCAGTTTGCTGTTGTAGTATAGGTCACGGGTCTGTTGCACCAAGCCTTTCCCGAAGGTACGCTCCCCGATGATCACCCCCCGGTCCAGGTCTTGCAAGGCGCCGCTCACGATCTCGCTGGCACTGGCGCTCTGTCCATCCACCAGCACCACCAAGGGGATCTCGGCATCGAGCGGTTCGCTCAAGGTCTTGTACGTCTTGTCCCATTCGGGGATGCGGCCCTTGGTCTCCACAACCAACTCGTTCTTCGGCACGTAAAGGTTCACGATGTTCACTGCTTCGCGCAGCAAACCTCCGCCGTTCCCGCGCAGGTCCAGGATCATCTTCGTCGCACCTTCATCCTTCAATTCCTTCATCGCGTTCCGTACCTCCTGGCTCGCGGTCTGCGTGAAACTGTTCAGCTTGATATAGCCCACCATACCCACCGGGTCGATCATGCCCTTGTAGGGCACGTCCGGGATCTTGATCTCCTCACGCGTAAGCACATGTGTGGTGGGTTCCATGCCTTGTCGCTGCATGATCACATTCACCGTGCTGCCCGCTTGCCCTTTCAGCAGCTTGCTCACCTCCTCGGTGTTCAGGCCGGCGATCTTCTTGCCATCCACCTCCACGATCTCATCCCCGGCCCACAGGCCAGCTTTTTCCGCCGGATACCCTTCATAAGGTTCGCTGATCAGCACCTTATCATCCTGTCGTTTTATCAACGCGCCGATACCGCCGTACTGTCCGGTGGTCATGAAGCGGTAATCCTCCATGTCGCTTTCCGGGATGTACGTGGTGTACGGGTCCAAGGAATTGAGCATCGCATCGATACCCGTCTTCATCAGCTTCCCGGGCTGCGTATCATCCACATAGTAGATGTTCAGTTCCTTGTACAGCTCTGTGAAGATCTCCAGGTTCTTGCTGATCTCGAAGTAGCTATCGCCGGCCGATATGGTGAATGCACCACCGGCAACCACGGCGAGTCCACCGAACCAGAGCTTCCACTTCGCGGTGGAGCGTGTCGTCTGCTTATCCATGTTGATGCGGGTCTTGTGGGACGGGGTCATGACCATGACCACCCCACGGATGACAAGATAGGAAGCGCCTGAGGGTGAGCCAGCCGCCACGAAATGCCCCATGCGTGCGCAGCGCCTCCAGGCCGTATTCAGAACAGGTGGGTGTGTAGCGGCAGGAACCGGGCAATAGCGGTGATATGGCGTAGCGGTAGAACTGCACCAAGGCGATCAATGGAAGTGCCAGGATCCTACCCATGCTCTTTCATCCAACGGTCCAAAGCCCGGGTTATTCTCTGCTGGGTCTCGGCCAGGGTCAAGGTTGTGCGGGCCTGGTACACGAACAGCCATGCACACTGCTTTCCGCTCGCTTCCAAACGCTCCAGGTACCCGTGCTTGTTCAGTCTATAGGCTTCGCGCATCAGGCGTTTCATGCGGTTGCGGTCCACGGCCAGCTTGAGGTTCCGTTTCGGAACGGCGAATGCCACTTGAGCAGCGGCCACGGTCGGCAATGGCATGATCCTTCCCACCAGCTTGAAGGGTTTCTCGTGCACCGAACGGCCTTGGGTGACCACTTCCTGGATGCGAAGCCGGCCGCACAGTCGTTCGTGTTTGCGGAAGGTAGGCCGTGCCATGGGCTCGGTAAAACGGAATGACGTTGTACGGTTGGTCGTGTGACCTACCGCGCTTACTTCTTCTTGGCCAGCCGTTTGATGAACAGCTCGATGGCACCGGTCATGCTCGGGGCCTCCGGCAAGGGTGCCTCCAGGTCCAAGCGCAGACCGTTGTCGCGGACAGCCTTCGCCGTCGTGGGGCCGAAAGCGGCAATGTACACGCCCTCCTGTTTGAACTTCGGGAAGTTCTTTTTCAGGCTCTCGATGCCCCCGGGGCTGAAGAATACGAGCATGTCGTATTTCAATCCCTTCAGATCGCTGAGGTCGCTGGCCACGGTGCGGTAGAAAACGGCGTTCGTGTACTTCACGTTCGCTTTGTCCAACAAGGCCGGGATCTCTCCTTTCTGGATGTCGCTACAAGGCACCAAGTACTTTTCGTCCTTGTGCTTCTTGATCACATCCATCAGGTTCGCGAAGGTCTGCTTACCGATGAAGACCTTGCGCTTGCGGTACACGATGTACTTCT
>JAGQVV010000178.1 GCA_020437805.1 Flavobacteriales bacterium
GTGGAAGTGACCGAGAAGAAGGTGCGTCGTGAGCGCATGGGACACATCCAGTTGGTGGTGCCCGTTGCCCACATCTGGTATTTCCGCAGCCTGCCGAACAAGATCGGCTACCTCTTGGGACTACCGACCAAGAAACTGGACCAGATCATCTACTACGAGCGTTATGTGGTGATCAATCCGGGTAACGCCGTCAACAAGGAAGGTGTACAGGTGCAATACCTGGACTATCTGACCGAAGAGGAATACCTCGATATCCTCGAGGCACAAGGGAAGGACAACCAGTACTTGGATGATTCCGATCCCAACAAGTTCCTCGCTAAGATGGGGGCAGAGGCCCTGCACGAGCTGTTGAAGCGCTTGGACCTGGACGGCTTGAGCTATGACCTGCGTCACAAGGCCAACACCGAGACCAGCCAGCAGCGTAAGAACGAGGCGTTGAAGCGGCTCAACGTCGTGGAGGCTTTCCGCGATGCCATCAGCCGCCGGGAGAACAACCCTGAGTGGATGATCATCAAGGTGGTGCCTGTGATCCCACCTGAATTGCGTCCGCTTGTGCCATTGGACGGTGGCCGATTCGCCACATCGGACCTGAACGACCTGTACCGCCGAGTGATCATCCGTAACAACCGCTTGAAGCGTTTGATGGAGATCAAGGCACCGGAGGTCATCCTACGGAACGAGAAGCGGATGCTTCAAGAAGCAGTGGACAGTCTCTTCGACAACAGTCGCAAGAGCAGCGCTGTGAAGAGCGAAAGCAACCGACCGCTCAAATCCCTCAGCGATTCGCTCAAGGGAAAGCAAGGTCGTTTCCGTCAGAACCTGCTTGGTAAGCGTGTTGACTATAGCGCTCGTTCGGTGATCGTTGTGGGTCCTGAACTGAAATTGCACGAATGCGGTCTGCCGAAGGATATGGCAGCCGAGCTCTTCAAGCCGTTCATCATCCGGAAGCTGATCGAGCGTGGTATCGTGAAGACGGTGAAGAGCGCCAAGAAGATCGTGGACAACAAGGAACCGGTGGTTTGGGATATCCTGGAGAACGTGTTGAAGGGCCACCCGGTCCTGCTCAACCGAGCACCGACCCTGCACCGCTTGGGTATCCAGGCCTTCCAACCGAAGTTGATCGAGGGTAAGGCGATCCAGTTGCACCCGTTGGTGTGTACCGCCTTCAACGCTGACTTCGATGGTGACCAGATGGCCGTGCACGTGCCGTTGGGCAATGCGGCCATCCTTGAGGCGCAGTTGCTCATGTTGGCCAGTCACAATATCCTGAATCCTGCCAATGGTGCACCGATCGCGGTACCGAGCCAGGACATGGTACTTGGCTTGTACTACATCACCAAAGGCCGTAGGACCGACGACGAGCGCGCCATGAAGGGCGAAGGACGCTCCTTCTACAGCCCCGAGGAAGTGATCATTGCGTACAATGAGGGTCAACTCGACCTCCATACGTTCATCAAGTTGCGTTGGACCGGGGTTGACGGCAAGAGCCAAATGATCGAGACCACTTGCGGTCGCACGCTCTTCAATGAGGTGGTCCCGAACGAGGTGGGCTTCATCAATGAAGTCTTGACCAAGAAGGCGTTGCGTGACATCATCGGCATGGTGACCAAGGAGACCGGCGTGGCCCGTGCCGCGCAGTTCCTGGACGACATCAAGGACCTTGGGTTCATGAGCGCTTTCCGTGGAGGCCTGAGCTTCAACCTGGACGATGTGGTCATCCCGGAGGCGAAGGAGAAGCTGGTGAAAGCCGCCCAGAAGGAAGTCGACGAGGTGACGGGCAACTACAACATGGGCCTGATCACCAACAACGAACGCTACAACCAGACGATCGACATCTGGACCCATACGAACAGCAAGGTGACATACACCTTGATGGAGCATATCAAGAACGACAAACAGGGGTTCAATTCCATCTACATGATGATGGACTCCGGAGCGCGTGGTTCGAAGGAGCAGATCCGTCAGCTCAGTGGAATGCGTGGACTGATGGCCAAGCCACAGAAGAGCGGCGGCGGCGGCGGTCAGGACATCATCGAGAACCCGATCCTCTCGAACTTCAAGGAAGGACTGTCGATCCTGGAGTATTTCATCTCGACCCACGGTGCGCGTAAGGGTCTTGCCGATACGGCCTTGAAGACCGCGGATGCCGGTTACCTCACCCGTCGCTTGGTGGACGTCGCGCAGGACGTGGTGATCACCAATGAGGACTGCGGCACGTTGCGCGGTCTGGTGGCCAGTGCGCTGAAGAAGAACGAAGAGGTCGTGGAGTCGCTTTACGACCGTATCCTCGGGCGGACCACGGTGCATGATGTGCACCATCCGCAGACAGGTGACCTGCTCATCGCCAGCGGTGAGCAGATCGATGAGGATGTGGCCGCTGAGATCGATGCCAGCCCGATCGAGGAAGTGGAGATCCGTAGCGTACTCACATGCGAGCAGAAACAAGGGGTTTGTGTCAAGTGCTACGGCAGGAACCTGGCCCGTGGTGGCAAGGTGCAGATCGGGGAGGCCGTAGGTGTGATCGCAGCACAGTCCATCGGTGAACCTGGAACACAGCTTACGCTCCGGACGTTCCACGTGGGTGGTGTGGCCGGAAAGATCACAGAGGAAAGTGAGATCCGTGCGAAATACGACGGTATCCTCGAGATCGATGAACTGCGTACGGTGAAGAAGAAGGATCGCAAGGGCGAGGACGCCGAGGTGGTCATCAGCCGTAGTGCAGAGATGCGGATCGTGGATGCCAACACGGGGATCGTGCTCACAACGAGCAATATTCCTTATGGAGCTTACATGTATGTGAGCGGTGCCAAGAAGATCAAGAAGAACGACCTGATCTGTACTTGGGATGCCTACAACGCGGTCATCATCTCCGAACTCGCCGGTAAGGTGGAATTCGAGAGCATCGAGGAGAACGCGACCTTCCGTGAGGAGATCGACGAACAGACGGGCTTTGCGGAAAAGGTGATCGTGGAGAGCCGGGACAAGAAAAAGAACCCGACGATCAAGATCATGGATGCCAAGGGTAAGGAGGAGATCAAGAGCTACTCCCTTCCGGTCGGTGCGCACATCATCGTGAAGGAAGGTGAGAAGATCGAAGCCGGCGATGTGCTGGTGAAGATCCCGCGTAGTTCCGGCAAGGGTGGTGACATTACAGGTGGTCTGCCACGTGTAACGGAACTGTTCGAAGCGCGTAACCCGAGCAACCCGGCCGTGGTCAGCGAGATCGACGGGATCATCTCCTATGGCAAGATCAAGCGCGGTAACCGTGAGATCATCGTGGAGAGCCGTACCGGCGAGCACAAGACCTACCTGGTCCCGCTGAGCAAGCACATCCTCGTGCAGGA
>JAGQVV010000179.1 GCA_020437805.1 Flavobacteriales bacterium
GCCTGGGTATCCACGGCATTGTACCAGTTCTGGTATTGGCGCCACACATCCACCACGGGGTTGCTCCAATCATTGCAGTTGGTGCTCAATTGCCAATGGGTATCGCCATGGCCATCGCCATCGGCATCGAAGAAGGGCGAGCCCTTCAACACCACACAATCCGGGCTTACCACATCCGAAGCGAGCGGGAACAGCGCGCCGGGCACCATGGGCATGTTGTTGTTGCTGCGGATGCTGATGAGGTCCTCCAGCGTGTTGTCCTCGGTGGTGGTGGCATCGCCGATGCTGAAACGTTTCAGCGTGAAGCGCGGGTCCGCTCCGGCTTCAACTTCCACCACCACATAGCCGTATTCGTCATCGCTGATGGAATATTCCGGATAATCGAAGTTGGCGAACTCACCCCAGTAATCCACGCTGCCACCAGCCGTGGCCACATTCACCATCAGGTGGGTGTGGTCGCGACTTTGCCCACGCGAATAACCGTGCGTGTGGCCGAAGAAGTGGATGCTGGGTTTGCCGCAGTCGGTGCTGAACTGCTCCATACGTGCGATCACCTCTCCGGTATAGCTGGTGTTGCCTGCGATCCAAAGCTCGCTGTGGTGCGGGTGGTGCAGTTGGGCGAACACGAAGTCGATGTCCGGATCCGTGCAGGCATCGGCCAGCACGCCGTCCAGCCAATCGAGTTGCGCCTGGATGCGGTAGCCGCTGTTGCTGTTGAGGCCGATGATGCGCACGTTGCTGTGGTCCTTGTACCACCAATGCTCATCGTAACCCGGTGTGCCGTTGGTAGGGAGCTGGAAGTAGTTGAAGTAATGCACCGTGTTGTTCTCGTGGTTGCCCAACACAGGGTACACCGGCACGTAGCTGAAGAGCGGGTTGGCCGGATCGAAGAAGGTGTTCTTCCATTCGCTGTAGTTGGTGCCGTTGTCCACCAGATCACCGGGGATCACGATCATGGCCAGCTCCTCGCTGAGGTCCGGGCCCATGCTATCGGTCACGTGGTCGATCACACCATTGTGCACCACCTCCCAGAACTTGTTCGGTTGGCTGCCATCGCGCTGCATGTCGCTCATGGCCACGATGTTGGTGGGCGCTTCCGCACTTTGCAACGCGGGTGTCTTGAAATGGAACAGCGCCGATTGGGCCGCACCGGTGATCACTTTGTAATGGTACATGGTGGCCGGTGCAAGACCCGTAAGCGTAACGCTATGGATGCGCGCCGTGCCGCTGCTGATGAAGCTACTGCCCCCGCTGCTGCTGCCCAAGGCCATGCTGAGGCCGTACTGCACAGTGCTTTCGGTGCCGCTGCTGGTCTCCCACAAAATGGTCATGCGGTCCGGCTCGGCATCCTGCAGGTAGGGTTGCACGAGGATGGTCTGCGCGTGGAGGCTCGTGGCGGTAATAGCGATGATGACGAGTGAGCGGTACATGGTTGCAAATTACAGGAAGCCGGGGATATGGAACGTCGACGACGCGGAGCGTATGGACGGGCACCGATGAAATGGCCGGGCGATGGATACGAACCGCGGATCGACACGGATGTATGGGGATGGTCCATGTTGGATCCTGGTGCACCTGCGGGGCACTATCTTTCACCACCATGCGCACCCTATACCTCACCCTTCTCGCGCTGCTCGCATCCGCAGCCAGTGCCCAGCAATGCTCTTTCGTGCTGGTCAGCAGCCAGACCAACAGCAGCGGCGATACGCGGACCGATTCGATCACGTACAGCTTCGATGGGCCCAACGTGGCCATGCTGATGCATGGGCGTGGTAACCAGCCCGATGTCCGCTTGGTGTTCGATCCTGCGGCGGGCGCCATCACCCAGCTGCACACGATCAATGGCATGAAGGGTGGATTCGTATTCGCCATGAGCGAGAAGCGCTGGCCCGGCATGACCTATTCCCAGGACACACCGACCGGTGGAAAGGTGAAGTATACCGGCAAGGAGAAAGTGATACAGGGCCATACCTGCAAGGAGATGAAGGTGAGCGGCAGCGAATACTCCGGCACGGCTTGGGTGGCCGAGGACATCCCCTTGAGCATGTTGCGGGTGTTCAGTTACCAAAGCGTAGGCGCGGGCAAGAGTACTACCGAAGCGGACAACCTGAAGGCCATGGGCATGAACGGCCTGCCGCTGGAGATGACCTTGAAGAGCACGACGGGCAAGGCCGATGTGCAATTGCTGGTCCTGGACTATCAGCCGACCGTGGATGCTTCCCTGTTCAACACCGAAGGGCACAGCACCACCTTCGTGGAGGAGTGAACGGGAATTTTCGGGTCACCGGACGGACCGATCGATCGGTGATGTACTTTCGATGTATCCTAAACCCGATCGCATGAAGATCTCTACCCTGTCCAAAGCCCTGCTCGGCCTTTTCTTGTTCATGGGCGCTGCCTCGCTACAGGCCCAGAACGCCTATTTGTCCAACCTCTCGTTGCCGCGATACATCAAAGCGGGGATCAACTACCCATTGGCGGTGTGGGCGCGTAACCAGAGCAGCATTCCGATGACGAGCTGCACGATCAAGTGGCAGTTGGACGGCGGGCCGATCTACACAGGCTCCACCAACATCGGCGGTGGCGGGGTGACCACGAACAATTACCTGCCCTACACCCACCCGAACCAGTTGAACACCACCCAAGGGCCGCACACTTTGGTGATGTGGATCGAGACCACCACGGATACCGACCCCACGAACAACACGCTGACCATACAGTTCACCGCCCTGAGCAACTATGCCGAGAAGGTCGTGCTCATGGAAGGTCGCACCGAGACCTGGTGCCAGTACTGCCCCAGTGCGAACACCATCACCAATGGATTGATGGACAACCCGGATTTCGCGGTGGCCAAATTCCACACGGCGGATGCATTCGACACGAACGATGGCAGCACGTATTACGGACAATACAACGTGACCTTCACCCCTGCGGCCGTGCTGGACATGGGTGAGTACGGTGGGTATACCCCGAACAGTGCCAGTGGCGGCTGGGAGGCCGCAATGACGGCACGTGCTGCAGGCGTTTCCCCTGCTATCCTCGTGATGAACCCTTCCTTGAACTGGGCCACCCGTACACTGACCGTTTCCATTACGGCGCACTTCACGTATTCCTTCACGGGTCCGTTCAAGCTGAACGTGTACCTGCTGGAGGATAATTGCCCCGGTGCACAGACCAATGGCGGAGCGGGCAACAATTACATCCACAACCGCGTGTTCCGCGCCATGCTGGGCGGGAGTGCCGGCACCAGTGGGGTCGTGCCGAACACACCGGTGGTGGGCACGAACTACACGCATACCTACACGTACACCGTTCCGGCCAACTTCAAATTGGCCGACCTGAAGTTGATCGGGGTTTTGGAGCATAACCTCGGTGCGAACAACCGGTATTGCGTGAACGCCGTGAAGAGCGGAGCAAGTGCCGTGGGCATGAGCGAACTCACCCTTGCCCCAGAGCGTTTGGAAGTGTACCCGAACCCCTTCACCAACGAACTGCGCGTAAGCGTGGCGGACATGCAAGGACCGGTATCGGTGCAGCTGTTCTCCTTGGACGGTCGCAGCGTATTCCAGAACCTTCTGGTGCTTGACCCTACCGGCAACGCCACATTGGAGATGAACGGTGTGGACCTGGCGCAAGGCGCCTACCTTCTCCAGTTGAACACCGCTGAAGGCAAAGCCACCAAGCGCGTATTGAAAGTGGATTGACCCGAATACATCGGACATTCGAAAGGGAGGGCTTCGGTCCTCCCTTTCTCGTTCCGGTAGCAGCCATCGCCCTGCGCAATTCATCGCTTCCACTGCGGTTGCCTTCGACCATCCCTCCGCGTTGATCGCTATGATATCCGCGGGCCGGAACCTTCGCTACACGCATTCCATCAGCGCCCATCATCCCGTTCAGTGTCATCGGTGTTCCATTCAAGCACCACACGCTTTCCCCGAAAGCCGCTGGGGGCTACCTTCGCGACGAAGCATGCCCATGATGTCCCGCACGAAGAGCAATACCGCAGAGGAGAAGATGACCTTGGAAGAGGTCCGTGAAGAGATACTGCGCGATTACGAACTGGTACACCGCAGCCGCGAAGCGAGTTTGCTGGGCCGCAAGGAAGTGCTCACGGGGAAGGCCAAATTCGGGATCTTCGGCGATGGCAAGGAATTGGCCCAAGTGTGCATGGCCAAGCAATTCCGCCCCGGCGATTGGCGAAGCGGGTACTACCGCGATATGACCTTCATGTTCGCCATCGGTGAACTCACCGTGCAGCAGTGGTTCGCTCAACTCTATGCGCATGCCGATCCGGAGCACGAACCGGCCAGCGCTGGCCGCCAGATGAATGGGCACTTCGCCACGCGCAGCTTGGATGCTGAAGGCAATTGGAAGGACCTGACCCAGCAATACAACAGCAGCCCGGACATCAGCCCCACGGCCGGCCAGATGACCCGCTTGCTGGGCTTGGCACAGGCCAGCAAGATGTTCCGCAACAACGAGGCACTGCATGGCTATACGCACCTGAGCGACCACGGCAACGAGGTGGCCTTCGGTACGATCGGCGATGCCAGCACCAGTGAAGGGCACTTCTGGGAGACCATGAACGCCGCCGGTGTGCTGCAGGTACCCATGGCCATGAACGTGTGGGACGATGGATGGGGCATCAGCGTAAGCAAGGCCCACCAGACCACCAAAGGCAGCATCAGCACCCTGTTGCAGGGCTTCCAGAAGGAAGAAGGCACCAACGGCATCCGGATCCATAGGGCAAAGGCTTGGGACTACGCCGGCCTGAACCGCACCTACGAGCAGGCCATTGCACAGTGCCGGGATGAACATGTGCCCTGCCTGATCCACGTGGAAGAGGTGACCCAACCGCAAGGCCATAGCACCAGTGGGAGCCACGAGCGGTACAAGAACGTGGTGACCGACTGGATCCGCGACGATAGGACCGGTGAACGCCTTGAAGAAGTGCCATTGCTCGAATGGTACAAGGTCTACGACTGCAACGTGAAGTTCAGGGAGTGGATCCTGAACTTCAGGCCTGGTGGGGAGGCCATCGCCACGGAGGAAGAACTCGATGCGATCGAGAAACAGGCGCGTACCGAAGTACGTGCGGCACAGAAGGCGGCGTGGGCGGCGTTCCAGGACGAGATCAAACGGGAGCTCCACGATGTCAGCTTCATGATGGAAGCCTTGGCCACTGCACGACACAACGATGACGGTAGCGCAGCAAGGACGATCACCGCCCTGGTCGACGAGTTGCGCTCCGAGATCAGCCCGGGGCGGAAAGAAGTGGTAAGCGCTGCGCGAAGGGCACTGCTTGCGGGCCGCAACGGCGACCCCATCGCACGGCAGCCGCTGGCCGACTGGATCGAGGCGGCGAAGGAGGCCAATGCGGATCGCTATGGAAGCCACCTGTACAGCCAAAGCACCAAGAGCTGCCTGAACGTGGCCGAGGTACCGGTACGCTACGATAGCGACGAGCAAGTGGACGGCCGCATCATCATCCGGGACAACTTCGCTGCGCTTTTCGAGAAGGAGCCCTTGTTGCTCACCTTCGGAGAGGACACCGGCAAGATCGGCGATGTGAACCAGGGCATGGAAGGCATGCAAGCCCGCTTCGGTGAACTGCGCGTGGCCGACACCGGTATCCGCGAGGCCACGATACTGGGCCAAGGCCTGGGTATGGCGCTGCGCGGGTTGCGCCCGGTTGCGGAGATCCAATACCTGGATTATCTTCTGTACTGCCTGCAAGGCATCAGCGACGATCTGGCCACGGTGCAGTGGCGCACGAAGGGCGGGCAGAAGGCACCCTTGATCATCCGGACCCGTGGGCATCGATTGGAAGGCGTGTGGCACAGTGGCAGTCCAATGGGCATGATCATCCACGCGGCGCGCGGCATCGTGGTCTGCGTGCCCCGCAACATGCAGCAAGCGGCGGGCATGTACAACACCTTGATCCAAAGCGACGATGCCGCCTTGGTGGTCGAATGCTTGAACGGCTATCGCACCAAGGAGACCTTACCGAGCAACCTCGGCGAGTTCACAGTGCCCATTGGCATTCCGGAGGTGGTTCGCGAAGGCAGCGACATGACCATCGTGAGCTATGGCAGCACCTTCAATGTTTGCGCAAAGGCGGCGGAACGCCTTGAGGAGCTCGGCGTTGATGTGGAACTGGTGGATGTGCGTACGCTACTCCCCTTTGACCGCGAGCACAGGATCGTGGAAAGCCTGCAAAAGACCAACCGCTTGCTGGTGGTGGACGAGGATGTACCCGGTGGTGCCAGTGCATTCATCATGCAACAGGTCCTGGAGGTGCAAGAAGGCTACCGCTGGTTGGATGGTGCACCGCGCACGCTAAGTGCCAAGGCCCACCGCCCGGCGTACGGCAGCGATGGCGACTACTTCAGCAAGCCCAGTGCAGAGGACGTGGTGGAGATGGTGCTGGGGATGGTGCGGGAGTAGGTTCCGTCGGTCCGCATCCGGTAGGAACCGGCTCTGTTCATTGACCGGGGTAGGCGAGGCAGCGTTATCTTGGCTGAACATGTCCGGACTCCGGTGAAAAGCAACGACCTGTTGATGGAGCCGCAAGGCAAGGGGCGCAACGATCGGCGGGAGGTTCCGCTTATCAAGGTATCGTCCGATCCCGTGGTCAAGCATAACGATGAAAGGCACCCGTCGTTACCCATTTTGATCCGGCGCAATACACGATGGATCCTGCTGAGCGCCATAGTGACCTCTGCTTGTACGGCTATCATACAATGGTACACGCCTGTACCGTACACATCCTCCATCGTGGTGCTCACCAACCATGAGAAGCAAGATGAGCCGAACACCGGACTTCGTTCGACCAAGGATGGCTCCAGCAAGCTTTTGCACCTGGTGACCTCCACCGCGATGTTCGATCATTTGATCGCGCATTTCAGGCTTTTTGAGCACTACAACGTGGATCAGGGGGCGATATGGGCCTACGAGCGAGTTAGCGCCACTCTGCTCAAAAGCATTTCCACCCGAAGCACAGGCGACGGTGCGGTGATGGTCACGGTGCACGATATGGACCGCGAAATGGCCCGTGACATGGCGAACGAGATCTACCATGAGCTGGAGGAGATGGTGGCCGCAAGCAGTCGGCGCGCATCAGAGAACGGCGTGGCCTTGTACCAGAAGATCATCGCAAGCACCAACAACCACATCGACCGGCAAGCGAATGAACTGCTCGAGTTGGCCAACAGCATCGCACCGGAAGAGCAGAAGGGTGCCCCTGCCGGAACCGATGGACCCACGGGCACCACACGGGAGATCGGTAAACAATTGAACAAACTCGCCGTGGAGATCTCCGTCGCCCAGATGGAACTGAGCACGGTGCTGCGCACGCGCGAAGCCGCATTGGCCATGGAACGTCAGGAACGCATGCCCCAATTGTACTTGGCTCGCGCGGCCTTGTTGGACGTACACACCTCCCCGAACTTGAACCGCGCGCTGACCGTGGCGTTCGTCTTCTTCGTAACCGTGCTTCTGGGGGCCATCGGTACCGCCGTCTGGTGGGAGCATGGAGCGGATGTGCAGGAGTACTTCCGTACGAGCGATATGAACTGAGGTCACGGCGTTCCGGAACCGGTCTTCGCGAGCCTCCTTCGCTCAACATCGCTGCGGACTATGATCGCCAAGGTGCCATGGACGAGGAATGCGATCTTGCAATCGTCCAAGTAGTTGTTGAAGAGACCATGCACAACATAGGCGAGCAATGCGAGCACCGCGTACAACAATGGACCCGAAGGGACGGTCGCGGTAACAAGGCAGCGGAATCCGAGAAAGAATGCGCCGGCGAACAACGCCAACTGCAGGAGCAGAACGATGACGCCTGATTCCGAGGCCGTGAGCAAGTACTCTGAATGGGCGGTCCCCCCACTGACACGGTGGATCTGAGGATTCGCCCGAATGAACACCTGGTCTGAAATGGACCAGGCCTTGGTGATCTCCCAATCCTCCAACGGCCCATCCACGCTCATGTAGGTGCGTTGTTCCTTTACCTGGTAACGCGGATACTCGAATTGGAAGGTACCAGGGCCGAAACCGCCCCATGGCCGATCACGTGTCATCCGGTACGCGCATTTCCATCTATTCAAGCGTTCCTTGTTGCTTGAGTCGTTGTTCAGGTTCACCATCGAGCGGATCGAGCCGGACAACCCAACGTTCTCCGCATACGAATCCCCGGCTTCGCTGTACAGGAACGCACGAACCTCAGCCCGCCATGCCAGGGTGACCAGCAGCAGCGTAGAAGCCATTGCGGCCCACTGCCACATTCTCAACCTTAGCTTCAGTATCACGATGACCAACCCACTGATGGCAGCGCTGATCCATGCCGCCCGGCAGAACGACACCATCAGCGCCCAAGCAAAAACGACGAGCACCACCACCCGCAATGAGCGCGGCACCGCAAGCGAAAAAGACCACGGGCGGAACACCCAAAGGCCGAGCAGGAAGAGCATGAACACCAAGGCCGCCGCGTACACGGTGTGGTCCGTATAGAACGGATACGGTACGAAGCTCGCTCCTTGCCGATCGAAGCCACTGAAGGACTGTCGAACAAGGACGTACACCACCACAACGAAGAAGGCCGCCATGTATAGCAAGAGGGAACGGATCCGCATGGCACTGTTCATCGGGATGAACAGGAATACCGCATAGAAGAGCAGGAAATAGGCACTGCGCACCACCATGGCCTTGATGCTGACCAGAGGCGTGACCGAGAACAGCGCGGTGATCCAAGCGGATAGCATGTACGCCACGAATAGGACCGTGATCGGATGCCGCAGGAGATCCAAAGGGAGTTGCTTTCGCCATGCTTTGCGCAAGAGCATCACGCCAATGATCGGAGCGAGCACGGCGATCAGGACCTCGGCCGGAACGATGACCTCAAGGTCCACATTCATGAAGTACAGCTTGACCGATAATGGTATCGAAACCACGAGCGCTCCAAATAAGCCCACCAGCCAGTACGGCACAACCATGCTTTGCTCCGACAAAGCATGGTCACCGATACCTCCTCCTACTTCCGACGCTTCCATGAGCTTTTCGGAAAGGTAATGGCACGAGGACTTCCGAACTTTGCTGTCTTATGCGGAAGATCGCTGTAATGTCCGTAGACCCGAACAAACGGATCGCACGGCAATGGTTCGCCGCGTTCAATGCGCACGATCTGGAAGGGCTGTTGGCGCTCTAAGACGATGACGCCGTCCATTTCAGCCCGAAATTGAAAGTGGATCGACCGGGAACAGGGGGGCTTATCCGCGGCAAGGATGCATGGCGTTCCTGGTGGCGCGATGTCTTCGATCGACCACCGAGCCTGCGCTACAAGGAAGTGAAGCTGACCGCGGACGAGGAACAGGTGTTCATGGAATACATGCGCCTTGTGATGGGTGAAGCGGACCTGCACGTTGGGGAAGTATTGGAGATCCGGAACGGTCTTATTGTGGCCTCACGTGTCCATCAGGGCTGGATAGCCGCGGGACACGCCTCCGGAACCCGCTCATTTCCAACATCATTACTCCCGTCCGGCTTGAAATGTCGACCTTTGTGTGCCATGGCGATAGAACCCGCAGAGATCCAACAGGCGCTACGCATCAGTAAAGCGATCCAAGCCTACTTGGAACAGGCACGCATCGTGAATGTGGACAGCACGGAGATCTACCCGATCGTAGCGGATCTTGGCCTGGTGGAACGGGACACTGAGAAAGGGCACCACTTCAGGCTCTTCTTGAAGAGGTTGGTAAAGGAGAACATGTTGGAACTCATCCCCCAGTGCAAGGCATTCGCAAAGAGCGGAAGGAAATACGAGTTCGTGTTCAACAGTGCCGCTGACCGGATGCCTGCCCGAAAGCCCAAGGCCGAAAAGGATATCGTGGAACAATAGAGGTCCCGAGGGAGACAACGCAAGCGCCTATTGTTCCCGACCGGAGGACCCCGAACCGAACATCGTCCATGAGCCGTGGCTTCGTAAGAGAGGACGACCAGGAGGAAGCACCCTTCATTCCTCCACGTGCCGCATTGCCCGACGGTGTGACCAACTACGTAACCCCCAGCGGATTGGAAGCCCTGCACGTCGAACGATACGCGTTGGAAGAAGAGCGCGCCAACACCGTTGGGAGCGACGATGAGCGCCGACGTACCATCGCCGTGATCAACGGCAAGTTGGACCTGCTGAACGAACGGATCGTGACCGCACGCGTGGTGGAACCGATAGTGAACGGTCCGGAGGAGGTGCGTTTCGGTAGCACGGTGACCTACGAGCACATGGACGGACCTCAAAAAGGCACATGGCGCACATTCACCATCGTCGGTGTGGATGAGGCCGATGTGAAGGAAGGGCGGATCATGTTCACCGCCCCAATAGCTCGTGCATTGATCGGGAAGCGGGTCGGTGGAATGGCCGAACTCCAGTTGCCGCCCATTGTATCGCACCTATTGATCCACGAGATCCGATGAACAACACGAGGAAACCTCGCCGAACCACCTTCGAACTGGAAGGTGAATACGTGGAGTTGAACCAGCTCCTGAAGCTCATCGGCGCATGCAATAGTGGCGGCGAAGGAAAGATGCTCGTGGCCGAAGGGCTTGTTCGGGTCGATGGGAACGTGGAACTGCGCAAGACCTGCAAGATCCGAGCAGGACAATACGTGCGTTTCGAGGATATCGAAGTGGAAGTGGTGGCTCAAGGTTGAACCGCACCTTTTGGGTGGAACAGCACCTGTCGGTAGGGCCTGTCCAAAAGCATCAACACCGCGGCAAGCAAGGTGATCGCGATGAAACCGGCCGCTCCTACGGGCGATCCGAAGCGCACATCGCCATCCCACGCGAATAGCACGGCAGCACTTGCCGTGCCATTGATCACGCCGTGCAGCACACTGGGTGCCCAAACGCTCTTGGTCCGGGTGCGTGCCCAATCGAACAGGAAGGCCAACAGCACGCAGAACAACACCATGAGAAAGATCCCTTGGGCGGGATGGCCCGGGTAGTTGTGCCCCATGATGATCAGTGGTGCATGCCAAAGTCCCCACACGGTCCCGGTGAACAGGATGCGGCGTGCACCGCTCCATCCTTCCAGGGCTTGGTACAGGTAACCGCGCCATCCGAGCTCCTCGCCCAACATGAACGGAAGGTTGAAGCTGAAGGCACCGAAAAGGCCTGAGACCAACAACACACCAAGGATCAGTCCACCCGGCAAGCTCGCGATCCACTGGTTCGCTTGGGACGGTATTCCATCCCCTCCCATAGCGGCGCTGAGTTCGACCAACGCCACATTGAACCGTTCCCCGGTGATGGAAACATGACCAAAGGCCGGGACGCCCAACACATCACCAACCATGTGGATCGCCAGAAAGGTCAAGGGCACCAAGCAGACCCCAAGGAAAGCCGATGCGAACAGATAAGGCCATCGGATCGCACCCGGATCCAGACCGAGACCTGTCCATGGCGCCCGATCAAGGTATCGATGCTGCACGATCGCCGCGATGGCCGGGCCGAACATGCACAAGGCCGCAAGCACGATGTACGATGTGCCCGAGTTCGCATCGATCCCGAGAAGCGCACCGACACCAGCGATCGCCCATGAGATACCGAAGGCCAAAGCCAGAAAGGAACCGACGCGTGGCGGAAGCATGGTCACAATATAACCGAAGCCGCACCCCGAGCGGTCCTCCGATCATTACATCGCGCGCTGCCTGGTGCGCACATAAGTGGCTTTCAATGTCGCGTTGCCTGGAATGGGGTCGCGCAGTTCCAGCGCCCCGAACCTGGTCGGGCTATCCCGCTTCTTGGGGTCGATGAAGAGCAGACTATGGCAGCGATCGATGTTGATCCTGGGGGCCTCCACACGTGATGCGATGATCGCGCCACGGGGCCACCAGCCGATCTCGCTCAGGTTCAACTGCCCGCCTACGTACGTGATCGCCGGCGCGATGAGCGGGATGTTCCAATACACGTTGGAGATGCTGACGGCCGCTTTCGAGGGCATGTTGATATAGATCGAGGCCTTCGTGGTCTTGTGTTCCACATGGAAATTGGAAAGTGTGAAGGACTTCACCACCGGGCTGGTGGCCGTGATTTCCTCGTTCCCGCTCAATGACGCGCTAAGGAAGATGTCGTATTCCGCCGTATGCCCTTCGGAGATACAATCCGTCATGCGCACACCACCGCTGTTCAGGATGGTGAAGGCCGCCGTGGAGGTTTTGCTGCTGTACACGCGGCACTGCTCAAGAACACTGCTGTTGCTCTGGCTGTTGATCCCTGTGGCGCCGGGCCAATCCCCTTGGCGCAATACGAAACCGCGCTTGGCCGGGTTCGTCACCATGATGTTCTCCAAACGGGTCATCAGGCAGAAGCGCAGATCGATGGCCACCTCACTTTGGCCCACCATGCGGCAGTTGGAGATCACGCTGCCCAGCGAAGCCTTCAGGTCCACTGCCTTCTTTCCACCATTGATGGAAGCAAAGTCGCGAATGACATAGCGCGACGCCGTCTTCCGCTCGGCTTCCTTTTGATCCGCCACGTGCATGGTGAAACCGTGGGAGTCCGGCCCCAGCACCAGCTTCGCACCGTTCCCATCGATCACCAATAGTTGGCGTTCCGGCAGGTTGATGCTTCCGGCACAATGGTATTCCGCCGCTGCGGAGAACGAGACATGGGTGGCATCAGCTGGGAGCCTTTCGAAGAAGCCGGCGACATCATCCACCGGCACCACATAGGCGTTGCCAGTTGCGAACATGGGCAGAGCGAGAAAGGCGATCGAAAAGGAACGAAGTGAACATGGGAATGGCATGCGACCAAGCTAATACCGACAAGCTATCTTGCCCCGATGGCGAAGGAGAAGCCTGTGCTGTTGCTCATCCATGGATTTCCCTTGGATGCCGGGATCTGGCAAGCTCAACGCGACGCGTTGGCCGATCTAGCGACCGTGATCGCGCCCGACCTGCGCGGTTTTGGCGCGTCGACATTGGAGGTTCCTGCCGTGCTTACGATGGAGCGTTTCGCCGAGGACCTGCTGCAGCTCTTGGATGAGCGAGGCGTCAGGAAGGCCGTGCTCTGCGGCCTGTCCATGGGCGGCTATGTGGCGATGAGCTTCTATGAACGCTGGCCGGAGCGCGTCCAAGGACTCTTGCTGTGCAACACGCGTTCCACAGCGGACACGGAGGAAGGAGTGGAAGCACGAAAGCTCACCGCCAAGAACGCGTTCGACAAAGGCGTTGATGTGATCGCGAGGGGTATGCTCCCTGAACTGATCTCGGCGCGCACCAAGCTGGAACGACCGGAACTATCGGCACCGCTGGAAGCCATCATGGCCCGGCAGCGCGCTGATGCCGTAGCGGCAGCTTCCTTGGGAATGGCCTTGAGGCCCGATCGCACGTTGTTGCTTCGTAAGGTGGCTGTACCAACTCTTGTGATCACGGGTAGCGCGGATGAACTGATGCCTTTGCCCACGAGCGAGGCCATGCTACAAGCCTTACCGAACGGTCGGCTGGTGGTGATACCGGAGGTGGCGCATCTGAGCAACCTCGAGGCCCCGGAGATGTTCAATGGCATCCTGCGCGAATACCTTTCCGCCCTGGCCGATGCTTGATCCCCAATTCACCCCTTTCCCGATCCTCACCACAGCGCGACTCGTACTCAGGGCGATCACCGTGGATGACGCAGCAGCCATCTTTCGCATACGCTCCGATCAACGGGTCATGCGTTACATCGGAAAGGAGCCCACCAATTCCATCGAGGACGCATTGAGGTTGATCGCGGATGTTCAACTGGACCTGGAGAAGAACGACGCGATCACCTGGGCGATAACGAAGAAAGGCGTCGACAAGATGATCGGAACGATCGGCTACTATCGCTTGAAGAAGGAGCATCATCGCGGTGAATTGGGCTTTGCGTTGGATGCCGACCAGTGGCGACAAGGGATCATGTCCGAGGCCATACCCGCTGTTGTGGAGTGCGGTTTCGACCGTTTCGGCTTCCACGGCATCGAGGCGATCACCGATCGGGAGAACGTCCCTACGAACGGCTTGCTCGAGGCCTGCGGATTCGTGCGGGAAGGGCTGATCAGAGAAAGCTACCTATGGCGCGGACATTTCCGCGATTCGGCCATCTGGTGCAAACTGGCACCGCGATCGGCCGGTTGATGCGCCAGGTCCGATCACCGCGATCAAACCTTCGGCATGGTCCATGCATCATAGCTTCGTAACCCGAACAGGAACCATGAAAAAGTTGATGATCACCGCCGCCTTGTTGTCCACGCTGACAGTGGTACACGCACAGGATGGAACGGACCGTTCCGAGAGCGACCCCGCAGTAAAGGAACAGCGCCACACGGAGCGTGCAGTTGAAAAGACCGAGACCATGATCAAGGAACTCGGTCTTGATGATGCGCAAGCCGCGCGAGTGCGAGAGATGAATTCACGCCTTGGCGATTCCATGCGCGCGGTCAAAGCTGCGGACATGCCCGATGAGGAACGGAAGGAGAACATGAAGGCCCTGCGGAGTGCGTACAAGACCGAACTCGCCACCGTGCTGACCCCGGACCAGATGGCCCAGTTGAAGGCGATGAAGGAAGCCAAGCGTGCCGAGAAGCAGGATCCAGCGAGGATGGCGGAACGAGCCGAAGAACGTGCCGACGCGCTGACCCGGGAAATGACAGCGGACCTGGGGCTTTCCACGGATCAGCAGGCCAAGGTGGCAACGATCAACAGCACCTATGCGGCGTCAATGGCCAAGATGCAGCAAGCCGGATTGGATGATGAGGCCCGCAAGGAAAAGATGAAGGCCATGCGGCAGGGCCGCGACAAGGAGTTGAAGACCGTGCTCACACCAAAGCAATACGACACCATGATGAGCCTCCGCAAACAGAAGCATGCTGAGAGCAAGGGGAACCATCCCGGGAGCAAGAAGCCCCATAATGAGTGACGCACCATGACCGGAACGCAGAACGCCCGCCTCGGACCACCGAAGTGGGCGTTCTGCATTGAGCTACGGCCTACGAAGGCTCGAAACGGATCGGCAACACCATTTGAACGGCCACCGGCTTGCCTTCATGGCTTCCCGGGGTCCACTTCGGCATGGTACGCACCACTCGGATCGCCTCCGTATCCAGTTCCGGCGAACTGCCCTTCTTCAAGGCCACCTTTTCCACAGCTCCACTCGTGGTTACGATGAATTGGACGTGCACGGTACCGGCAGGAACGTCATTTCCATCGGCGGTCTTCGGGTAGTTCACATGATCACCGAGGTACTTCATCAACGCATCCATACCACCGGGAAATTCAGGCATCCTATCCGCCTTGGTCACGACCTCGTTCTGTGGTGCACGGAACGGCACGGCCGAGCGCGTCGGTTCCGTGATGGTGATGGAAAGAACGATCAGCGGTACCGCTGCGAGGTACTTGATCCGGGCCTTGTTGGGTGAGGGGGTTCGCTGCATCATGGTCATTCGTGTTTTGATATCGGATGAACGGAAACTATTGGTTAAAACGAAGCGCGGTACGCCAAGGGCATGGGCAAGCAACACGGCCTCGTAGTCCTTGTAGTGGGCACGGGCATAGGCATCAGCGGTGTGTTCATGCACCAAACGGAGTTCACGCAAGGCCATCCACCACGTAGGAACGAACCAGTTGACCGCATTCAGGAACCGGAACAATAGGATGTCCATTGAATGCCAATGCCGCACATGGACATGCTCGTGGGCCATCATGGCTTCACGGTCCTCCGGAGCCACTTGCACCGGAACGGATATGCGCCAAAGGAATGAGCACGCTTCATTCTCGGCGTTGGAAGCAGAAGCCGACCAGGCACGTCGGATATCGATCCACAAGCGGACCAGACCGATCAGCACACCGAACAGATGGATCGCCAAAAGCACGGTGAGCCAGTCCGGTCCCACGGTGGAACCATTCCGTACGTCCGACAATTCCACTGTCGGCAGGTCGATCACCGGAAGTCCATCCAATGCCACGGGTCTTGGCAGACAGGGCAGGACCATCGCCAGGATCGCAGATCCTACAAGCCATGCACGGTTCAGCAGGAAGAACGTTTCGCGGCGTAACAGGAGCCAGTATGTCGCAAATAATAGTGCGAACACGAGGTTGCAGGTCAGCACGTATTCCAGGGCGCTCGTCATCGCTTTTGTTGGCGTTCACGGATCACCTTCAGCAGTGCGTCAAGGTCATCCATCGACAGGTCCTCCTTTTCGATGAAATGCGAGAGCAATCCCTTCGGCGACCCCCCGAAATAGTCCTTCACCACACGGCGCACACTTCGCGCACTGTAATCTTCACGATCCACCTTCGGGAAGTAACGGTGTGAACGCCCGAAGGCCTCGTGCCCCACGAAACCCTTTTGCTCCAGGATCCGGAGGATCGTACTGATGGTGGTGTACGCAGGGGCACTTTCCCCTCGTTTGGGTGGCTGCAACGCATTCAACACATCCTTGACGAAGCCCTGCCCGATGCTCCACAAGGCCTGCATCACCTGCTCTTCCGCTTTCGTCAACGCTTCCATGGCACAATATTAACTAAATTATTAGTTATTCAACGATAACATTAGTTGAACGGTTGGGATCGTGACGGGATCGTCCACAGGCGCCAAGCATTCGCCCTTCCACGTCATGGAAGCGACATGGCCTAAATTCGCCCAGCACCGCTTACCGTGACAATGACCGGTACCCAACACCGCCTTCGCGCGTACGCGTTACTCCTGATGGTTGCATGCTGTGGTGCCCGGCTGGCACATGGGCAGTGCAACTCCAACTTCACCTTGGGTCCGGACCTCACCTTGTGCACAGGGGAGATCGTTCAACTGGACGCCGGCGCTGGTTTCGAGAGCTATTCGTGGGACAACGGTAGTACGATGCAGACCAGGTCGGTCTCCGCGGCTGGCACGTACAGTTGCACGGTCACGGATTTCGCGACCTCAGGCGATCTGGTGTCCAACGGCGATTTCTCGGCAGGGTCCACGGACTTCACAAGTGACTACACCGTTGGCACCGGGGGGCCATGGGGGCTGCTATCCAATGCCGGCACATACGGCACAGGCACCAATGCGCAGAACCTTCACAACAACTTCGCGCCCTGTACGGACCATACGGGGGGCGGTAACATGCTGGTGGTGAACGGGGCCGAAGTGGCAGGCCAGGATGTTTGGTGCCAAACGGTGAACGTTGCTACCAATACCAACTATGCCTTTTCCGCATGGCTCGCCTCCATGGTCGGATCCTCCCCTGCCCAGTTGCAGTTCACCGTGAACGGCGTACCCGTTGGTTCAGGCTTGAACGCCACAGGGCAAACCTGCAATTGGCTCAACTTCTATGGCGTTTGGCCATCTGGTTCGGCAACGGTCGCCACCATCTGCATCCGCAACCTGAACACCTCGCAAAGCGGCAACGACTTCGCACTGGACGACATCTCCTTCGCGCCTTTCTGCACCTATACGGATGAAGTGGTGGTGGATGTACAGGCCGACCCGGAACCGGACCTGGGACCCGACATCGACGGTTGTGCAGGCGATGGTTTCATTCTGAACGGGACCGTGCCCGATGCGGATTCCTACCTCTGGCAGGATGGCAGCAC
>JAGQVV010000180.1 GCA_020437805.1 Flavobacteriales bacterium
CCGTCCAGATCTTGTCGCAGACCTTGGTGTCAAAGCCGCGCTCCGCAGTGCCTTCAAGGAACTTGCCCTTCATCTTGTCCAGCGTGGCGCGGTCCTTCTTGCCCATCGCTTTGCGCAGGATGTCGGCATCGCCCTTGGTGAAGCCGGCGAGCTTCTGTGAAAGCAACATCACCTGCTCCTGGTAGACCGTGACACCGTACGTCTCCTTCAGCAATTCCTCCATTTCCGGGAGGTCGTACACGATCGGCTCAAGACCGTGTTTGCGTTTGATGAAGGTGGGGATGTATTCCAGCGGACCCGGCCGGTAGAGGGCATTCATGGCGATCAGGTCCCCGAACTGGTCGGCCTTCAGTTCACGCAGGTATTTCTGCATACCCGGACTTTCGAACTGGAAGGTCCCATTGGTCTCGGCGCGTTGATAGATCCCGAAGGTCTTCTCGTCGTCCAGCGGAATGTCGTCGATCACGATGTCCAGTCCGTGGTTGGCCTTGATCATGCGCAAGGCATCGCGGATGATCGTGAGCGTCTTCAACCCCAAAAAGTCCATCTTGATCACACCCGCATCTTCGATCACCTTGCCGTCATACTGTGTAAGGAGCAGGTCCGAGTCCTTTGAGGTGCAAACCGGTATGATCTCCGTGAGATCACTTGGAGCGATGATGATGCCCGCCGCGTGCACCCCCGTACCACGTACCGAACCTTCCAATTTCTCGGCTTCCTGCAATACATCAGCCGTCAGCTCACCGCTGGTCAGGATCTCGCGCAATTTTTTCACGTTCGCGATCTCGTCGGATTGAAGGCCTTCCTTGGTCTTCAAGCTCCCGGCCCCGTCCAAGGGTGCGTTCAGGATACGTCCGAGTTCGATACCCGGACGCTCGGGGATCAGCTTCGCCAAGCGATCGGCCTCCTGCAAAGGAAGGTCCAACACCCGGCTCACATCACGGATGCTGCTTTTCGCAGCCATGCTGCCATAGGTGATGATCTGCGCTACCTGGTTCTTGCCATACTTGTCCACCACATAGTCGATCACTTTTTGTCGGCCTTCATCGTCAAAGTCCGTGTCGATATCAGGCATGCTCTTGCGGTCCGGGTTCAGGAACCGTTCGAAGAGCAGATCGTATTTGATCGGGTCGATGTTCGTGATGCCCGTGCAATACGCCACAACACTACCGGCCGCACTGCCACGACCCGGGCCGATCAGCACGCCCATGGCCTTGCCGGCGTTGATGAAATCCTGAGTGATCAGAAAGTATCCGCTGAAACCCATCGTGCGGATGGTGAACAACTCGAAGTCGATCCTCTCCTTGATCTTCGGGTCAAGGGAGTCTACGCCACCGTTCCCATCGCCGAGGTAACGCTTGATGGCGCCTTCGTACGTGAGGTGCTTCAGGTATTCATCCTGGTCCGAGAAACCCTCCGGTATCTCGTAGTTGGGAAGCATGATGTCCTTCTTCAACTTCAGGACCTCCACCTTGTCCACGATCCGGTTCGTATTGTCCAACGCCTCGGGAAGGTCCTTGAACGTTTCGCCCATCTGGGCTTGCGTTTTGAAGAAGAACTCATCGTTGTAGAACGCGAAGCGCTTGCCCTTCTGGCTCACCTCATCGTCGCCGTCATCGGCTTTGGGGGTGCTCTGTTTCTCACCGGTATTGATGCACAAGAGGATGTCATGCGCATTGCTATCGGCCTGGTCCACATAGTGGCTGTCGTTGCTGGCTATGACGTGGACATTGTACTTCTTCGCCCACTGAAGGAGCACGTTGTTCACCTGGTCCTGTTCAGGAATGCCGTGGCGCTGGATCTCCACATAGTAATCCTCACCGAACAGGTCCAACCACCATTTGAATTCATCCTCTGCTTTCGCCAGGTCCCCGCGCAGAATGGCCTGTGGCACGCTGGCGCCCAAACAACATGTGGTGGCAATGAGTCCTTCGTGGTACTTCTCGATCAGCTCCTTGTCGATGCGAGCGTACTTGCTGTACTGGCCTTCCATGTACCCCAGCGAGCATAGCTTGCTCAGGTTCTTGTAGCCGGTGGCGTTCTTCGCCAACATGAGCTGATGGAATCGCTTGTCACGCTCCTCACGGGTGAAGCTCTTTTTGTGGCGATCGGCCACCACATAGAACTCACACCCTACGATCGGCTTCACTTTCGGGGTGCCGTCCTCGTTCTTCAACTTGCCCGATTCAGCCACGAATTTGAACAC
>JAGQVV010000181.1 GCA_020437805.1 Flavobacteriales bacterium
CCGAAGCTCTCACTTTCGCTGGTAAGGGCGAAGAGGTCACAACTGGCCACCACTTCTTCAGGTCGTGTCATTTTTCCCATGAACTGTATCACATCACAGGTGCCATGCTGTCTGCACATGGTTTCCAGGCGTTGTCGTTCAGGACCATCGCCGATGAGCAGGAGCCTGACCGGGATACGCTCACGCAATCTTCGGAACATGGTGATCACATCATCCACTCGTTTGACGGCCCTGAAATTGCTCACATGAACCACGAGTTTCTCCCCGTTCGGCGCATACCTGCTGCGTAACGTGGGGTCATGGGAGTGCTTGTACTGGTCAACGCACACGAAATTCGGGATCACCATCACCTCCCGTTCCAAAGGGAAATGCTCATAGGTATCGCGCTTCAGGCTTTCGGAAACCGCCGTCACCGCGTCGCTTCGTTCCATGCTGAACGTAATGACCGGCTCAAAGCTCGGGTCACGCCCCACCAAGGTGATATCGGTACCGTGCAAGGTGGTGATGAACGGAAGTCGAACTCCTTCGGCGGCCAATATCCGTTGCGCCATCCAGGCAGCTGAAGCATGCGGTATGGCGTAGTGCACGTGCAAAAGGTCCAGTCCTTCGAACTTGGCCACATCCACCAACTTGCTGGTCAACACCAATTCGTAGGGCTGATAGTCGAACAAGGGATAATCGCTCACACGCACCTCATGGTAATGGACGTTCGGGTGGTCCCGAAGCCGGACCGGTCGGTCATAGGTGATGAAATGGACCGTATGCCCCTTCTCTGCAAGGGCCATTCCCAATTCCGTGGCGACCACACCACTTCCTCCGAAGGTGGGGTAACAGACTATTCCGATCCGCATTCCAAGCTGTCCAATGATCGATGTGGTACGCAAAGGTAGACCGATGCCAATGGAGGTCGTACCCGTGCGGGGTCCTTCCTAGCGCTTCATGAATCGTCCTCGGAATGTCCGTCCACCGCTGGTGGCAATGTACACGTAACATCCGGCGGGCGAACCCACCATTGAAATGGTATGCTTGGGTCCCATGGCTGCGAGATCGTTCATGATCTCCTTACCGGTCATGTCGACAACACGCAGTTGAACCGCCGCTGAGGCGGGTACATTGATCAGCAACGTCGCCTGTTCCCCCATGGGTGACGGGAAGAAGCGTTCTGAACTCGAGGTTAGCTGGTCGAATACGATCGACTTCACCGTACTATAGCCTTGTGCACCCAGTTTGATCCGGTAATGCAAGGCACTGAACTCCGGTACCGTGGTATCGAACCATTGGAAAGGCACAGCGAACGATGGATCACCGCAAATACCCTCTATCCGATGGACCGCTTGGAAATCGACCCCATTGGTGGAACGCTCGATCTCCTGCCCGTCGCACGTATTACCACCTTGAATGGTCCAATCCACCCTCACCCCACCGTCCAGCTCGGTCAGGACGTAATCCGCAATGAAGGGATGTTCTTGAGCGATCACAAGGTCCGGCACGACCGATCCTTGCAGCAGGAGTAGCCCAATACCCGTTATTCGCTGGACAGCACACATGCACTCCTGCAATTGTCGTTGTCAATGACCGAACCTGACAGCGGGCCTTTCCTCACGACCTGGTCCCGCACGGTAGCCATGCACGATCCAAAGCAATGTCAGGAAGATCGCCAATGATCGACCAGAACGCTCTACGATATACCTTGACGCGCATCCATGGAGAACAACTATTACGACCCGGCCGACCTCAAGAAGTTCGGCAAGATCACCGAGTACCAGAAGGAACTTGGAGATAAGTATTTCAGCTATTACAACGACGTGTTCAAGGAAGGAGCTTTGACGGCACGGGAGAAGGCTTTGATCGCCTTGGCGGTGTCCCATACGGTACAATGCCCTTACTGCATAGACGCGTATACGGTGGATACGTTGGAGAAAGGTTGCAGCGAGGCGCAAATGATGGAAGCCGTCCACGTGGCAGCCGCTATACGCAGTGGGGCATCACTGGTCCATGGTGTGCAGATGATGAACAAAGTGAAGGCGTTGACGCACGGATGAAGAGCTTATCCGCGGCACACCATCCGTTGAGCATCGCGGCAAGGCAAGTGCAGTTCCTGGAGAACGAGAGTGGACCCGTCCCTCGCTTTCAGGAAGCGCTCTTGGCTCATGGTGTGAAGCCCATGAGGGCATATTCATTGGACACCTTGCAAGTGAACATCGGGAAGATGTGCAATCAGACCTGTGCCCATTGCCATGTCGATGCAGGTCCGGACCGAAAAGAGCGCATGGACCGGGAAACCATGGAGGCCTGTCTGCGCGCCGTGGAGTTCCACCGGATCCGTACGGTGGACATTACAGGTGGCGCTCCGGAAATGCATCCGGATTTCCGATGGTTCGTACAGGAGATACGTCAACGAAACGCCCATGTCATCGTTCGCTGTAACCTCACGATCATCGTCGCGAACAAGAAGTATCATGACCTTCCTGAATTCTACCGTGCCAACCGGGCTGAAGTGATCTGTTCCCTGCCGTTCTATACCGCGGAGCGAACCGATCGGCAGCGAGGCAACGGCGTGTTCGAGCAGTCCATCCGAGCACTCCGTATGTTGAACGCTGTCGGATACGGTTCAGGCCTGGACGGGCTCAAATTGAACATGGTGTACAATCCCGCTGGCGCCTTCCTTCCCGGTGGCCAAGTCGAACTCGGATCCCAGTTCAAGAAAGCATTGTACGTTGATCATGGCATCCGGTTCGACGCACTTTTCGCGATCACCAATCTCCCGATCAGCCGATTCCTCGACTACCTCGTGAAGAGCGGTAATTATGAAGGCTACATGGAGAAATTGGTGCAAGCCTTCAACCCTGTGGCTGTGGATGGTGTGATGTGCCGAACGATGCTGTCCGT
>JAGQVV010000182.1 GCA_020437805.1 Flavobacteriales bacterium
AGAGCACCAACGGCGGTTATTGCGGTCCGGCCGTGAAGCCGATCGCCCTGAACATGTTGAAGAACTGCGGGCAGGACAAGCAGGTGGGGATCCCCATCAGTGGTATCGGTGGCGTGGAGAACTGGCGTGATGCCGCGGAGTTCATCCTGCTCGGTGCGACTTCTGTGCAAGTGTGTACGGCCGTCATGCACTACGGCTTCGGCATCATCCGCGAGCTTCTACCCGGTCTGGAGCGCTATATGGACGAAAAGGGCTTCAAAACCTTGGATGACTTCCGGGGCAAGGCGCTGCCGAACGTCCTGCACTGGGAGGACCTCAACCTGAAGTACAAGGTCGTCGCGAGCATCAATGAGAGCAAGTGCATCGGCTGCCAACTCTGCTACACGGCCTGCGAGGACGGCGCGCACCAGGCCATCGGCCTGTCCAGTGATCCGTTGATCCGGATCCCGAGCATCATCGAAGAGAACTGCGTGGGCTGTAACCTATGTTCGATCGTTTGCCCCGTGGAAGATTGCATCACCATGGAACGTCGGGATGACGGCAAGGAACACCTGACCTGGGCGGAGCGCACGGCGGCCGGTAATATCCCAAAGACCTTTGACGATCCGCTTGCTGGTGGGCTTCACCATTGGGTGCCGGAGCCTACGGAGGCGTTGGTGAAGAAGAAGCCGAGGCATTACAAGGGATAGCTGACAAGACCCAGAACCGAACACGATGGCTGAGCAGAGGATCAGACTGACAAAGGAGAACATCGAGCATTGGCCGGGGTTCAGCAAACTCCTTAAGGACGGGAAGGTCAAGTTCGATAGCCAAGGCCGACTGAGGTACATCCATGGTGCACCCGTTGGAGACCTCGTCCTGGTAAGAGTTAATAAGGATGGCACCGCGAAGTATAAAGAGACCGCGAACGAATGGTTCGATCCGGAGAGCGGTAAAGCGCGAGAGTTTATCTGGCCTTGAGGTCCACAGTGCCACCAAACAGGAGTATCTGACCTGACAACGGACGAACTTCCACACAATGGACGAACATATGCAAGCCGCCATCGACGAAGCCCGCCTGGGTCGTTCACAAGGCGGCATCCCCATCGGTTCGGTACTGGTGCGCGACGGCAAGATCATCGCCCGTGGGCACAACAAACGCGTGCAGGAGAAGAACCCGATCCTGCACGGCGAGATGGACTGCCTGAACAACGCAGGCCGCATCGGCAGCTACAAGGGCACCACCATTTATTCCACCCTGATGCCCTGCTACATGTGCGCGGGGACAATCGTACAGTTCAAGATCAAGAAGGTGATCGCGGGGGAGAGCCGCACCTTCGCTGGTGCCAAGGCCTTCATGGAAAGCCACGGCGTGGAGGTGATCGACCTGGACCTGCCGGAATGCGTGCGGATGATGGAAGAGTTCATCGCTGCCGAGCCGGAACTTTGGAACGAGGATATTGGGGAATAGAGCGAACTTCGAGCTACCTGATCCGTCCATTATCGACCGGAACCTTCAACGAACGATCAGGTCGATCACATGGAGCTACGTATCAGCAGGGTGCACAGCACCGTCGAACTGAGGCGCTACATCCATTTACCGGCCGAGCTTCCCGGCAAGCGCTCCAACTACGTACCGCCGATCTGGAAGGATGAGCACGTTTTCCACGACCCACAGCGGAACCTGGAGTTGAACAGCTGTAGGACGGTGCGCTTCATGGCATACCAGGACGATCGCGCAGTTGGCAGGGTGATGGGGATCGTTCACGAACGACATAACGAACTCCACAAAGAACTCTCCGCCCGTTTCTACCAACTGGACTGCATTGAGGATCCTTCCGTGGCGGCAGCGCTACTGGGTTCGGTTGAGACGTGGGCACGCGAGCTGGGCATGGACCGGATCATCGGTCCGTTCGGCCTCAGCGACAAGGATCCCCAGGGTGTACAAGTGGAAGGCTTCGAGCATCTACCGGTCATCGCTACTGCCACGAATCCTGCCTATCTACCAGGACTGATCGAACTGCAAGGCTATGCCAAGTTCACCGATGCCGTGGTGTATCGAGTGGATGTGCCCGCTGTCCTGCCCGAACTGTACACCCGGGTGAGCGAGCGCCTCCTCACCGGCGGACGTTTCCGTTTGCTCTCTTTTACTTCCCGACGACAATTGAAACCCTGGGTCATACCCGTGCTTCGACTGGTGAACGAGACCTATCAGGACCTTTTAGGGTTCGTGACCATGGACGAATCGGCCATGCGAAAGCTCGCCGATCAGTATCTACCTGTCCTGGATCCAAAGCTGGTCAAGATCGTGATCGATGAGCAATTGCATGTGGTCGCGTTCGTGGTGGCCATGCCGGATATGAGCGCGGGTATCGTTAAGGCCAATGGGCGATTGTTCCCGCTCGGCTGGTGGCATATCCTGCAAGCCATGAAGCGTACGGATCAACTCGACCTCTTCCTTGGCGCGGTGCGTAAGGATGTGCAAGGAAGGGGCTTCACCTGCGCTTTGGGAGTGTACCTGATGGCGGCTGCACGCGAGCGAGGTTTGACCCACATCGACAGCCACTTGGTGCTGGAGACCAACCATCGCATGCGCGCGGAGTTGGACCGTTTGGGAGGCAAGGTGTGGAAGCGCTACCGCATCTATTCCAAAGCGCTGTAGTTCAAAACGAAAAGGCGGCCACCCCTTCCGGAGCGGCCGCCTTTCGGTCGGACTGCGTTGTATCACTTGGTCACTACCACGCGGAAGTCGGAACGCTGGCCGTTCTGGAATTCCATGTGGAAGAGGTACGTGCCGGCGCTGATGCCGTTCACGTCAACCACCATCGCATTATCTGCGCCCACGGTGATATTACGCTCGGCCACCTTGGCGCCGTTCACATCGAACATCTGAAGTAGACCTGCACCCGAGAAGCCTTTCATCGGGATGCGGACCACGTCGTTCGTTGGGTTCGGGAAAGGGGTTACCGTCACCTGGTTCCCATTGTCAACTACGCCAGCGAAGGGATTCACGGTCAATAGACCGATACTGGGCGATCCGGCCAAGCCGCTGAAACCATTGAACCAATCAGCACCGTTCTGGATCATCGATGTCGGCTCGTTGAAGAATTGGGCGTTCGTGGTGTAGTCAACGGTTTCGTTCCATCCATGGCGAACGAAAGGATCGGAGGTTTCCACACAAACAAGGTAGCGTGCGTCATCCTCGAGCTCCAGGACATCCTCGAACGGAATGAACACGTGTTCGCCCTGCAGGTTGTCCGGAAAGCTGTACGTTCCAACGGTCAACGAGGCCAGTCCGCTGGATGTTGGCAACGTGAACGCGTTATCAATGGGGTCCAACCAGAGGTAGGCCTGTACGATGACCAGCAGATCGGTCAATACACTGTCTTGAGGGTCGACCTCGTCGTTCGGAGTGGTCGCGGAGAAGTACACACCGGTCGCCGTTAACCGGCTGGCGTTGGTGTCGCTGAACTGAATGCACGTGCGGAACGCCCCACTTGGTTCGGCCGGTACAACATGATTCTCAGAGACAGGTATACCGTTGGCAACGGGTACGTATGTGAACACATCGCCGAACTTCAAGGGAATGCTGTACGTATTGTCGTTCGGTGCTCCTTCTTCGTTGTCCGACTCCACCGAATACGTAATGGCATAGCTACCATCGTATCCCGGTTGGTTGAATTGCGGAAGCTCCACGAAAAGGCTGTCACCCGGGAAGAGGGTCTGGTTGTCGGAGACCTCATTGTACAATTCGTTCCCTTCCATAGTGACTACGGCACGAAGACGGGCGGAGGACTGCATTTCCGATCCGAAGTTGTGTATGAAGGCACCGAGGTCCACTTGGTATTCCGAAGCGTCCATGGCCAGCACGGGTGGCACTTGCGACGCGCTGGGCACCAGAAGGTCGTATCGGTCGATGTTCAGGTTGTACTCGAATGCGCCGAAGTTGTTGCCGATGAAGGCGGTCACTTCTTCCGCATCCAACACCGGGCGGATGATCGCACCGCTGCTCTGGCTGATCATCACAACAGGGATGTTCACATTGGGCCCATCGTCACCACCCAACATGGTGATCGCGAGATCATCGCCATTGCTGATGAGCAGCACACCGATCGCTCCGGCATTCTGCGCATTCAAAGCCTTCGTGCCGAAGGGGCATGTGCCACGGTAGATCATGGCGATGTGGCCGGTGATCTCCTCGGAATTCACCAACTCCTCACAACCCAAAGAGTCCGCCCCTGTTCCGTCCCGACCGATAACGAGGATGTCCTCGATGGAATTGGCGGGAATGGTCATGTCGGGGACGTTCCAGCTATTGGCAGCTGTTGCGTACGTATTGCTGTACGTGTTCGCGATGG
>JAGQVV010000183.1 GCA_020437805.1 Flavobacteriales bacterium
CCACCTCCACTTTATCGCGATGGAACATGTTGTACTGTGGCTGCTCCATCACCGGACCGATCAGGTGATGCTGCTTGGCCACCATGTGCGCCTCCATGATCTCCTGTGCGCTCCATTCGCTGGTACCCCAGTACAGGACCTTACCGCTCATGATCAATTGGTGCATGGTCCATACCGTTTCCTCGATGGGTGTGTTCTTGTCCGGCCTGTGACAGAAGTAGAGATCCAGGTAATCCAGTTGGAAGCGCTTCAACGCATCGTTGCACGCTTCCACCAGATGTTTGCGGTGCAAGCCGATCTGTGTGGGTAGTTTGCTGTCCGTTCCGAAATAGGCCTTGCTGCTCACGATGTAGCTATCGCGTCGCCACTTGGTCTTCTTCAAGATGCGACCCATGACCCGCTCGCTCTCTCCGCGCGCGTAGATCTCCGCGTTATCGAAGAAGTTGATCCCGCCATCATACGCCACTTTCATCAACTTCTCCGCTGTGGGATCCCCGATCTGTTTCCCGAAGGTGAGCCATGAACCAAGTGAGAGTTCGGAGACCTGAAGGCCGGAGGTCCCAAGACGACGGTAGCGCATGTTCGTTGTGTTGTTCGGTTCGAGACCGGGTGCAAACCCGGGGTTCGAAGTTCGGCACCTGGATCTTCGATCCCAAAGATGTTCCGTCAAAGGCTCAGTTGATCACGCGGCCATCATCCATTTCAATGATCCGGTCCGTCCGTGATGCGAAATCCTGATCGTGCGTCACCACCAGCAAACTCCGCTTGTGTTCCGACGCGATCCGTTGGAAGATGTCGAAGACGATCTCGCTATTGCGGCTGTCCAGGTTCCCGGTGGGTTCATCGCCCATGATGATGAGCGGGTCGTTGATCAACGCACGTGCGATCGCGACGCGTTGCTTCTGGCCTCCACTGACCTGGTTCGCCATCTTCAAGGCCTGGTCACCGATCTCCAACTCGCGCAGCAATTCCATGGCGCGGTGCTCAACCTCCGCCTTGCTCTTCTTCCCGAGCTTCAATCCAGGCAACATCACGTTGTGCAGCACACTGAATTCCGTGAGCAGGTAGTGGAACTGGAATACGAAGCCGATCTTCTCGTTCCGGATCTGCGCCAAGCGTGTACCGGTGGCATGGCGGGTAGCCTCCCCGTCGATCCACAGTTCCCCTTCGTAGTCCGTGTCCATCGTGCTAAGGATGTACAGCAAGGTGCTCTTTCCGCAGCCGCTCTTTCCGGTGATGCTCACGAACTCGCCGCGCGCCACGTCCAAGCTCACCTCCTTGAGCACCTTCACGGTGACCGGGTCATGGAAGGACTTGCTCACCTTCACCACACCAAGTGCTTTCCGGGCTTCGCTCATTTGCCTCGAATGATCTCCACCGGATCCACTTGGCTCGCTTTCCGGGCAGGGAACCACCCTGCCACCCAAGTGGTGAGCAAGGCGAAGGCGACCGCGATGATGTAATACTCCAATGAATAGTCGATCGGGTAGGTGGTGATCGTTGGCAAAGCCTCAGTAACGAAAGGGATGTTGTCGATCAGCTTTTGCAGCGCGAATCCACCTACGAGGCCCCCACAGCCACCGACCACACCGATAATGATGCTGAGGAGAAGGAAGATCCGTTGCACGTCACTACCGTTGAATCCTGTGGCCTTGAGGATCGCGATGGCATCGAGCTTCTCGTAGATCATCATGTTCAGGATGTTGTAGATCCCGAAGCCGGCCACGATCAACAGCACGATACCCACGGCATAGCTGATGATGTTGCGCACATCACTACCGGTCTCGAACTGCGCGTTCGCCGTTTGGATATCCACGGCTTGGACCCCGAAACGCGCCGTCATCTCCTTGGCCACGGCAGGTGCAAGCGAGAGGTCGTGCAGTTTCACATTGACGTCCGTGAAGTAGCTGCCCGGACGAGCCAGCAACTTCTGCACGGTCTTGATGTTGGCGTAGCATTGCACTTTGTCGTAATCCGCGATCCCGGTCTGGAAGAACCCGACGACCCGCAACATGGACCGATCGCCCGTGGCGGTCGTCACCTGCACCAGGTCGCCGATCTTGGCCTCCATCAGGTCCGCAAGGCCCTTGCCGAGGACGATCGTATTGTTCCCCGTCGCGAGGTCGTACGGATCGCCTTGCACCAGATAGTCGGTGAACATGTAGTACCGGACCTCCTTGAGCACATCGACCCCGTTCACTTGGCCGGTAAGGTCCGTTGTGCCGACATTGAACAGCACCTGGGCCACCAAACGCGGAGCCACGGAAAGCACCCGTTCATCCTTCTCCAAGGCATCCATGATGACGGGCGCGTTCCGCAAGCGCATCAGTTCATCCTTCGGCTTCACCGATCGTATGAAGTGGTGCTCGCCTCGCGCACCGGCCGCACTGTGTTGTTGGAAGGCCCTTTCGATCGGCTGCTCCGGTGAAGCGCGCAGTTCGTTGTACAAGCGCACGTGCGGTGTCCGGTTCAGGATCAGACCGTCCAAGAGGCTGTTCAGTCCGTTCATGAACCCTAGCAATGTCACGAACATGGCAATGCTGAACATCACACCCACCGCGGCGATGACGCTTTGCCGCAGTTTGGCGCGCAACAGTGTGACGGCTATATCGAAGAGGAGCTTCATGCGCGGGGGACCGATGGGACCTGAAGGTGCCGGGGAAAGCGGAGATTTCGACTTCTTGCTCGGCGTTGCGTCATTGCAAGTGACAGCATTCGCGACTACGGCTTGTACAGCTTGGTGTTCGCATCGATCCCTTCCAGTATCTCCACATTCTCCAGGTCCCGTGCGCCTATGGTGACCGGTGTGGGTGTGTCGGATCCGGTCATCAGGAATGCACCATCCACCAGATAACCCGCCGGGACCAACAAGGCCTTGTCCTTCGTGCGCAGTACGATGCTCGCCTCGACCGTGAAATTCGGGTAGAGCGTTGGTGGTGTCTCGATGAACCTGGCCTCCACTTTGAAGGTGCGAGAGCGTTCATCCATGTACGGGACGATGCGTGTGACCTCGGCTTCGAACGCGGTTTCGTTGTAGCTATCCAATGTGATATAGGCGGTCTGCCCCGGCTTTACCTGGCGTATGTCGTACTCATCCACTTCCAATTCCAGGTACAGATCCGTAGCGCTTCCTATGATCGCCAGCGGCTTTTGTGAGGTGGCCAATTCACCGGGCTCGATCATCAGGTCGTAAACGATGCCATCGATCAGGCTTCGCGGCGTGCGGTCGTCGTTCCCGGCACTGCTGATGGCAACGTTGTTCCGCGCCATATCGAGTTCCGTGCGCAGTCGCTCACGGGTCTCCACCAAGGCCTTCAAGGCACGCTCATAGGCGGCTTCGCTGGTGGTGTAGGCCAACTCGCGTTGGTCCAGATCATTGCGGCTGCCGATCTTCTGGTCCCACAAGGCTTTCTGCCGTACGTAGTTGGTGCTGTCCACGGTCAGTCGGTCGCGCGCTTGGGTCACTGCCGCGCGCAACTGCGCAAGCACCGGCCCATCGTCCCGTACGTTGCGTTCGAGAAGCTGCAGCTGGGCATAGGCGTTGTTGGTGCTCAAGCTGCTCGTCCGATCGTCGATGTGGAGCAAGGCTTGCCCCGCCTTCACTGTATCCCCTTCGTTCACGAGGATGGCCACCACCTGTCCGTTCACCATCGGGAATACCTGATACTGGCCTGCCGCCTTGACCACGCCGCTGGCATACACGCTTTCCGTGATCGGCCCTACAGTAGCGGTAATTGTGCCTTCCTCCTCCTTGCAGCCGTGCGCGAGGAACAAGATGGCGATGGCGAACCACGAACGTGTTGACATAAGGGCGAAGTTCGGGATATGGAACGGTGATCCGATGAGCAGGGTCAAGTTGCTCGTGCTTTCTGCGATCTTCGCAGTGAACGAAAGCAACCCACCATGTCATCGATCTCAAGCAACAAAGCACCCGAACCCGTTGGCCACTATCCTCACGCTCGTCGCGTGGGGGACCTGTTGTTCCTTAGCGGTGTGGGACCGCGAGAGCGTGGCACCAAGAAGATCCCAGGTGTTGAGTTGGATGAAGCGGGCAAGATCGTTTCGTACGACATAGAGACACAGGTGCGCAGCGTGTTCCAGAATGTGAAGTGGATCCTGGAGGATGCTGGAAGCAGCTGGGAAAAGATCGTGGATGTCACGGTCTACCTTACGAACATGAAGGCGGATTTCACGGAGTACAACCGTTTGTGGAAGGAGCACTTCGCGAACGACCCACCCTGCCGCACGACCTTGGAGATCAACTGCCTGCCCACACCCATCGCGATCGAACTGAAGGTGGTGGCGACAATGTGAGGAACACCTCCGAACGCTAATCGGTTTTGGCCGGTGGGTGCATCGTTCCCAGCCAAGCCCGTGCTTCCTGTTCCGTGCGAAAGACCTTCACGGGGAATGGTTGCGGGAAATAGCGATAGAAGATCTCCACCAATTGTTCGTTCATGCTGGACTGTGCATCCCATGCCACGGCATACGTGCACTTGTGCAGCTCACGATCCCGGTAGTGATCGTTGGTGAGCACGTTGACGTCGAAATCCACTTCCTCCGGTAAGGTCACCAGGACCGAATACGAACCCTCACCGCCCAGCTTGACCCGTGCGTCGAGTATCTCATGGATCCGGTCCAGGGTGAGCTTCACGTTCTTCTTGAAGCGCATTTCCAGATTACCGTCGGGCAATCGCTCCAACTCGGCGGCTTCGGTCTGGACGATCATTACGTGAAGATAATCGGCTCCAAGCTAACCTGCGGCCTTCATTGCCACCACACCGCAAATGATCATTGCTACACCCAGGAAGCGCAACCAGTCCACCGGGTCGTTGAAGAACAGCACACCCACCATGAAGGTCCCGATCGCACCGATGCCGGTCCACACGGCATAGGCAGTGCCTACCGGAATGCTCTTTTGTGCGGTGTACAACAGAAAACCGCTGATTGCCATGCATACGATGGCGATCACGATGCCCACCACTACCCGACGTGGCTCCTGTGCCAATTTCATACCTATCGGCCAGCCGATCTCGAACAATCCCGCCAAGAGCAATACGGTCCAAGCCTTGCTCATCCCATCAGTGCTTGTCGCCGTGCCGTTGGCTCAGCATGACATCCAGCTTCTCCCCTCCCTTGATACCGAAATCCAAGGTGCGGATCGGGAACGGAATGGTGATCCCCTCCTTGTCATACGCTGCTTTGATCGCTTTCACAGCCCGGCTGCGCATGTCCTGATAATGCGCGTTGCTCGTGGCTTTGATCCAGAAGCGTACTTCAAGGTCGATACTGCTATCACCGAATCCTTGGTAGTACAACTCCACGTCGTGGTCAGGCAATCGATCGGGCACACTGCGCACTGCATCCAAGGTGACCCGTTCGGCCTTTTCGAGGTCATCGCCGTAGCTCACACCCACACTGATGTCCACCCTCCGAATGCCGTGGCGCGTGTAGTTCAGGAGGACGGATTGGAAGATGTCCTTGTTCGGAATGATCACTTGGATACCTTGGAGATCGCGCAATTCCGTGGTGCGCAGATCGATGCGTTCCACGATGCCGACATGGTCGTTCGTTCCAATGAGTTCGCCCACGCGAATGGGACGCTGTGCGGCCATGATGACACCGCTGATGAAGTTGGCGGCGATGTCCTGGAACGCGAAACCCAATGCCAGACCTATGATACCCGCTCCGGCCAGGATGGAGGTGACCGTCTTGTCCAAGTGCAGCACGGTGAGCGCAGCGAAAAGGCCCACGAGGATGACGAGCAAGTACACCGAATTGCCGATCAGGCGACGCAGCGTCCGACTGTCGGTCATCTTGGATACCAGCCTTTCGGTCCAGTACCGCACCAAGCGAGCGGCGAGCCATCCGACCACGACGATCAGTGCGGCCAAGGCCAAGTTGGGCAGCATATCAATGAACTGCTCCACCCAAATGAAGAGCTTTCGCTCGATGAGGTCGACCGCCTTGTTCAGATCCAGCATGGCGCTGAAGATAGCTCCCGCCTCATTCAATCGCCGGCCTGTGTCCGGTAACGCTGCATGTCCTGCAAACGTGGGTCCTGAGGCGCGATGGCCCGCCATCGCGCCAGATATCGATCCGCTTCTTTCGGCCTTCCTGAACGGATCAACAACCCTACGATCTCGGCAAGCAGGTCGGCGGATCCGGGAAAACGCAACAGTCCGGCCTTGAGTATCGGTTCGGCGTCCTTCTTCAGTTGTTGCAACAGCGCACTGTGATTGATGTACACACGGTCGTTCTCCGCCCCCAAATGCTCAGCTTCCTCAAATGCCGCGATCGCCTCCTTGTATCGTCCCATCTCAGCCAAGAGCAATGCTTTGTTGTAGTGGACCCGAGGATTCTTCGGATCGATCCGCGAAGCTTCTTCCAAAGTGGCCAATGCCTCGTTGTTCCTACCCTGACCATTGTACAAGCTCGACAGGTTCAACCGTGCGTAGTTCGCCAAGCTGTCCATTTTCAAGGTGCGCAGATAGTACCGTTCCGCCGCTGCCGGATCCCCGGTACGTAGGTAATGGTCCGCCAGCATCAAGCTCCCGGTGCTGAGGTCGCTTTGATAGTGCATGAACGCCATGTACTCCGCGGAAGCCTTCCGGTATGCGTCCTGCCACGCAGGCTGCATCAGTTCTGCGGGTATCGTGCTCAAGGAACCAGCCGCTTCCATACGAACCGCACGCACCGGATCCTTCAACAACAACGCCACATCCTTGACCCACAGGTCCGGGGAAAAGTTCCGCATGCCGTTGATCGCTTGGTGCCGGACCTGGGCATTGGGATCCCGAAGCGCCTTGCGTAGCGCATCCATGGAGCGCGCATCAGGTACGCCGGATATGTAGTGCATGGCCGTGGCGCGGATGATCGCCGGTGTTGCCGTGTCCGCGTACAACTCCAACAAGGCATTCAGCGAGGCTCGGTCCTGGCGAGCCCCTGCAAGCAGCCGATCGCTGTAGTGCGGGGCCCGTTCGGCTCCATACCAACGCACCACGGCTGCTGCCGCCCACTCATCGCTCTTGTTCGAATGGCAAGCAGTGCAAGCGTTAGGGGTACCGTATTGAACGCTTTGGTCCGGGCGTGGTACGCGAAAGCTGTGGTCGTGACGCACGTCGTTGCCCATGTATGTCCGTGTGGGCATGTGGCAACTGACGCAACCGGGTGCATCAGCACCGCCGTGGAAGGTGTGCGCTTCGCTGTCGTACTCGGGTTCGTGGCAGGTACGGCAAAGGGAGTTGCCGGGCAGCAACAGCTGTCCGGTATGCGGTTGGTGGCAATCGGTGCACTTCACACCGCGTTTGTACATCTTGCTTTGGGCGAAACTTCCGTACACGTATACCTCGTCCAGGATCTGGCCGTCGGCATGATAAAGGTCCGGAGCCGGCAACGCAGGCAGGTAGTTGTCGAGCACCTCGTAGCTTGCCGTGGGATCATCGCTGAACTCACTACGGCGCGAATGGCAACGCACGCATGTGCTGGCCAGCTCAACATTGTTGAGGCCCTTGTGCAGGTGCAGGTGGCTTCCATCCACCCGATCGCCGTTGGCATAGGCATCACTGGTCATGAAGGCTGCATGTTGTTCACCTGGTCCATGGCAACTCTCACAGGTCACCGTGGCATGGGACCAGGTTGTTGAGTAGGCGTCCGAGGCCTCGTTGTAGTTGCGCTTCAGGTCGGTACTGTGGCAACTCGCGCACATGGCGTTCCAGTTCTGTGCAGCGCCGGTCCAATGCAGCCAGTCCCTATGATGCAGCGTTTGGCCGGGGTACTGGTGGTACCATCGCTGTTGTTCAACATCCCAACTCACGCGCGGTACCTGCATTCGACCGCCGGGAGCTTCCACCAGATACTGCTGTAACGGTGAGAAGCCGAAGGTGTACTTCACTTCAAAGTCCTCGTTCCTTCCGTCGTGCCCTTCGGTATTGATGAAGAATTTCCCATCGTGCTTGAAGAAGGTGGATGTGACACCATCCGCCGTGTAGCTCGCATTGTCGAAGTCGCCGATCACGGTGCTGTCCGTAGCTACCATCATGGCCTTCATGTGGTGGCTTTGGCTCCAGTCGGTATACTCCTGAAGGTGACAATTGCGACAGGCCTCTGGGCCAATGTACCCGTTCGCCATGAGCACATTGGTCGTATCCGCAGCATCAGAAACGTTCGCTTGTGAACAAGCGCCACCGAATGCGGACACGATGGCCATGCCCATACCGGAAATGAACAAGAGCCGCACCAGCCCACTTCGCTTCATGGGCGAAAGGTAGATGCGGGCTCGTCCTCGCATTAGCGCCAGCCGAAGAACAGGGTGAGCAGGATGATACCGGCAAGGTCCAACCAGACCCCCGTGCGCACCATCTCGCGGACCGGGATGCGACCGCTTCCGAACACGATGGCTTGCATCGGAGAGGCCACTGGAAGGGCGAAACCAAGTGTGGCGGCCAAGGTGGCGGGGATCAACAGGTACTGCGGGTCCATGCCCCAAGCCTCGGCGCTCTCCGCAAGGATCGGTAGGGAAAGGCTGGCAACGGCGGTATTGCTTCCGAGTTCGCTCAGCACACAGACCAGCGCACCCACCGAGCCGATCAACAGCCATGGCGGCAGATGCTTCAGGTGTTCCATCTGGGCTACGAGGAGCACCGCGAGGCCCGAACTTTCGATACCACTGGCGATCGCAAAGCCTCCACCGAAAAGGAGCAGGATCCCCCAAGGCACTTTCGCTTCCGCGTAGCGCCATGTAAGGAGGCTGGGCGGCCGACCGGAGGACGAGCCCTCATCCTCGGTCTCAGCCAAGGTCGGTATTCCCTTTACGGGAAGTACGAATAGCAACAGCGCCCCGAACATGGCCACAGCGCCATCGGTGAACCATTCCAGGTCGCAGCGCTCGCGCCAGCCCTGCAAAGTGTACGAGTCCGAGAATTTCAGATCACCACCGGTGACCCAAAGCAGCGCAGTAAGGGCGAAGATGACCCCGGCCGTTCGTTCTGCATGGCTCATGCGACCGAGCGCTTTCAGGCGTGCCTTCACCTCGACCGGTGGGCTCAGATGCACATTCGGGAGGCGGAACACGACCTTGGAGAGCAACGCCCAAGCGATCGCCAAGAAGATCAGGGCCATAGGAACACCGAAGGTCATCCATTGTCCGAAACCGATGGGAGGTCGCTCCGGCCAACGCCCCTTCCAGATCTCCAGGAACACGAGGTTCGGAGGCGTTCCCACCGGTGTGGCCATACCGCCAATGGCCGCTCCATAGGCCACCGCGAGCAACAAGGGCACCGTGAGCTTCTTGCGCAACGCGGGATCACCATCGCCATCCAGCAAGCTCAACGCGATCGGTAGCATCACCAATGTACAGGACGTACTGTTCATCCACATGCTCAAGAGCGCTGAGGAGATCAGCATGCCGGCCACCAATCGAGCACCTGTCCCACCCACCTTGGAAACAATGCGCAATGCGATACGCCGATGCAACTGCGAGCGCTCCAAGGCCAACGCCAATAGGAAGCCACCGAGGAAAAGGAAGATGATCTCGCGTCCGTAGTTCGCTGCCGTATCCCCCATTGTTGCGATCCCCAGGATCGGGAACAGCACCAAGGGAAGCAGCGACGTAACTGCAAGGGCCACAGCCTCACTGATCCACCAGATGGCCATCCAGGTGACCACACCGGCCATGGCAGCTTGGGCATGACCCACGTCCCCAAGAAGCAGGTACACGATACTCCCGAGCAACGGTCCACTGAGCCGGAGCAGGTTCGTGCGCCTCATCCCATTCGTGCATCACGAGGTGTGGCGAAAAGCAACACGAGCAAGGCCAGGACCGCGATCACCAGCCCGAGGAATTCGCGCACCACTTCGATGTGCGGGGCCGCTGCATGCATCCCGCCGGTGATGCTGGGCATCCCGAGGTTCAGCCAATCGATCACTCCCGGGACCAGGGTGCACATCCATACGAAGTAGGCCAC
>JAGQVV010000184.1 GCA_020437805.1 Flavobacteriales bacterium
CACATGGAGATCATCCAGGAGCGCCTGGAACGTGAGTTCGGCATGACCGTTATCACCACGGTACCCAACGTAGGGTACACCGTTACAAAGACCAATGGCGATGTGATCGAGATCCATAACCCGAGCGAACTTCCGGAGGTGATGCACATCGAGAGCATCGAAGAGCCATACATCAAGGCCCAAGTGATCACCAAAGCGGAGTACACCGGTGCTATCATGACCTTGTGCATCGAGAAACGCGGCATGTTGGTCGGGCAGAACTACCTCACCACCGATCGTGTGGAACTCACATTCGAATTGCCGCTCGGTGAAGTGGTCTTCGATTTCTATGACAAGCTCAAGAGCATTTCACGCGGTTATGCGAGCTTCGATTATCACCCGATCGGGCAAAAGGAAAGTGACCTGATCAAGCTGGACATCCTGTTGAACAGCGAAAAGGTGGATGCCCTCAGCGCCCTGATCCATCGTGACCATGCGCATGAACTGGGCAAGAAGATGTGCGGTAAGTTGAAGGAGCTGCTGCCACGTCAACAGTTCGATATACCCATACAAGCCGCGATCGGGGCGAAGATCGTCGCTCGCGAAACCGTGAAGGCCCTGCGTAAGGACGTTACTGCAAAATGCTATGGCGGTGACATCAGTCGAAAGCGCAAACTGCTGGAGAAGCAGAAGGAGGGCAAGAAGAAGATGAAGCAGATCGGAACTGTCGAGGTTCCCCAGCAGGCATTCCTCGCGGTGCTCAAGCTGGATTGAGGGTATATCCACCAAGCGCTTCCTGCACGTGTTGGTTCGGCAGGAACGGGAAGGCCGTCGCCGTCATCGTCCAATATTCAGTTCGCCAAGCGAAGCGAAAGAGGACACCTGATCGATTTCGTGCAGGTGCTGTTCCTCAATGGCGTGGACCCGCACACCCCGGGCAACCATTCCTGCACGGTCGTGGCCGGTAAAGCCCCCCGGGCTCTGCGAAGAACACAGCGAACCATGTACACCGCAGGGCGCTGCGATGCGCCTTAACCTCGCCCATCGAGTTGTTGGACCTCAAGACCATGAACGCTAGCCCCGCCAGCCTGCAGGTCTGGACCATTGGTTCGGAACGGAAGATCGATCATTCCACAGTGGAACGCAGGGCCGACCTCATGACCTGGAAGTTCATCATCACTGCACGCGGCTCCGGAACGAGCATATTCGTGCAGCGGTAGCAAGCCCATGATGTGCCTCCGAAGAGCGGGATCTGGTACTTCTGGTTGGGCCGGACCGAACGTGATGGGACCTTCATTCTGAGCTGTATGGTGTCGGCATCCCGGAGCTCCCAGATGTCGAAGTTCAAAGCCCAACCAAAGCCCATGCAAGCATGCTGCTCGAACACTCTTGTCCGAACGCTCCTTGGAAGGTCCATGATATGCTGGTGCGGGTGTTTGCACATGGTCATTCCGGCAGCGGGGAAACCACAGTGCGACAATTGCCGGAATGCATGCGCGGTCGGATCTCACTGAGCACCTGAGGCGGTGTCGAAGGCTCCAGCGCAAGGTTGGTGCGCTGGAGCCCTACGAAGCCAACGTGATGCTGGCCCGACTTCCCGGGGCTGTAACTTTCCATTCCACTCCTCGTCCTATCAGCGAAGAACGGGTCCCCTCACCCCGATGACGACCAACGAATACAACAGCGCAGTTGACCGATATGCCGACGGCATCTACCGGTTCGCGGTGAAGCATTTGCGGGATGAGGAACTTGCGAAGGACGTGGTGCAGGAGAGCTTTGCGCGTCTGTGGGTGAAGGCCGACCAAGTGGATGCGGCCAAGGTGAAGAGCTACTTGTTCACTACTGCTCACCATGCCTTGGTGGATGAAGTGCGCAAGGGAGGTCGTTCCACACGGATGGAAGAGCACCATGATAACCTGCGGTCCGTTCAACAGGAACAGCCCGACCTGAAGGAAGTGTTGGATGCGGCCTTGGCAACGCTACCTTCCATACAGCGCAGCGTGGTGCTGTTACGCGACCTCGAAGGATACAGCTACGAAGAGATCGCGGAGTTGACCCGGCTGAGCCTGTCGCAGGTCAAGGTGTACATCTACCGAGGGCGGATAGCGCTGAAGGAATACATAGGCCAATTGGACCTGGTACTGTGAAGGAGAGGATCGACCATAGCAACTATGAAGCTTGGCTGCTAGATCGGCTCGAGGGGAACTTGAGCCAGGAGGAAGAGCGGCGCCTTGATGCTTTCCTGCGGGATCATCCGGAACTGGATCCACAGGATGCGTACCTACCAACGGTCAGCGATGGTGGTTCGGCATTGGGGGCTTCGGACAAGGAGGCCCTGAAACGGCACATCCCACCGGCCGCGCCTGTATCGTGCCTGAATGTTGTGGACCACCTGGTCGCACGGCTGGAGGGTGACTTGGAAGCCGCCGGCGAAAAGGCCCTTGACGCTTATCTGATGGGCCATCCGGAGCATCAACGGACGGCTCGTATGGTCGAATTGACAAGGATCGGGAAGGGCGATGTGGTCTACACGCAAAAGAATGGCTTGCATCGTCATATCCCTCCCATCGGATCGCCGAGCGCTACGAACGTGGAACACTTCCTGGTGGCCCGGTTGGAAGGTGATCTGGATGCACGGCAAGAGGACGAATTGAGCGAATACCTCGCTGTGGATCCGGCTGCGGCCAATGCATGGCACCTCCTGTCGTTGACCCGAATTCCCGCCACAAGGGTCCTGTATCGGGACAAGACCTCGCTGAAGAAGGTCGGGCGTGTACTTGCATTCACCCCGAACACATGGGTCCGGCTTTCTGCGGCGGCAACGGTGCTGATCGTTCTGACCATGGGGCTGTGGTTCCTTCGCGAGCCGAACCTGAACGGGCCCGTGATCGCAGAGGTCCGCGATCAACGTGCCTTGGCCCCGGTCCCTCAGGTGGGGAATGGCCAAGCACCGGACAAGCAGATCAGCTCAGCATCGGTGGTCCCCACTGCCGTCGAAACGATAGGGTCGAAAGCCTCGGACCGGTCATCCGGGAGCGAAAGGGCCTACCCCTCAAGGACACCTCGTGAGAGTGGTACCAGCAGGACGCGGCCGCGTGACGTGGTCCATGTGCACGAGCTTGGGGAACGCACACCGGTGAGCGTGGAAGTCATGGAGATCGTGGGGACGGTCGAGGACCCCTCCATCGCGGAAACGACAGCACAGGGATCCTCGGCCATGACGGTACCGGAGCTTATCGCATACACGCTGCGCGATCAGGTGTTGGAGGCCCCTTCCAAAGAGCCTCGTCCATTGGATGTGGATGATGCGGTGGCCGCCGTGGACCTTGGGCTGAAGGCCGTGAGCCGTGATCGCGCAGGGTTGGATGTGGTACGCAAAGCCAGCGGTGGCGTGCGCAGCTTCAACTTGCGCCTGGGCCGCAATCTCGCGATCAGCGCCCAGCGCTGATCGCGGTCGATCCCCGCTCATCCCTACCGTATCACCGCTCATCATGATCCGCCTTCCGTATTGTAACTCACCGGGTTGCACGTCCGTCCCATGGGTACGAACCACAAAAACCACAACGCCATGATGACCCGAACCACCCGCATGCTACTGTTACTTGCTACGGTTTTCACGATGGGCATTGCCCGTGCGGCCGAACCCTTCCGCAAGCCGAATTCCGCGAAACGCACGACCATGGAACGCTCATTGGAGCGTGCCCTGAACAACAACCTGTCCTATCCGCTCTTGGAAAAGGGTGATATGAATGGCGAGGTGACCGTCAGCCTCGTGATCGATAGGGAAGGGAAGGTGGTCGTCCTCGAGAGCCGATCCACGAACGAGAGACTGAAGGCCTACGTGTTGCGCAAGCTCGCCCGGATCGATATCGGCGACAACCCGGAAGGAAGTTGGAAGACCACGCACATCAGATTCAGCTTCCGACCCGAACGGGGTTGACCACGATCCCCAACGAGACGAAAGGCCCGATCCAGGGCTTTTCGTGTTATTGGACGGAGGTGTAACAATTCATGCATGCGGCCGTCCTATACACAACGAACGAAGAACCACATCCCCATGCGCAAGCTCATCATCCTTTTCACACTTTCCTTCTGTTCAGGGGTATTTGCACAAACGGATACCACCGAGGTCCGAGAAGGGCTCGGTGAGGGGACGCTGGAGTTGGGTGTGAAACCCGGCACCGGGGTCTATGCCGAAGTGAAGGGAACAAGCTCCAAGGACAGCACGGAGAACTCGGCCCCCGACACGATCAAGATCACCACCAAGAAGAAACTCATCAGGATCATCACCTCAGAGCGCCAGTTCGACCCCGAGAAGGTGGATGTGGAAGCCAAGTTGACTCAGGCGAGACGTGAACGACGGAATGTTTTCACCTACTGGGCGGGGGTGGAGCTGGGGTTGAACAATTGGATGACGCCCAACGGCAGCTTCGATCTACCGAAAGAGGAGGAGTGGATGGAGCTGGAGACCGGGCGGTCCCGGTTCTTTGCCATCAATTTCATGGAACAGAAGATCGAGTTCGGATCGCACCATGTAGGGCTCTTGACAGGCCTGGGCGTGGAGTGGACCAGCTATCACTTGGCGAACAATGTCCTGCTCGCAGCGGACCGGGATTCGACCTATGCGATCACCGAAGGGATACCTTCCTTCAGCAAGAACAAGATCCGCCAGACCGGTCTTCGCCTGCCCTTGATGTTCGAATTCAACACCAAGAAAGCGCCTTTACCCACCGAGGAGTTCTCCCGCTCGGGCAAGACCATGTCGTACAACAGGAAAGGCAACTTCCATTTGGCCTTCGGCGTTGTGGGCACCTGGTACTTTGAGCAGATGTACAAGCAGAAGTACAGCTTGAACGGGGAGCGCGTGAAGGACCGGACAACGGCTTCCTTGAACATGTTGCCCTATCGGGCTGCGGCGCGTGTCCACCTCGGGTACGGTGGCCTCAACCTCTTCGCCGAGTACGCGCTCACCCCGTTGTTCTCGGAAGGTAAAGGCCCGGAGCTGATCCCGTTCAATGTAGGCCTGACGCTCATCGGGTTCAACTAGCGCGGCATTGGTCCCCAAGGGGAGGTGCCATCCGGGCGACCAGGGAGTTGGACCCTAGGGCCGTGGGAACTGCCGCGTGAGGGCGGGAGTGTCCTGCGGCCCTTTACGTTGGGGGCGGGTGCCGTAGTTTTGGCCTCCGTTCGCTGGGCGCGGACGACATGAAACCGATAGACCATGGGTCGCATATTCGAAACACGCAAGCACAAGATCTTCGCACGGAACGCCAAGTTGAGCAAACTCTTCACCCGGATCGGCAAGGAGATCTCCATGGCCGTAAAGGCCGGAGGAGCGAACCCGGATTCCAATTCACGGTTGAAGATGGCCATTCAGAACGCCAAGGGTGCGAACATGCCCAAGGATGTGGTGGAGCGCGCGATCAAAAAGGCCGCGGGTGGCGATGAAGCGAGCTACACGGAGATGAACTACGAAGGATATGGTGTTGGCGGCGTGGCGGTCTTCGTGGAAACGGCCACCAACAACAATACGCGTACCGTAGCCAACGTGCGGATGTACTACAACAAGTGTGAAGGCGCTTTGGGTACCAGTGGCTCGCTTTCGCACGTGTTCGAGCGCAAAGCGGAATTCGTGATCGAGAACACCGCGCTTGAAGGGCGTGATCTGGATGAGTTCGAGATGGAGTGCATCGACGCGGGTGCCGAGGATGTGATCCGCGACGAGGAGGGCATGGTGATCCTGGCGCCCTTCACGGAGTTCGGGAGCATCCAACAGAAACTCGATACCCTTGGGGTGGAGGCCAAGAGCGCGGAATTGAAGCGCTTCCCTTTGACCACCGTACCTGCCGATCTGGAGACGGCGCGTAAGGTGATGCGTCTGGTTGACATGCTGGATGAGGACGACGATGTGAACGCCGTGTACCACAACATGGAACTTTCCGAGGAGGTGGAAGCGGAATTGGCTGCGGAATAGACCGCTAAGTGTTCACGACCATCGCTTTGGCCTTGAACCGGATGTGGTAATGGGTTCCATTCTCGTTGCCTTCCACGGTCATCCGTCCATTCAGCTGCTCCACAAGGCTTTCGATCAATGAAACGCCCAAGGTCTGGCCATCGGGCTGCATTCTGCTCAATGGGATGCCGATGCCGTCATCTGTGTAATTGAGGTCGTAGGTCCCGTCCTTCAAGCTGGTGATCACCAATTCGATCCCACCATGTTCCCTGCCCTTGAATGCGTGCTTGAAGGAGTTGGTGATCAGCTCGTTCAAGAGCAGACCCAATGGCACCATGGTATTGATGTCGAAGGCCAATTCGCTGTCGATATCGGTACGGTAATCGATCCGGTCCGCCACGTCGTTGACGCGCACAAGTTCGGAGAACAACTCGTTGATGTACGCCGCGAGGTCCAAGGTGCTCAACTCATCGCCCTTGTACAGTTTCTCGTGGATCAGGGCCATGGAGGTCACGCGGCTCTGGCTCTGGTCAAAGGCATGCTGTAACCTTGCATCGGAAATGGTGCTGGCCTGCAAGCGAAGTAGGCTTGCGACCACCTGAAGGTTGTTCTTCACTCGGTGATGCATCTCCTTGATCAATACCCGGATCCGCTCATTGGCCTCTTCCAATTTGACCTTCTCCTCTTGCAAGGCACGGGTCTGCTCATTGTCCCGCAAGCGCGCAGCGCTAAGATTCTCCTTCATCCGTGTCAAAGCGATGCCCAGCACATCCTGCGGGCCACGCACGATAACCTGGGTGTCGTAGTCACCTTTGCCGATGGCCTCGGCGCTGGAGGCTTGGGAACGGATGTTGTCGATCATCCCGTTGAACGAGAGCGCCATTTGTCCGATCTCGTCGTTGCTGCTCACAGGCACCTCGGCACTGATGTCGCCCAGCGCCAGCGATCGAGCAGCTTCGCCCACCTCGCTCACTGTCTTCCGAAGACCACGTAACAGTACGATCCCCATCACGGCGACAGCTCCCACCACTCCGATCAATGCGGCGAGCACGATCAATAACCGCAACTCAGCACTTCGGGAATTGGCGGCCGTGTTCTCCTGGATCAGCCCCAGGCTCCGGTCCTCCACGAGCTTCAGCTTGTCCAATGATTGCAGCGAGAGTTCCCACCATTGGCGAGGTGCGACCCCTACCGGGTCGCTGGTGCGTCTCTCCTTCACCGTACCGATCAACGCGCGCATGAAATTCACATCCGGTCCTTGGAAAAGCTCTCGGTAGGCGCTAAGCACTTCAGTTGGTGCGTCGCGTTCGAAGAGCAATAGGTTCGTCTCGTACTGGGATACAAGGTCGCCAAGCACTGCAAGATCGTCCTCATTCGATACTCCGCCCGATCCAATGCTGAGGCGATCGCGTACTTCGCTCAGTGCTTGCTTGGCATGCATTAGCCGCAGGTGCGCGTACATCCAATCCTTCGTCTCGGAGTCCAACCCCAACTTGCTGACACGTTCCACCTCGTTCAGCAAGCGGTGCTCCATGGCCGAGTAGGATCGTGAGACGGCAGCAGCGTCGACCCGCCGGTCCACCACTCGGTTGCGGAGGATGTTCAAACCATCGAATGGCCTGCCTTCGCTGATCTTCGGGTGGTCCGGGTTCGAAGGGTCGTTCAGATCCTGGATGTGGAGGTCCGTGCGGGCCTGTTGCACGTTCATCTTCATGGTCGTGACCGGCTGGCCTGTGAGGTAGCCCACGGCATAGGCGCTCTCTTTCTGGAGGTCGTGCATCACCTCGGAGAACTGCCCGATCACGATGGACTGCTCGTTGAAGTAGTCCATCACGTCGCGTCGCTTGATGCTCGAATCCACCTGCTTCGCGATGAGCATCACCATGCCAAGCACCGGGATACCCAAGGTGAGCATGAATTTGACCCGAACGGGAAGATCAGCGAAACGCCACCGCATGTCCGCCCCAAAGTACGGCAGTGCAGCGTTCCGGTGGATCCAGCGGACGGTGGCACCTACCTTTGGCCTTCACCGAAAACGACCTCTAGCGCGGAACACATGAAGGAACATTTCGAAGCACTGGCCGATAAGACCGCGAAAGCAATGGAGGGGGGCGGAGAGGATCGGATCGCTGCACAGCACAAGAAGGGTAAGCTCACGGCGCGTGAGCGTGTAGACCTATTATTGGATGAGGGAAGTTTCCAGGAGATCGGACAACTGGTTACCCACCGCAGCACCAATTTCGGTCTGGCGGAACAGCGATTCCTCGGCGATGGCGTAGTGACCGGTTATGGGCATATCGATGGTCGCCTTGTATATGTCTTTTCACAGGACTTCACGGTATTGGGCGGGTCACTTGCCGAGGCACATGCCGCCAAGATCTGTCGGATCATGGACCTTGCCATGGAGAACGGCGCTCCGGTGATCGGCCTCAACGACAGCGGTGGGGCACGCATCCAGGAAGGGGTGGTAAGCCTTGCGGGTTACGCCGATATCTTTTATCGCAATGTACGCGCCAGCGGCGTGGTTCCGCAGATCAGCGCGATACTGGGTCCATGTGCGGGAGGTGCGGTGTACAGTCCGGCCCTTACCGACCTGGTGATGATGACCGAAGGCACGAGCTACATGTTCGTGACAGGCCCGAACGTAGTGAAGACCGTGACGCATGAGGAGGTGAGCAGCGAGGACC
>JAGQVV010000185.1:0-4515 GCA_020437805.1 Flavobacteriales bacterium
TACCGACCGATCGGCTTATCGATACGGTCACGTTGTATCTGAACCCCGTGGTCCAAGAGCAATGGCACGAGCGCGTTCTGGACCTTCGACCCCGTCGGATCATCTTCAACCCCGGGACCGAACATCCTTCATTCGCTCAGCGGGCCAAGGACCTTGGTATCGAGGTGGTTGAAGGCTGCACGTTGGTGATGCTTGCGACCGGACAGTATTGAACGAAAAAGGCCCTTGCCGAAGCAAGGGCCTTTTCAGGTAACGAGCGATCGGGTCAGCGACCGATGATCAGCTTCTGTGTGCTGCTACCGGATTCGTTGGAGGCGCGGATCAGGTACATGCCTTCGGCGAGCCCGAAGTCACGACCGCTCAAGACCACACCGTTCGTGCCTGCCGGTGGAAGGATCGTATGGAACACAGTGGCACCACGCAGGTCCTGGATCATGAGTTCGGTATTGCTGCGGTCCATACCGAAGACGGCCAAGGTGAACTGGTCGTTGGTAGGGTTCGGATAGAGGGACATGAAGTCCTCCTTGCTCAAGCTTTCCAGGCCGACGGCCCCGCTGATGCTGATGTCGTCGATGAAGAGATCGCCGGAGAACGCGCTACTTGTGAAGCGGAAGCGGAACCGGACGTTCTCGGAGCGTACGGACGAGGGCAAGGTGTACGTCTTCTGGGTCCAGGATGCGGGAGGGACCTGCGCATTGCTGCCATTGTTGATCAGGTCTTCGTTGTCAATGAATCCGCGCAACTGCCAGGTCCTTCCACAATCCGAGCTGGAGGAGACCTCCAATACCTCAGTTACGTTGGTCAATACCGTTGTGCTGGTCGAATAGGCATAGTAGAAGCTCAACTCTGCGGATGTGAGCCCGCTCAGGTCCATCGTGGGAGAGACCAGTTCGTCGATATCACGTTCGTTGGCCGGATCGACGAGGTCCAATAGGTTCCGTTCGCCACTGTTCAGCCGAACGCATGCATTGCCCGAGTTGCCTGCTCCGGTGAAGCGGTTGAAGGCCGTGATGTTGTCGTCGTAGTTCGAAGCGAAGAAGGGGAAAAGGCTTTCGGTATCCTCGAAGCTCTCGGAATAAAGGCCCGTCGCATAATTCGGGGTACCTCCTACCAGTACACCATATTCGCTGGTCTTTGTTCCGCTGCCATGCTCGTTAGAGGCGGTGAGGGTAACGGTCTTCCACCCCGGTGAGTTGAAGCGTACGATCGGATTGCGCTCGGTGGAATTCGCTGGTTCCCCATCTTGGAATGTCCATTCCCAGCTGGTCGGGAAGGCACCTACCGAGTTGTCCACAAAGCGGACATCCACACCGGTGCACACCGTGGGGGTGAACGGGATCACTTGGCTTCCGGTCATGGAGGTGGTCGTGCGCATGTAGAAGTCGGCGGTCGGTGGACATTGTGCCTCGTAGCCTTCCGCAATACCAACAGCGCGGAGGTTGTCCTCCGTCCATGTGCTGCTACGATCACCGGTCGCCGAGTTCAACGCAGCACTCATGCGCTCGGTCTGGCCCTCGGTGAACATCAGTGAGCAGTATGAGTATTCCATGTAGTTCTGGACGTTCTCCTTGATCGCGGGATCACAATCCGCCCAGGTGTCGGTGTTGCTCGGGCAGATGTTCCATCCACGGGTCAACGGAGTGTCCTCGACCCCATCATCCCCGCAATCAGGCACCATATGGCCGGGCGGCGGATTCCCTTCCTCCAAGCCGTTGTTGTTGCCCCATACGTGAGCGAGGTTCAAATAGTGTCCGATCTCGTGGGTGAGCGCCCGTGAGCGGAAGCTGCTCGAGGTGCCGTTCGATCCGACATAATCGTTCAGTAGGATGATACCATCGGCCAACGAACCGACCGGCCCACTAAGGGCACTTGGGTAGTAGGCATATCCGGCCACACCGTTGCGCATGGTATTCGCCACCCATACGTTCAGGTACTTGTCGCGCGGCCATGGGTTCTGCTTGGAGCCGTCATCACCCACGTTCGTTTCCGGGGTTTGGTTGCGGTCGATACCATTGGTGCAGTTGCCGTACGGGTCCTTGGTAGGCAGTGCGAATTGGATCATGGCGTCACCGATCCGGTCCTGGAATTCGGGGATCACTTCGTTGAGATCCGCATTGATCGCGCGGAAGTCCTCGTTCAGGATGCGCATCTGGTCGAGGATCTGCTCATTGCTGATGTTCTCGTTCCCGTTCAAGTGAAGGATATGGAACACGATGGGGATGGTTACAACGACGTCCCGGCCGCGCCATTCGGCACCGTTCGCGACCAAGCGCTGTATCTCCTCCTCATACTGGCGTTCCCGTTCAAGGTAGTCGGGGTCCTCCGCCATGCGTTGTGCCCGCATGATGTCGGTGCCGCATAGCGACTGGGCGGAAGCACTGACGGTGAGGGAGAAGGCGGCTATTCCGAGCAGCAAATGTTTCATAGGGCACTCGTTCGTTAAGGTGTTGGCATTTGAAGAACGGCCCCTAAAGTACGACGATGCTCCGGTGATTCAAGTCACGAAGGCGTCAGAGTACCTGATACTTCGAGATTCGGCAGTGTTGGACCCGGGAACGGTCGGGCGATCCCGTGCCCTTGATCATCATGGTGCGTCCGGGGACGTGTCGGTCCCGGGCCGAGGCTGGAAGTGTGATCCTCGGATCCATTTGGCTCAAGACCTGGGAGGCGAACCATCAATAGCCGCCAGGATTACCTGCGACGCGCGGCGGACCTGTTCCTCGTTGATGGTGAGCGGGGGGGCGATCCGGAATGCGGTGGGGCAGGAGAGGAACCAGAAACCGAGCACCCCCTGGGCCAAGCACGCGTGCACCACCTCTTGGACCCGGCAGGGATCCCCGAGTTCCACAGCAAGCATCAATCCCTCGCCACGGACCTCCCGGACATCCGGGTGCACGAGAAGTTCCTTGAACAAGGCCCCCATATCCTGGGCGTTCCTCGGCAGGGCTTCGGCGATCATCACTTCCAGTGCGGCGGCCCCGGACACGCAAGGGAGCGGGTGGCCGCCGAATGTGGTGATGTGACCGAGTACCGGGTCATGGGTGAGCAACGACATGTGTTCCTTGGAGGCCACGAACGCCCCCATGGGAAGGCCCCCGCCAAGCGCTTTACCGAGCACTAGAATGTCAGGGAGCACCCCATGGTGCTCAAATGCGAAGTTCCTACCGGTACGACCAAATCCGGTCTGCACCTCGTCGAACACCAGCATTGCACCCGTGTCGGTGCACTTCGCCCGGGTCGCATGAAGCCATTCCCTGGAAGCGGCACGAACCCCAGCATCGCCTTGGATCGGCTCCACAACGACACAAGCCACGCGTTCATCGATCCGATCCAGTTCATTGAGATCGTTGAACGTGATGAAATGTACATCAGGCAGCAGAGGCCGATTGCGGTACTTCTTCACTTCGTTACCGGTGATGCTCAGCGATCCATGGGTGCTGCCATGGTAGCTCTTGTGGCACGCGACCATGGCCGTCCGTCCGGTGACGCGCTTGGCCAGCTTGAGTGCCGCCTCGATCGCTTCGGTGCCGCTGTTCACGAAGAAGACACGGTCCAGTCCATCAGGCAACAGCGAGGTGAGCAACCGGGCGTATCGGACCTGGGGCTCTTGAATGAATTCCCCGTATGGGATCACATGGAGGTACCTGTCGCACTGGTCCTTGATGGCGGCGATCACCTTCGGGTGGCGGTGCCCCACGTTGTTCACCGCAAGTCCTGCCACCAGATCGAGGTACTGTACACCGCTCCTATCCGTCAGTACGCAGCCTTCAGCATGCACGATGTCCAAGCCGATCGGGTGTGGGCTCGTTCCGGCCAGATGTTCCTCGAATGCGTGGCGAATGTGGTCCATTGTCGGGCAAATGTCGCCCACTTCCACGGACACTCAACGCTGGCCACCTCTGGGGGGAGGAGGACCGCTCCTGTCCTCCAACTGCTCCTTGTATTTCCTGAGCACTTCCCGGTGGAAGTCCCGTTCGGCTTTGTCAAGCTTCACCGTCTTAACGGCTCCGATCGCTTTCTTGAACCGCTCGGTGTAGGCACGCTCGAGGTCCAGTTCGCGGGCACGAATGGTCAGGCTCCTTTCAAGGATGACCTCGGCTTCCGCTTCAGTCGGGTCCTTCCCGCCCTTCACCAAGGAGCGATGCAGTTCACGGTCCTCCTTTCGCAAGGCCTGACGTTTGTCCGACATCTCATTGAACAAGGGCCAAAAACGCTGAGCCTCCTCCGGCGTCAAGGATAATGCGGCAGTGATGTATGCACTTCGTTGGGCCTCGATCTCTTTCATCCTCTCCTGCGAAAGTTCGGGCGGGCCGTTCTCCTGTGCATTCGTGTTCATGGTGCATGGGCCGAGGAGGATCGCGATGATGAGTGTTGCGTATTTCATAGCTCTTCGATCAAAAGGTCAAGGGAAAGCTCTTCGTACTCGACATAGGCGGTCATCTCGTATTCCGAGAGGCCTAAGGTCACCGTGTTCATGACGGGTCGATCACCTGACAGAGTGGCGAAGAGCAGGTC
>JAGQVV010000185.1:4578-5999 GCA_020437805.1 Flavobacteriales bacterium
TACGGATGGTTCCGGGTCGGAAGGCCAGTGCCAAAATGCCAGCCCAACGACCAAGGCAATGATCCCCATGTACGCTATGCGAATGGCCCAAGCGGGGCCGTTCAACATCCATGTGCCACGCCCCTTGGTTCTCAGGATGCGCTCTTGAACGGTGTGGGGGAACCGATCGAAGAAAGCCTCAGGGACCTCGAACGCATCCCGCCGTGAAGAAGCACGCAGGATCGGCGTGTCCTTCAATTCGTCCTGATGTTCATCCATGATCATCGTGTTTTTGACGTGCAGCAGTTCATTTGGTTTGATCGGCCCGTAACCATGCTTCGACCTTTTTCGCCGCGATGTGGTAACTGCTTTTCAATGCGCCCACGCTGGTGCCTGTAATGCTGCTCATGTCCTCGTACTTCATTTCCTCGAAATAGCGCATGGTGAATACCGCGCGTTGTTTGTCCGGCAGTCGCATGATCGCCTTTTGCAAAGCACGTTCAATGGCATCACCGTTGAAGTGTTCGGAGCTGTCCAAGGAGGTGGAAAGACGTTCGATCACGCTCGTATCGCTCACGAACAGCCCTCGTTTCATTCGTCGCAAGTGGCTGAGGCTTTCGTTGTGAGCGATACGGTATAGCCAGCTGTAGAGCCGGGCATCCTCACGGAACCGGTCCAACCCGGACCAAGCTTTGATGAAGGTGTTCTGGAGCACGTCCTTGGCCTCGTCATGGTCAGTGACCATTCGACGTACGAACGCATAAAGCCGTTCCTGGTATTGGCGCACCAGTAAATTGAATGCGTATTGCTTCGTGTCCTCTTTTCGGAAGAGTGCAAGCAATTCGCTGTCGGAGAGATCGCTCATTCCGCCAGCTGTTGGTCGGGTCCTATTTGCGGGCCATGGCGCGTTTTGCCGCCACTATGATATCCGGAACATCCAATCCGTACTTCTTCAGTAGTTGATCCGGTGTGCCGCTTTCGCCGAAACTGTCGTCCACGGCCACGAATTCCTGCGGAGCAGGGGCGTTCGCGGTCAGGACCTGTGCGATCGCATCGCCCAACCCACCATGCCGATTGTGTTCCTCGCAGCTCACCGCACATCCTGTCTTCCCTACGGAGTTTAGGACGGCTTCCTTGTCCAAAGGTTTGATCGTATGCATGTTGATCACTTCGGCCTTCACGCCGTCCTTGGCAAGTTCATCCGCCGCCTGCAAGGCACGCCACACGAGGTGGCCGCAAGCGAAGATGCTGACATCACCACCTTCGATCAAGCGCTGGGCCTTACCGATGGTGAACGGCATGTCCGAAGGGATGAACACGGGCCATTTCGGACGTCCGAAGCGCAAGTACACCGGTCCTTCATGCTCAGCGATCGCCATGGTGGCCTGCTTGGTCTGGTTGTGGTCGCATGGTACGATCACGGTCATCCCGGGTAGCATTCG
>JAGQVV010000019.1 GCA_020437805.1 Flavobacteriales bacterium
ATGCTCGCCAACGTCTTCCTCGGCATCTACTACAACCAGAGCGTGTGGTACAAGCTCACGGACCGCACGAAGACCGGTGGCACCATCGCCTTGATCGGTGCAGGCATCACCATCGCCTTCAACTTCGCCCTGATCCCGGTGCTTGGTTACATGGGCAGCGCTTGGGCCACGCTGGCGTGCTACGCTGGGATGGCGATCATCAGCTATGTGTGGGGGCAGAAATACTATCCCATACCCTACAACGTGTCGCGGATCCTGCTATACATGGCGGGCGCGGTGGTGTCGTGGTGGGGTTGCGAGCAACTACCGATGGCCGGGACCCCGGAATACCTCGTTCGCTCTTTCGCCTTGCTCTTGTTCCTGTTCGTGATCTGGAAGACCGAGCGAACGACCTTGAGCTCAGTCATCGCGCGGGGCGGTTGATCGCGAAGACCAACGTCGGTCCGGCCCATCTGACCCGTCATGTTCCGATCACAAGCCCTCCAAGACGGGGGTCCGGTCTTGTCGTTCGTTCCATCAAGGGCACACATCCTTTCGTAACTTCGAGTCTTACATGAAACCAGATCCGGATCACCCTATGACCTCACGTCTTCCATTGCTCCTATGGTTGGTCAGCTTGTTCCAGCCCATCCTCGGCGTCGCCCAGATCACCGCGTTGGCGAATTCAACCGTTCGGTACAACACCATGGTCTCACTGGAGCAAGCCGGACCGAAACTGTTCACTCATGGGGTATCCGGCTTCGATCTGGTAGAGACGGACATGACCCCTTTTCTCTCCTGTACGTATCCGCCTGCACACATGGGCCGTGTCTACTTATCGAACCCCGGGTACATCACCGAAGCTTTGTTCGATAATGACCCGAGCACAATCGAATACATCATCCGGACGTATGGTACGGCCACCGGGAACTACGGTTGTCTGATCGCACGGACCGATGGCACGATCCTGTTCGAGGACACGACGTACGGCCTCGGTGGTATAGCCAGCGCGAGCACGATCACTGACTCCCCGCCGATCATCGACACGCCAGATGGCCCGATCCTCCTGCTGGTCAATGATAGTGGGTCTCGTACCTATTCCTTGCCCGGCACCCTTCCATGTCCTCGTTGTGCCGACGAAGGGACCTCCGGTATGATGGAAGGGGACAACCGCCCGAACCGATTGCTGATCCTGCCCAACCCGACCGGTGATCAGGTTGTCGTCTCGGGGATGGACGTGCGACCGACTCACGTATTGAACGTGTATGACGCTGCCGGTAATTTGGTACGGACCATCGTTCCCCTGAACGGTCGTTTCGAATTCTCCACGAACGCCATGGCCGCTGGCGGTTATCGGCTGATCATGATCGATGCAAGTGGTATGGTCCGTGGAACGGGCCAATTGATACGAACACCATGACCGGCAGGCCGCGGTCCATGAACAAGCCATAGCGGAAGAGACAACCTTGCTCACGAACACCAAGGCGCGAGAACGAAATCGTAGTGGTCATCGGGTCCGATGCGTGCTCAAGTACAGGTCGATCGCTTCCTAGATTCACTTCATCGCTTCCTCCGTTCTGTCACCTTGCGTGCGGCAACCCTTCAATTCAGGAACATAGGCGAAATTCCCGTCGCTGTCCTGTTCAATGACGACCTGAGGCGTGCTGCGGTTCAGGGCAAATGATGAACACCACGCCAAGGCCACGGAACCAATACGACCTTTGCACCCATGAGCACCAAGACCGCTGATGCACTCCCCATCCGGCTCATCAACAAAAGCAGGCACCCTCTGCCCGAATACGCCACCGAGCATAGCGCAGGCATGGACCTCCGTGCCAACTTGCATGATCCCATCACACTGGAGTCCGGCCAACATGCGCTGATCCCCACAGGGCTCTTCCTTGAATTACCGGAAGGTACCGAGGCCCAAGTGCGACCCCGAAGCGGACTCGCCTTCAAGCACGGCATCACGGTGCTCAACAGCCCGGGCACGATCGATGCCGATTACCGCGGTGAGGTTTGCGTGTTGCTGATCAACCACGGGCAGGAGGCCTTTGTAGTGAAGGATGGTGAGCGGATCGCCCAATTGGTCATCGCGCGCTACCTACGGGTGAGTTTCGAGGAAGTTCCGGACCTTCGCGCCTCGGAACGCGGCGCCGGGGGCTTCGGCCACACCGGCGCGAACTGAGCAAATGAGCTGAATGAAGATCATCGTCCCCATGGCGGGCATGGGCAAGCGGATGCGTCCGCACACCCACACCACCGCCAAGCCATTGCTGCCCATTGCGGGCAAGCCCATCGTACAACGCCTCGTGGAGGACCTGGCCGCTGTGGCCGGTGAGCCCGTGGAGGAGGTCGCCTTCGTGACCAATCCCGCCTTCGGCAAGAAGGTGGAGGAGGAACTGGTCGCTATTGCCAAGGGCATCGGCGCAAAAGGCACCATCCATTACCAAGAGACCGCGCTCGGCACCGCCCACGCCATCCTTTGCGCCCAAAGCGCTTTGAACGGTCGCGTGATCGTGGCCTTCGCCGATACGCTCTTCCGCGCCAAGCTGGAACTGGACAAGGACTGCGACGGCGTGATCTGGGTGAACAAAGTGGAGGACCCGAAACCCTTCGGCGTGGTGAAACTGGATGATAAAGGCATCATCACGGAGTTCATCGAGAAGCCGCAGACCTTCGTTAGCGACCTGGCCATCATCGGCATCTACTACTTCGCCGATGGCGAGTACCTGCGCAAGGAGATGCAGTACTTGATCGATAACGACATCAAGGACAAGGGCGAATACCAGCTCACCAACGCCATGGAGAACATGAAGCAGAAGGGAGCGCGCTTGAAGGCAGGCAGCGTGGACGTGTGGATGGACTGTGGCAACAAGAACGCCATGGTGGACACCAACACCAAGGTGCTTGGTTTCCTGAAGGACAGTGAGGACCTGGTGAGCGAGAGCTTGAAGAGCACCAACAGCGTGGTGATACCACCGTGCTTCATCGGCAAGGACGTGACCCTCTCGAACAGCATCGTGGGCCCGAACGTCTCCATCGAAGCCGGGGCCACTATCACCGGTAGTGTGGTCCGCAATTCGATCCTGCGTGGACATACGCGCGTACAGGACTGTGTGATGGACAACAGCATGATCGGCCAACGTGCCATCGTGACCGGCACAGCGTTGGATGTGAGCATGAGCGACGATAGTACCTTAGGATGAACATGACCATGGACGTACCAACGAGCGCCACCGCTCCAAATGGTGGACCGCAAAGCATGGTGCGTCATGGCTATTGGGCGCTTCTGCTCCTGCTGCTCGCCGCATGCGGTGGGTCCAAAGCGGTCACGGAGAAACCCGCGATCGACCCCGACACCGAGGTGGCCGCGGACCTTTCCGCGGATAAACGGGCAAGGACCATGCGCCTCTTCATGGAGGCGACGCAAGCAAGGCTCGGCGGACAAATACCCAAGGCCATGCAGTTGTACGAGCAATGCCTCAAAGTGGACCCCGGTAATGGTGCCGCCCATTTCGAACTGAGCAAGCTCTACCACCAAGGCCAGAATTTCCCAGGCGCCGTGGACCATGCGAAGAAGGCCGTGGCGAGTGACAAGGAGAATATCTGGTACCGATTCCTGCTGGCCGACCTCTATTCCCAGAACGGTCAACTGGACGATGCCGTGAAAGTGTACCAAGAGGTGCTTGCGAAGTGGCCCGATCGCTATGAGGTGTATCTCGACATGGCCAACATGATGGCCTACAGCGGTAAGGTGGATGAGGCCGTGAAGGTCTATGCCGATGTGGAAGCACGCTTCGGACTGAACGAAGAGGTGGCCATGCAACAGTTCGGCATGCTGATGGAAAGCGGACGCACACAGGATGCGGAAGAACTGGTGCAGCGTGCCATCCTCGCCAACCCGGAGGACCCGCGCTATCAAGCACTATTGGCTGAACTCTACGACCAGCAAGGAGAAAGCGAAAAAGCATTGGCACAATACAAGAAGGCCTTGGAGCTTGATCCCGGCAACAGCATGCTGAGGATCGCCTTGGCCGAGCATTATTACAGCACGGGCAAGATGGATGAGGCCTACCACGAGCTCGGCGAAGCCTTCCTGGACCCCGACCTCGACATCGATGCCAAGATGCAGGTGTTGATCGGATTCTTCGAGATGACCGAGAACGAAGGCCTGAACCCCAACGATCGGCCGGACCTCATCAAGCGCTCGTACGACCTGATCGAAGCACTCGAGAAGGCCCATCCGGAGAGCGGGAAGCCGCATACCATCCACGGCGATTTCCTGATGCGCGATGGGAAGTTCGAGGAGGCCCGGGACCAGTTCCGCGAGGCCTTGCGCACGGAGAAGGAACGCTTTCCGATCCACATGCAACTGTTGCAGCTGGACCTCCAGCTCGGTGACCACCAAGCCCTGCACACCGATGCCGAGGAGACCATCGGCCTTTTCCCCACCGTACCTGAACCCTACCTGTACAACGGGATCGCCCTGAGCCAACTCGGCCAGCACGACGAAGCCATTGAGACCCTGATCACCGGGCGGGATGTGGTGGTGGACAACAAGCCCCTTTCCGCCCAGTTCTGGAGCAGCTTGGGCGATGCGTACAACGAGGCGAAACGTTACAGCGATTCCGACAAAGCCTACGAAAAGGCCCTGACCATGGAACCGGACAATGCCGGCACCTTGAACAACTACGCCTACTACCTCAGCGTCCGGAACGAACAGCTGGAGAAGGCAGAGCGCATGAGCAAACGCTCCTTGGAACTCGCTCCAACATCGGCCACCTACATGGATACCTATGCGTGGATCCTCTTCCGAGCGGGCAAGTTCCCCGAGGCCCGTACCTGGATCGAAAAGGCGCTCGCCTCCGGACCGCCCGATGGTGTGGTGGTGGAGCATTATGGCGATATCCTTTTCGAGCTCGGCGACACCTCCGGCGCCAAGGAACAGTGGGAACGTGCCCGTACCTTGGGGGGTGCCAGCGAGATGTTGGAACGCAAGATCAACGAAGGGGTCCGCGTGGAATGAGGCCCGTGGGCATAAGCGGTCTTCTGCTCGGCCTCGCGCTGTTCTCCGCTGGCTGCAAGTCCAGCAAGCCCATCCCGATCATCAAGCCGGAGCTGCCCGCCAGGTCGGCGGAAAAGCTTACGGAGCGATTGCTGCATCCGCACTTGGACACCTTGCGATACTATTCCGCCAAAGCCAGTGTGGAACTGGAGCTTCCTGACGGCAACAAGAGTTTCAAGGCGCATATCCGAAGTACCCGTGACAGTGCCGCGTGGGTCAGCGTGGTACCGGCCCTGGGGATCGAAGTGGCCCGCGTGCTACTTACCCCGGACAGCCTGAAGTTGTTGGACAAGCTCCATGATCGGTACTTCATCGGCGATACGATGGCGGCCAGGGCGAGATTCGGCCTGCAACCGAGCCTCGCGCTCTTCCAGCAAGCACTACTGGGCCTGCCCGTAGGCTTGGACCCGAAGGAGAAATACCGATCCGACAGGGAGGATGGCCATTACATCCTCACCAGCAAGGAGAAGCGCCGATTCATCCGTGCAGCGGAGGATATCAGCCCGGGAGATACGCTCTCGAAGGACAAGGATATGACCGATCGGCGCTTGGAGCGCACGCTGCGCCAAGCCGAGGAAAAGGAGGCCATCGTGCTGCGCTACTGGATAGAACCCGACAGCTTTCAGGTGACGCGCGTTCAGATTGCCGACCTGATACGCGACCAGACCGCTGACGTGCGTTATGAACAACGAGGAGGCGTCGAAGAACTCTTCCTTCCCACTCGTATCAGCATCACGTTGAGCGAACCCGATAGACAGGCACGCGGTATCTTGGAACTTTCCCGCATACAGCTGGAGGGGCCACTGCCGATGAACTTCAGGGTGCCGGAGAAGTACGAACCCATGCCATGAGCGCACCACGCGGAACAAACAGCACCTTCAGCACCCGCCATTTTTCGTTCGCTTGGTGGATGCCCATTCGCACTGCCCTCTTGCTGCTGCTCGCACTTTGCATGCATGGTACCAAGGCGCAGAACAGCGCGGACCTGAAGAAGAAACGCTCTGCCCTCGACAACCAGATCCGCACCACCACCGCGCTGATCGAACAGGCCAGGAAGGACCAGAACGTGACCCAAGCTCAGTTGCGCCTGCTCGAAAGCCAGATCAACGCACGCGAACAGCTTATCCACACCATGAACAGTGAGCTGTACCGGGTGGATGAACGGATCCGTGAGGATGTGGAGATGGTGGCATCGCTGAATGCTGACCTGGAGAAGCTAAAGGAGGAGTATGGTCGCATGCTGCAGTTCGCCTACCGCAACCGCAGTTCCTATGATCGTATGAGCTACCTCTTCGCCTCTGCGAGCTTCCAACAGGCCTATCGTCGCTCGCGTTATTTGTCACAGATCGCCGAACAACGAACACGGCAGGCCGCACTGATCGAGGAAACGCGCAATACCATCGATGTGCGCTTGGAAGACCTGAAGACGCAGCGCGAAGAGAAGAGCAAGCTGGTCGGACAGCAGCTGGCCGAACGGCAAAAGCTCAACGCCGACCGCGGTGGTCAACAGAGCGCATTGAATTCCTTGAAGAAGGAGGAAGGCCGCCTGCGCGAAACCCAACGCAAACAAGAATCGCAGCGCAAGGAACTGGACGCCGCCATCCGCAAGGCCATCGAAAAGGAACTGAAGCCCAAACCCAAACCAGGGTCAACGGCAACATCCGGTAAGCTGGACCTTACGCTCACCCCCGAGGCGAAAGAACTCAATGCCGACTTCGAGAAGAACAAGGGGAAGCTACCATGGCCCGTGGAGAAAGGTGTGATCACAAGTCGCTTCGGAAAGCAAGCTCACCCTGTGCTGCCGGGCATCGTGATCGAGAACAATGGCATCGATATAACCACCGAGAAGGGGGCCGGCGTGCGTGCCTTGTTCCGTGGCGAAGTGAGCAGCGTGATCATCATCCCCGGAGCAGGCAAAGCCGTGATCCTCACCCACGGCGCTTACCGAACAGTGTACAGCAACCTCCGCGAGGTGAGCGTGGCCAAGGGCCAGAAGGTGGATACAAAGGCCACCTTGGGCACGGTGCTTACTGATGACAACGGTTCGATCGCCCACGTGGAGATCTGGAAGATCACCGTCGATGGCTTGGTGAAGATCGATCCCGGTCCGTGGCTCTTCCGCTGAACCAGGAACCGTGAATGGACGGCGTTGAACGGGAACCTCACGGGCCTCGCATTCATCCGCCCACACACGACCCTTGTTCTTGTTCCGAGCAAGGCACATACTCGGCCAACGCACGGAAGCCTCTGACAACGGACAACTGGTCAGTGACCCCTACCTTTGACCCTCAATCCCGCATGGCCATGTCCACATTTCCCTTGTCCATCCTTCTCGGTGTCATCGGCCCATGGCAGATCGTGCTGGTCGTGGTGGTGCTGCTCCTTCTATTCGGCGGCAAGAAGATCCCAGAGCTCATGCGCGGTCTGGGGCAAGGCATGAAGGAGTTCAAGGACGCCAGCAAGAACGAGGACAAGCCCAAGGACGAGGGCAAGTGATCCTTACGGCGTGAGCTCCCACAAGACCTTTACCGAGGCCCGTGCTGCGCTTTCAGGCGGGTCCACTGTGCACAGCGCCACTGAGTTGGCCTTGGCGGCAGCCGAGCGTCAACAGGACCTCAACGCCTTCCTTGAACTGTTCCCGGAATCGGCCATGGCGCAAGCCGCTGCGGTGGATGCCAAGGTGAAGGCCGGTACCGCTGGTCCATTGGCGGGCATGCTGCTCAGCCTCAAGGACAACATTTGCTACAAGGACCACAAGGTGGGCGCCTCTTCGAAGATCCTGGAAGGTTTCACCTCGTTGTACAGTGCCACCGTGGTGGAGCGGCTGCTTGCCGCCGATGCGGTGATCCTGGGCCGCACCAATTGCGACGAGTTCGCCATGGGCAGTAGCAACGAGAACAGCGCCTTTGGGATCGTGAAGAACCCGGTGGACCCTACCAAAGTGCCCGGCGGCAGCAGCGGCGGCGCCGCGGCGAGTGTAGCGGCGAAAATCGTACACGTGGCCCTCGGGAGCGATACCGGTGGTTCCATACGACAGCCCGCGTCGTTCACCGGCACCATCGGCTTCAAGCCCACCTACGGACGCATCAGCCGTTATGGCCTGATCGCCTTCGCCAGCAGCTTCGACCAGATCGGTCCCTTCGCGCACAGCGTGGCCGACACAGCTGTGGTGTACGAGGTCATGGCCGGGCACGACCCCAAGGACAGCACCACCAGCCGCAAGCCTGTGGAGCCCGTCACCCTCGCTGATCCGGGCAAGCTGCGCATCGGCTACTACCGCGAAGGGCTGGAACGCGCAGGCATGGACCCCGAAGTGGTGGCCCATCTGCAAGCACACATCGATCGCCTGAAGGCCGAAGGGCACGCGGTGGAACCCCTCGATGTGCCACTCTTGGACCATCAAGTGCCCACGTACTACATCCTTGCCACGGCCGAAGCCAGCAGCAACTTGGCCCGATTCGATGGCATCCGTTTCGGGCACCGCAGCAAAGTGGCACAGGGCGTGGACGAGACCTATCGCCTGAGCCGTACCGAAGGCTTCGGGCCGGAGGTGAAACGGCGCATCCTACTGGGCACTTTCGTGCTCAGCGCTGGGTACTACGACGCGTACTACGCACAAGCCCAGCGCGTGCGCCGCATCATCCGCGACCACACCCTGGCGGCATTTGAGAAGTATGACCTGATCCTGAGCCCCACCTGCCCCACCACGGCCTTCGCCCATGGCGCCATCACCGATCCTGTAGCCATGTACCTGCAGGACATCTTCACGGTGCAGGCCAACCTTGCGGGCGTTCCTGCCATAAGCCTGCCCACTGGCACGCACAGCAACGGACTGCCCTTCGGCGTGCAGCTCACCGCCAAGCCCTTTGATGAAGCACGACTGCTGGCGGCCGGGAAGCATTTGTTCGGCTGCTGAGGCCGGTTCCTACGTTCGGTTCCCGGCCTCCCGATCAGGGGCTTGGTTCGCCAAGGCATATGGTGCGCACCCTCAGGTCTGATACCATGAGCGGCTCACTCGAAGCATTCCACAGATAGATCCCTAGCTCTTCCTGATCGGCCCCAAGAAGTCCCATTGGGCGTACAATGTACACGCTTCGCCACTGCCCTTCGGTATCGTCTTCGCCGAATGGTACCGCTTCATAGGCCGTGTTGCGTTCATCGCATTTGCGCTCCAAGACCACCCTGCCCAATGCACCCTCTCCCGCTTTGAAGCGAACGTCGATGACCAAGTGGTCCCCATGATCGGAACGAAGCTCCTTCACTGGGACCCTGAACGCCGTGGAATACGGCGATGCAGGATCCACCAAGGTCATGCCATCACCGCCCAGGTCGCGAAAAAGCACCTCTGCCGCCTGAACCACTGAGGCGTCCTTCACCATCAACCATGCGCCTGCGTCCTCATTGCCCGAGCAGGAGCGTGGTGGGCCGAAACGATCCATCGCCCACACCCGCATGGCAGGGGTGAAAGGAAGGCCTGCCCATGCGCACCATGCGCTATCCGAATCCGTGGACGCAAAGGCGACATCCAATGCTTCGGTATGGTCAGGACGGTCCACCCGGACAGTGGTCCAAGGGCCGGGACCCACGCTCCAAGGACGATCCGTATTCAACACGACGGGAATTCCAGGGTACGCGGACAGGTCTTTGGCAAGTCCAGGCCATTCATCCATGATCCGCAGTGCTTTCGGTCTGTGTCCATGGTAAGACCAAAGGAAGCCGAGCAACACAAATGATGCACCGACCAGCCAAGCGAAACGCCCATTCGGAGCGGTCCATGCCAATATGAACAGGATCAGCATGAATGCAACGAACGAGATCCAGCGAAGCCATACCAATACCGGCTTATGATAACGCACCTCCAGGATGTGTTCCCCAGCGGGTACAACCGCCCCGAACGCCGCGATGTTGGCACTGTGCACGGCCACCGGCTCGCCGTCCACCAGCACCTCCCAGCCGGGGTAGTTGTTCTGTTGAAACACGATGAACGCCTTGTTCCGGACGGCAACATTCAAACCCATTGAATTATGGTCGAACGACATAAGGGAAACGCGATCCCCGGGCGCAGCGGGACGAACTCCGGACAGCAACGCCGGGTCGGTGATAAGCGCCACGGCACCGTCCTCTACAAGTTCCACCTCCTTCGGGTCGTTCAAAACAGCACGCGCGAGATACACCATGGGCATGCCTTGCATCGCCCGAAACAGGTCAGGGTGTTCCGACTCAAGCTCCAAATGATCAGACAGCCAGAAGGAGTTGAACCCATCATGGGTGGGTACGCCGCGGAACACCTGCGTATTACGCCACAGGTGATGCATGATCTGCGATCCATCCCGACTCGTGGCCATGGGAAGCAGTTCGGGCACAGTCGGTCCAACGGGCTGGGCGTCGATACGCCATTGGATCGCCGATGGGGATACCGTGGCCAAGGCCGTGCCCCATTGGGTGAACTGGACCGCGATCAGCAATTCGAGCACGATCGATGATGCCATGAGCCGGGGCTGGGGCCGCCGCCGGACGGCGGCGAAAGCGATGCCGAAAAAGACGAGTGCTATGCAGCCGTTCACGACGATGCGGGTACCCACCGCCGTACCATTGATGCATTCCATCACGGGTAGCTCGACCGCGGGCCATCCGGCCCATTCAGCCGAGAAAAGCATTGCCCCGACGATCGATGCCGAAAGCGCAAGGACAGTGAGGTACAATGTTTTGAGACGGCCCTTCAGCATCACCTCGGAGAAACCACGCGCGGCGATGGGCAATACGCAGAACATCACGAAGAAGTGGAAATAGGCCGGAAAGCGAAACAGATCCATGCCGGGCAAGTAGCGCCATAACCATTCATGCACAGGTAGCGCCGATCCGAATGAGGCCAACGCGGCGAGCACAGCAGTGACCAAGAATATCCGTTCACGCACCCCACGGTGGCGCAGCATACCTACCACTACGAAGGGAAGCATCAACGCGCCGAAATAGCCGTTGGCCATGGTCATGTCAGTGCCCAATTCCGCTGGATCCAAGGTGGCCAGCCAAGGCAGGAGAAGAGAGCGTGCCGCACGTGGTGTGAAGGGGTCCACCGCTGCCGCTTCCAGCGTCATGCCTTGCGAACGGTCCATGTACGGCCCGACTTCCAATAGAGCATGGAAGGTGCCTATTGAAAGGACGAACGCCGTAGCGACCATCAACCCGGTGGCGCACAGGACCCTGGTAGCCTGGCAGCGGCCTTCCCTCTTCCACGTGTGAAACAGAGCACTCAGCCCCAGCGCCAGCAAAGGATAGCTAGCGATGATCAAAAAGGTATGGTTCCCCCCGGTGAGGAGAAAGAACAGAAATACGCTTGCGATCAACGCGTTTCTCGCAGATGGATCATCCAACAGGCGCAACGCCGACCAGCAAAGCCAGGGCAACCAAGCAGCACTGATCACGGCGTAGAAGTGCATTGCATGGCCGGTGAAGAAACCGCTGAGCGAATATGCCACCCCCGCCAAGAACGCAGGCAGGGCCTCCAGACCCATTTGCATCACCAAATGGCGCATACCCAAGCCACCTATGATCACGTAGGCCAGAAAGAGCAAGGAGAGCGTGTAGGTACTGTGCCCTATCGTTCCGCCGATCAACAAGGCTTCCGGATACCACGCGGGGCCCTGTAGGTCGGCGTGTACAGGATAGCCCATTTGCTGGTACGGGTTCCATGCCGGTAGTGCTCCATCCTGCATGGTCGCCGATAGGAAGAATCGCCAAGGCAGCCAACAATCCAATGTGTCCCCAGCAGATAAGCTGTGCTGGAAAGTGCTTACGGGCCAGTATGCCAACAATACCAGCAGCACCATCCACCACCCACCGTATCGTGAGGAAAAAAGGTGGTGGGCAATGGACATCCGGCCAAGATAGGCTGGGGCGGACCGATGAAATGCATTGGAACTGAACGGGCCGTTCGGGCTGAGTTGACCAGCCCACCGTCGAGTACGGCTTCGGTGATCGGGAGGTCGTGGTCATACACGGAATGGCGCGCTAATCGGCGGTCAAGACTTCACGGGGGCTAACCCTGTGTTCTACCCGAGCCTTACCAAAGAACGCGTTGATCACGTTCTAGTTCAAGTGACAAGTGGAACACGTATCCCAAACAACCACACCAAGGCACGGTTCTTGGGCGCACTCGTGCATTCCGTCCAGCCCGCCTTGTTCATGCCTGGTCAACACCAACACCGCTTCCGATCGCGGTCCACACAGCGCCCTGTGGACATAACAAACGGTCCGTTCGGACGTATTAGGGATAATTTCGTGCCCATGTTGCTCCGCCCTCTCTTCCTTTTGATTGCCGCTGCCCTCCCAGCGCTGTTGCTGGCACAACCGGCAGCACCGTTGCCCTTGCTGCACGATGACCCGATGGTGGCGCGGCTGGACGAGCTGGCGGCATTGCCCTGGCTGAAGAATTCTCCCTTGAGCGCCGATACCCTGGCCTTGAACGTACACGGCTATCCTCCGACCTACATCCCGGCCTTTCCGGAGGCCACCTACCAGGATCGCTTGCAATACCTCGATGGCCAGACCCCCTTCGACCTGGTGTACAACGGCAGCGTGCAGGCATACATCGATCTCTATGCGGTACGCAAACGGGAAATGACCTCGCGTATGCTGGGCCTTTCGGACCTCTACTTTCCCGTGTTCGAGGAGTACCTGGACCGCTATGGCATGCCCCTGGAAATGAAGTACCTGGCCGTGGTGGAAAGCGCCTTGAACCCGGCTGCGCGCAGCCGGGCCGGGGCCGTGGGCCTTTGGCAGTTCATGCTGCCCACGGGCAAGATGTTCGGCCTGAAGGCGGACAGCTATGTGGACGAGCGGCATGACCTTCACAAGAGCACCGAGGCCGCCTGCAAGTACCTGACCTACCTGTACAACATGTACGACAACTGGGAAATGGCCTTGGCGGCCTACAACTGCGGGCCGGGCAATGTGAACAAGGCGATCCGCCGCAGCGGGGGCCACAAGGATTATTGGAAGATCTACGACCACCTGCCGCGTGAAACACGGGGCTATGTGCCAGCCTTCATTGCGGTGAACTACGTATTCGCCCATGCCGCTGACCACAACCTCTATCCCGTGGTACCCACCTACTGTGCCCACCAAGTTGATACGGTGCAGGTCTGCTACCCCGTGGACCTGGGCAACATCGCTCCGCTGATGGGCAGCACCGCCGAGGAATTGAAGGAGTTGAACCCCACGTTCAAGCTGGGTGTGATCCCCGATGTGGACCAACCCGTCACGCTGTACCTGCCCAAGCAGGCCGCTGGCGTGTTCGTGAACAATGAGGACAGCCTGCGCTATGCCGCACTGAATGAGGCAGCTGCCCCTGCCACTGAAGTGAAGTCCGACGAGGGGATCGCCCTGCAGTCCAACAAAAGCAGTGTGCCTCGCTATCACACCGTGCGCCGGGGGGAATCCCTGGGCGTAATAGCGCAGCGGTACCACACCTCGGTGACCGACTTGAAACGCCTGAACAACATCCGTGGTACAACGATCCACACGGGCGAAAAGCTGAAGGTGGGCTACACCACCCAGCAAGTGAGCGCGATAGCACCGAAGACCGATGGGCAAGAAGCCTTCATCTATTACGAAGTACAGCCCGGCGATACCCTTTGGGACATCGCACAGCGCTACCCCGGCGTGTCCGTGGACGACCTGAAGCGGATGAACACCGAACTGGAGAAGGAGGGCTTGAAGCCCGGTCGCAAGATCAAAGTGGGCACCCCGCAAGGATGAGGTACCTGCTGCCGATCCTGGTGATCACACTCCTGTCCTGCGGTACAGAAAGCAAGCGCCTGCCCAACGCATCCGGCGCCCAAGGTGAGGTGCTGGTGGTCATGGACAAAGGCCATTGGGAGAGCGCACCCGGGGCATTGGTCCGCTCTGTGCTGGAACGCCCGATCACCACCCTGCCACAGCGTGAGCCGCTTTTCAAGGTGGTGCAATGCACACCGCACAACTTCGGTTCGCTCCTGCGCACACACCACACTGTGCTCTATGCCGTGATCGGGAATGATACCGCCCGCACAGGCCCGTACATGGACCGGTACGCACGTGGGCAGGCCCTGATGCAGGTGTCCGCCACCAATGGTGCCAATTGGGACCGCTCCTTCGCCAAAGTGGCGGAGAACACTGTGCAACTTTTCCAACGCCACCAACTTCAGCGCGTGGCGAAGCGCTTGGCAAAGGAGCGCGATGAAGCCGTATCCGAACAAGTGCACAGCTATCACGGCGTACGGTTGGACATTCCGGGTGGTTTCGATGTGATGAGGCAAGAGAACGGCACCACGTGGCTGCAACGCGACCGCATGGTTTCGGGGTCCGGCTTGGAGCATAACGTGATCGAGGGCGTACTGATCCACCACCACCCTTACGTCAGCGATTCGATCTTCAACGTATTGGA